>SVEH01000016.1 GCA_015057455.1 Lachnospiraceae bacterium | reverse complement strand
TATCCCAATCCTAGAGATTGTAAGACCCCTTGAAGAACACGAGGTAGATAGGACAGAGGTGGAAGTGCAGTAATGTATGTAGCTGACTGTTACTAATAGGTCGAGGGCTTATCCTAAAGGTCAAAAAGGATGTAATTTCAATGTGTAGTTTTGAATGTATAATATTTATACTTCAATTGAAAAATAGAAATGTGAAATGTAATTATTTTTAAAAGAGTGATATGTATGTATCACTCTTTTTGCGTGATATGTATGGAAATGATAAACAGGGGTAAAACATGAAAACTCGAGAATTGTAAATTATTGACTATTGTCTAATTGTGGGGTATTATATTTTAATGGGATAACGTTAAGAGAGGCATTTTATTATGAATATTACAGTGGCAGGTATAGGTTATGTTGGACTAGTAGCAAGTGCATGTTTTGCTGAAGTTGGACATAAAGTTATAAGTGTAGATATAGATAATAGTAAAATAGAAAAATTAAAAAATGGAATTATGCCTATATATGAACCTAATTTAAAGGAGCTAATTAGTAGTAATTATAATGCTAATAGATTAGAATTTACTACAGATTTTGTTAACGCATATAGGAATTCTGAGGTTGTTGTCATAGGAGTAGGTACTCCTTCTATGCCTGATGGGTCTGCTAATCTTGATTATGTCTATGAAGCTGCAAGACAGATTGCATTAAATTGTAAAAGAGATTGTGTTGTTCTAGTTAAATCCACAGTTCCTATTGGGACAAATGATAAGATAGAAGAAATAATTAATAATAATTTGCAAAATGATATTAATATAGAAGTTGTTAGTAATCCTGAATTTTTATCCCAAGGTTCAGCTATTAATGATATGATTAATGGATCAAGAATTATAGTAGGAACTAATAGTGATAAGGCTATGGCAGTTATTAGAGAAATTTATAGAGATTTCACAGCACCTATTGTTCAAGTAAGTAGAAGAAGTGCAGAGATGATAAAATACGCAGCTAATGATTTTTTAGCTTTAAAGATTTCTTATATTAATGAAATTGCTAATTTATGTGATTTGTATGAAGCTGATATAGAACAAGTTACAAAGGGAATGTCCTATGATGAAAGAATTGGTAAGTTTTTTCTTAATGCAGGTGTTGGTTTTGGAGGAAGTTGTTTGCCGAAAGATACACAAGCTTTAATTCATATGGCTCAAGATAAAAAATATCATCTTAGAACTGTACGAGCAGCATATATTGTTAATTCAAATCAAAAGACACAGTTGTATAGAAAAGCTTTAAAAAGATTAGAAGATTTTTCTAATAAGAAAGTTGCTGTTTTAGGATTAACATTTAAGGAAGGTACGGATGATATAAGAGAAGCTCCTGCCATAGATAATGTGAAATTATTATTAGAATCTGGAGCACATATTTATGCATTTGATCCAGTAGGTATTGATAACTTTAAGAATTATGTAGAATTAAATATAACCAATCAAGAGAAAAATAATATTCCTATAGGAATAATTGAATATACAGAGGATTATAGAAAAGCGCTAGAAGATGCCGATATATGTTTTGTGTTTACAAATTGGGGGATTATACAACAAATTAAACCTAGTGAATATGTGGAGTATATGAAGACACCATTAGTTTATGATGGGCGTAATATATACAATTATATAGATATGAAAAATGCTAAGGTGGAGTACTATTCTGTAGGGAGAAATAATAGTATCTGATGTTAGAGATTTATTAATAGAACTTACCCTAGTTCAATTAATAATTAAGAGTGATAAATAGAGAATAAAGGGTAATTAAAGGGCAATTAAAGATAATAAGGAACAATAGGTTTATCTAAAGATATAGATAGTGAGAAAGATTCTAAGATTTAAGATGATTTAAGATAAAGAGATTAAAAAAACGGAGGTGGAATGGTGGAACATAAGAATATTTCACAAGCGGTAATTAAACGTTTACCCAGATATTATAGATATTTGGGCGATTTGTTAGAAAATGGTGTAGATAGAATTTCTTCAAGTAAGTTAAGTGAGCTTATGAGTATAACTGCATCACAAATTAGACAAGATCTTAATAATTTTGGTGGATTTGGGCAACAAGGGTATGGATATAATGTGTCTTATTTGCATGAAGAAATAGGCAATATATTAGAATTACATAATGAACGTAATATGATTGTTATTGGAGCAGGTAATGTAGGAAGAGCCATATCTAATCATACAGATTTTTATAAAATTGGTATAAAAGTTACAGCTATATTTGATAATAATTTAGATGCTATTGGGACTAAAATTAATGAAATTGAGGTATTTGCTGTAGATAAACTAGTAGAGTATATAGAAAATAATAAAGTGGATATAGTTGCTATTACAGTTCCTAAGGATAGTGCTGTTAGAGTTGCAGCTGCTGTAGTAGAGGTAGGGGTTAAAGCTATATGGAATTTTGCACCAGTAGATTTGAATGTACCACAGGGAATAACTGTTGAGAATGTTCATTTGACAGACAGTCTAATGACTTTGTCATATAATATGAACAATGAATGTAAAATTAAGTAGATTTAGTACATGTAATAGAGTATATATAGGAAGTGGAGTAGAATGTATGTAGTTAATGATAAATTAATGAAAGAAATAGATTGTTGTAGTATTGATAAGGTGGGGATTCCGTCAATGGTTTTGATGGAGAATGCTGCTAGAAGTGTTGTTAAGCATATAATTAATAATTTAACTAATAATTTTCCTAACATTATTATCATATGTGGTAATGGTAATAATGGCGGAGATGGTGTGTGTATAGCCAGAATATTACATGAAATGGGTTATAATACTGATGTTTATATGGTTAGTAAGTCTAGTAATGTAACAAGTGAAACAAGGCAACAAATAAATATTGCAAAGTATTGTGGAGTTAAGTTTATAGATGATTTAAATATAGATAATTATGATATAGTAATTGATGCAATATTTGGAATAGGGCTAACTCGCAATGTCAGTGGAGATTATTATGAAATTATTGATAAAATAAATAATTCGAAAAAAGTGGTATATTCAGTAGATATACCATCGGGAATAAGTGCTCAAACAGGTAAAGTTATGGGAATTGCTGTTAGAGCTAATTATACAATTACATTTGGATTATGTAAAATAGGACTATTGCTATATCCAGGTAAAGAATATGCTGGTGAAGTAATTATTGAAGATATAGGATTCCCACAAAAAGTAATAGAATCAGTATGTGAAAAAGATGCATATAATATATATACAAAGGATTCTTTTCAGTCTTATTTACCACAGAGAGTAAAGTATTCTAATAAAGGTAATTATGGAAAGGTTTTAGTTATTGCGGGAACTAAGAATATGGCTGGAGCATGTTGTATGTCAGCTAAAGCAGCTTACAAAATGGGAGCTGGGCTTGTTAGAGTATTTACAAGTGAATCCAATAGAATTATTGTTCAGGAAGTAGTTCCAGAGGCAGTTGTTACTACTTATGAACATGAGCAGTATGATTTGGAAGTAGAAAAGAATGTTAAAAATGATGATATAATTGCATGTACAGATAAGTTATATAAGAATTTTCAATTAGAACTGAAGAAATTAGAAAAGGCAATTGATTGGGCATCAACTATTGTCATTGGACCAGGTTTAGGTATGGGTGAAAGTTCTAAGTGTATTGTTTTACACACATTTGAATATATTAAAAATAAATATCACAATTCAATTCCTATTATTGTTGATGCAGATGCAATTAATATACTTGCAAAGGAAGAGTATATTGAATTGAGAAATTGTATTTTAACACCACATTTAAAAGAATTATCTAGATTGATAGATGAATCTATGGATTTTGTAAAAAATAATATATATAATCCTAGATGTATGTATAAAAAATTACTTGAGAAGTATAAAAACTGTATAGATATTAATGAAAGTGAACAGAACAATAGTAACCGCATAGACACTAATGAAAGTAAGGAAAACTACAATGGCTGCGTACTGGTAATTAAAGATGCAGTAACGATGACCGTTGATAATAAAAAGATATATATTAATAATTCTGGCAATAATGGAATGGCAACAGGTGGTTCAGGTGATGTATTAAGTGGAATTATTGCAGGATTAGTTGCAACAGGTTGTAGTAATAATATAGCAGCATCCCTTGGCGTATATATTCATGGATTATGTGGGGATATGTATACAAAAGATTATAGTGTATATTCGTTAAATGCTACGGATTTGCTTAGTTATATAGAGAAAGTGATTGGAGGAATTTCTAATGAAGAAGTACTATAGAGTACAATCAGAGATAGATTTAGATGCAATATATAATAATGTTGTTAATTTAAAGAATATAATAAATGATAATACAAAATTTATGGCTGTGCTTAAAGCAGATGGTTATGGTCATGGTGCAGTTGCAGTTGCTAAAACAATTGATAAAATTGTTGATTATTATGGTGTTGCAATTGTTGAAGAAGCAGTAGAGTTTAGAAAAGCTGGAATTGATAAACCAATTCTTATATTAGGTGTAACTAATAAAGACCAATATGAGCAAGTTGTAAAATATGATGTTACTCAGACTATATTTACTTATGAATCAGCCAAACTTCTTAATGAAGAATGTAAAAAACAAAATAAAACAGCTAAAGTTCATATTAAAATTGACACAGGAATGGGAAGAATTGGCCTAAAAGATGATGAAAAAAGTGTAAGAGTAATTAGGAAAATTGCTAAATTAAGTAATATTGAAGTTGAAGGGATATTTACTCACTTTGCCAATGCAGATGAGAAGAATAAATTTAGAGCACATCAACAGTTATTTAAGTTTAATGCATTTTTAGAGCATTTAAAAGAGAATGGTATTGATATACCAATTAAACATATGTCAAATAGTGCAGCTACAATTGATATTCCAGAGAGTAATATGGATATGGTTAGATGTGGGATTGCAACTTATGGATTATATCCATCAAGTGAGGTATGTAAAGAGAATGTTGAATTAACTCCAGCTTATTCACTTCGTTCAAGAGTTACTTATGTAAAGGAAGTAGGTTTTGGAGCAGGGATTAGTTATAATAGTACCTATATTACAAGTAAGACAACAAAGGTGGCAACTATTCCTGTTGGTTATGCAGATGGATATGCAAGAAGTCTTTCATCAAAAGGAAGAGTTTTAATAAATGGTAAGTCAGCACCTATAATAGGTCGTGTATGTATGGATCAATTTATGGTAGATGTAACTGATATTGAATCTGTTAAAGAAGGGGATATTGTTACATTAGTAGGTAGAGATGGTGATGAATATATATCAGTAGAAGAAATAGCAGGTTTAGCTGGGTCATTTAACTATGAATTTGTATGTGATATAGGAAAGAGAGTTCCTAGAGTATATTATAAGAAAAATAAAAAAATCGGAACATTTGACTATTATGAATGTACTGATATGGCGTTAAATTTGAAATTATAAGAATATAAATTTATAATAGCATAGTATATAAGTTAATTAATACAAAAGTTTAAAGGTTATAAAATGTTATATATGATTAATATTTATATAAGTAAAATAGAT
Organism: Lachnospiraceae bacterium; assembly: GCA_015057455.1. GTDB lineage: Bacteria > Bacillota > Clostridia > Lachnospirales > Lachnospiraceae > SIG301. Next base: position 70,224 of record SVEH01000016.1, on the reverse strand, counting down.
AAGAGAAAATAAAAAATAAAGAATTTAGAATACACTGGTCAAAAATGGTAATAATACTAATAATCATTAAATAATTAGGAGTGGATGTAGTGATTATAAGACGTGGAGATATATTTTACGCAGATTTAAGACCAGTTGTAGGTTCAGAGCAAGGTGGCATAAGACCTGTATTAATAGTACAAAATGACATGGGCAATAAACATAGTCCAACAGTAATTTGCGTGGCAATAACTTCAAAGATGAATAAAGCTAAATTGCCAACACATATTGAATTAAGTTCACAAAAGTATGGATTAGTTAAAGATTCAGTTATCCTTTTAGAACAAATTAGGACTATAGATAAGTCTAGGCTAAAAGAGAAAATATGTCATTTAGATAAAGAAGTTTTGAAGAAAATTGATAGGGCACTGTTGGTAAGTTTAGCTTTAGATACATAACGAAAGGAAGGTTATAAAATGGACGATTTACACCCCATTTTAGATATAGTAATAATTATTTTGTTGTTAGTTATAAAGGCAATTATATCTAATGCAAAGTCAGCAATAGGTAATGTTAATGAAAATGAAGTAAGAAAAGAGGCTGAGGAGAATAACTCTAAACCAGCTTATTTAGTATTGGAATTATTTAATAAACCACCTAGTTATATTTATGCAATAGATATAATTATTACTATAATTAGTGTGACTATAGGTTTTGTATATTGTAAAGATATCTATTATTTAATTGATAATTGGTTAATAACAATAGTATCAGAAAATTTTATAATAAGGTTTATTATACATATATTATGTATGTTGATTTTGGTATCATTTGTAGTTCTTGTTGGAAGTTTAATTCCTAAAAAATTAGCCTTATATAATACAGAACGAAAAGCATATAATACAATTAACACAATTATGATTATGACTAAGATATTTAGACCATTTACATGGCTTTATCAAGTAATGATTGATGGTTTTATAAAATTTATAGGATTAAAACCAGAAGAATTAGTTGAGAATGTTACAGAAGAAGAAATTATATCTATGGTTAATGAAGGTCATGAACAGGGTGTTTTAGAAGAAAAAGAAGTTAAAATGATTAATAGAATAATAGAGTTTGATGAAAAAGAAGTTAGAGATATTATGACACATAGAAAAAATATCATCGCAGTAGAATCATCAATGGATTTAAAGGAAGCATATGAGTTTATGCTATCAAAAAGTTGTTCTAGATTTCCATTATATAATGAAGAATTAGATAATATAGTAGGTATTGTACATTTTAAAGATGTAGCTAGAGCATGTATTTCTGAAGATAAGAATAAGAAATCATTAAAAAAAATAGCTAGAAAGCCATATTTTGTTCCAGAGACACAGAGCATAGATAGTTTGTTAAATGATATGCAAAGTAATAAGATACAAATGGCCATTGTAGTAGATGAATATGGACAAACTTCTGGTCTCGTATGTTTTGAAGATATGCTAGAAGAGATTGTTGGTAATATATTAGATGAGTATGATGAAGAAGAGAAAAATATTATAAAACATGCTTCAGGTAATTATATTATTAAAGGACTTACAAGTTTAGTTGATATAAGTGAAGAATTAGGTGTTGAATTAGTTGCTGAGAATTATGAAACACTTAATGGGTTTCTTATTTCAAAATTAAAGAGAATTCCTAAAGATGGTGAAAAGTGTAATGTAAGTTATATGGGATATGTATTTGAGATTTTAGATGTTAAAAATCGTATAATTAATGTTGTAAGAGTAAGAAAAATTAAGTAATTTATAAAAACTAAGTAATATATAAAAGGACTATCTTGAAAAAGATAGTCCTTTTATATAAAATGTGAAGAGAGTGTTATTTATCTAAAAAAGTTATAATCATAATTCAGATATAGCTATTACTAACTATAATATTATTATAAAATATAAATATGGACAAATTATGTACACAAATCAAAGAAATAGTTAACAATTATAAACAAATAGAAGAGAGAGGTAGTATGAGAATTACAGTAATTACAGTAGGTAAAATTAAAGAAAAGTACTTAAAAATGGCAATAGATGAATATGCAAAAAGATTGTCGAAGTATTGCAAGTTAGACTTTATTGAGGTTGCAGATGAGAAAACACCTGATAATGCTAGTGATATTGTTAATGAGAAAATTAAAGAAGTAGAAGGTGAACGAATTATGAACAATATCAAAAAGGATACATATGTTATTGCACTTGCTATAGAAGGTAAAGAATTAACCTCAGAAGAATTGGCGAAAAAAATGGATAATTTAGGTGTAAGTGGTAATAGTAATATTACTTTTGTTATAGGAGGTTCGCTTGGATTATCTAAGGCAGTTATGTCTAGAGCTGATTATAAATTAAGTTTTTCAAGAATGACTTTTCCACATCAATTAATGAAAGTTATATTGCTAGAACAGATTTATAGAAGCTATAGAATTAACAAGAATGAACCGTATCATAAATAAAGATTATCAATGATATTTTTAAATAATAAAACCTTTATAAATTGTCTAAAATGCCTTGATTTATTGACTTAAATGTGTAGAATTAATATGTATTACAAATGTGTAGTACAATAGTATTAATAATCAAGGAGACATAAGATGAAAAAAGGGTTAGTAATTTTATCAGCAATGCTTATTGCAACTATGGTAGGAAGTGGGATATTTATGAGTAGAAGTGAGGTAAATGCTAACGAAACGCATGATAATAACTTAAGTGTATCAAAAAGACAATCTACAGTGGTTGGTAATCTAGATATTGTTAAGTTATATATGAATGATTATTATAATCAACAAGAGGATAGAATTGTCGAAGGAAGAGAAGAGAGAACTATTAGAATATGGACACCTAAGACATACAATCCACAAGATACATCAAAGAGATATGCTGTTTTATATATGCATGATGGACAGAATTGCTTTGATGATGCAACATCATTTTGCGGTGAATGGGGCATAGATGAAACAATAACAGAATTTATGGAGCAAAGAGGATACGATGGAACTATAGTTGTTGGTATTGATAATAGCAATTATAGAGAACCTGAGATGAAGCCTAATTGGGTTAATGAAGAATCTTTAGCAGACAGATATGCAGACTTTATAGTTAATACAGTTAAACCATATGTAGATGCTAACTATAATACTTATACTGATTATAAACATACAGGTGTAGGTGGAAGTAGTATGGGTGGATTAATTTCATTTTATATGGCAATGAAGTATCCAGAAGTATTTGATTATGAAGTATGCTTCGCACCAGCATTTTTATTTGTTTCAACTGAAACAGTTGCAGATTATATGGCGAGACATAATTTAGCTAATAGAAATCAACCTAGAATATATATGTTCTGTGGTGGTATGGACTTAGATGCTCAGTTAGTTGGATATGTAGAGCCAATGAAGAACGCAATAATAGCTAATGGTTATGATCCGAACAAAGTTGTAACTAATATAGATATGTCAAAGGGACATAATGAAAGTGCATGGAGAATATATTTTAAACCAGCATATGAATGGTTACTTGGATTATAGTTTTGTTTATAAAAGATTAAACAATTGTTTAAACATTTAGAATGTTGAATAAAATAACAATTAGAGGACTAAGAGGAGATAACATGAAAGGGAATGTAAGAATTAATTGGAGACTAGTAGTTATAGCACTATTAGTGGTTATATTGCTATTTCCTGGAAGTCTTTTTGTGCAGACATCAAAGGCAGCGGATGATATAGATGTTAACTATAAAGTTTATTATAAAGATTATGGTTGGAGTAACTATAGTAATACATTAGATGATGAATTTGAAATTTACAACAAAGTAATTGAGGCAATTAAGATAGAAGAAAATCAAGAAGATTCTAATGTACTATATAGCGCCTATGTGTATGGACAGGGATGGATGCCTTATGCAAAATGCGGAAAGGCAGTAGGGAAAATATCAAGAAATATGCCAATTCGAGGCATTAAAATGAAACTTAGTGAAAAACTAGCTAATAAGTATGACATTGAATATAGAGTATGTTATGGAAAGAATTGTTGGACCAAATGGTTTAGCAATGGAGAAAATTCAACTAAGGATTTTAAAAAGAATATTTATAATATTGAGGTTAGAATTGTAAATAAATAGTTCTAGCGTGTTGGGAACATGCATAGTATATTATAAGACAATTTAGGTGATTAAATTGAAGAATAATATATTATGCATGATTTTTTTTATTGCATTTACAATAGCAACTTTAATGTGTGAATGTTCTGATGTAATGGCATCAAATTCAGATGAAAGTGTTGAAATTAAGTCTAAGTCAGCAGTAGTATTGGAGGGGAGTACAGGAGTTGTTTTGTATGAGAAGGAAAAAGATGAAAAACTAAATCCTGCGAGTATAACAAAGATTATGACATTGCTTCTTATTTATGAAGATTTGGAGGCAGGAAAAATAAAACTTACAGACAAGGTGAGAGTAAGCGAACATGCAGCAAGTATGGGAGGATCTCAGGTTTTTTTAGAACCAGAAGAAATTCAGCCAGTGGAAACTATGATAAAATGTATTAGTATAGCGTCTGCTAATGATGCAGCAGTTGCAATGGCGGAGCATCTAGCAGGCTCAGAAGAAGCCTTTGTGGCACGAATGAATAAAAGAGCTAAACAATTAGGTATGAACAATACAAGTTTTATTAATTGTTGTGGTTTAGATGTAGAAGGACATTATTCTACAGCGTATGATGTTGCGATTATGTCTAAACAATTAATATGTAATTATCCTCATATTACAAAGTACACCACTACATGGATGGATTCATTTGTACATAAAACTAGAAAGGGAGAGAAAGAGTTTGGTTTAACTAACACCAATAAGTTAGTACGAACTTATCCAGGAATTACAGGCTTAAAAACAGGTTCAACATCTCTTGCAAAGTATTGTCTTTCAGCAACAGCAAAGAAGAAGGGGATTGATATAATATCTGTTGTTATGGGAGCTCCAGAGCATAAATTGAGATATAGTGAAGCAGCAAAGTTACTTGATTATGGATTTTCTAAAGTTAATTTATATGAACATAAGATAAAGAATAAAATGTTTGGGTATGTAAAAGTAAAAGGTGGAAATCCATCTAGTATAAATGGTTATATGGACGGGAATTATAAATATATAAAAGTAGAGGGAAATAAAAGTAAATTAAGTTATAAAGTAAAACTAAAGGCATTAACAGCACCAGTAAAGAAAGATCAAGTTATTGGAAAAGTGCAATATTATAGCAATGGAAAATTAATAGGGAGTAAGAATGTATATGCAAAGGAAGTAAGTTTAAAAGTAAGTTACATAGATGAGGTATATAATATAATAAAAAATATATTTGTGTTGAAATAAATATATAAAGTATAGTTGTTTTAATTGTTAAAATAAAAATGTTAAAAAAGTATTAAAATAATGTTGCTTAAATATTAAAAACATAGTATAATATTATTATGTGGGGATATGTTTTTTCATGTATAGGAGGGGAATAGCATGGGAAACTTTAAGGGTTATAATAAAGAGGAAGTTAGTAGTTTGAAGAGAAAAAAGGCTTTAATAAAAGCTTGTTTATTACTATCTTGTGGAATTGGTCTTATAGTAGTTGCCTGTTCATTAGGAACTAAATCTAATAATAGTGTTAAAGCATCTGATAATATATCATCAATAGTAGATTTTGATAATATATCATCTGAATATAGTTATACTTATGATAAGATTAAAATAGATTTTTTTAATGTTAATTTTGTTAAAGGTAACGATAGATTGTTTGTTAAAGAAGATGCGTTATGGGTAAAGTATCCTGCACTTAGTTCTGGAATAGAAAATAGCGGAGCTATGATAAATTCTAAGTTAGAACCATCTAAGCAATATACATTAGAATATGAAGTTTATTTTGATGGAAGTGGTAATAAATTTGATTATCAAGATGGAGGAGCTTTGTGTGGATTAGCAGGTGGTGAATTTTATGATGGTAATACAACTAAAGTTGGCAAAGAAGGATTTCATGTAATGTTAACATATAATAATTATGGTTATTTATATCCTGTAATATATCAAGCTAATGATGCAAAAGTAGGTGGAGATGTATATGCAGATATAGGCCAAATAAAAGAATATGCATGGAACAAAATTAAAATGTATGTTAGAGTTAATGATAAGGGACAGAATAATGGCGTTGTTCGTATATGGCATAATGATAAATTATGTTTTAATAATGAAAAGTTAAGAATGGCTACTTCAGAATTATTTATAGATACTAATAATTTATGCGCATATAATAATGAAACATCAAAAGTATTGGATCATGAACAATTTGTATACATTGATAGTTATAGAATCTTTAATTCCATAGGAATAAATAATAAATGATGGTTACTTTTCTGTTTTAAAGTACAATCTAAGATTCTTATTCTCTATAAAGTAAAAACTATTTTGGAACAAAAAATGCTTTGCTAGAGATGTATAATTACGCTACAATAAGATAATAGTGAAAGGAAGAAATTAGACTTGAATATTATAGGACATTTAAGAACGATTAATAAACATAAGTTTACAGTAATGAAATATTGTTTTAAGGTAGGAATGTATAAGCAAGGTTTGCTACATGATATGTCAAAGTATGCACCAGTAGAATTTTTATCAGGAGCAAAGTATTATCAAGGATATAGAAGTCCTAATTCAGCTGAAAGAGAAGCAATTGGTTATTCTGCTGCATGGTTACATCATAAGGGACGAAATAAGCATCATTATGAGTATTGGATTGATTTTGGTTCAGATTCTAGTAAAGGTCTTCAAGGAATGCCTATGCCTGATAGATATATAGTAGAGATGTTTATTGATAGAATGGCAGCTTGTAAAACATATTATGGAGATAAATATAAAGATAGTAATCCATTAGAATATTATGAGAAAAATAAAAGTCATTATATTATGCATAGTCACACAGTAGAATTATTAGAAGAACTTTTAAACATGCTTGCTAATAAAGGAGAAAAAGAAACCCTTAATTATATAAAAAACAATGTTTTAAAAAGAAAATAAACAAACTATAATTTGTAGGTATCATTGGCCCCTGTCGGAATGACAGGGGCCTGATTAAGCTTATTTTATATTTATTAAGTTAAGGTTTATTTTAATGGTGGCCGATATAAAAAATAGGATTATATGTAAAAATCTGTAAATTATGATAAATGGCCTAATGGAGTGATTTGCATGTATACAAAAGAGCAGTTAATACAAAAAGGATATGAAGATGATCAAATAGTAGAAATATTATATGGTCAGAGAAAAAAATTGGATATAAGTCATTATATAGATATTGAATTTATGGCTATTCAAATGAGGGAGATTAGACTCGGATTAGAGGCTAAACTACCTGTAGATTTGTATGCAAAAAAAGAGCTTGATTGGTTGCAAATGATGGAAGTTAGAAAAGGTTTAATTAGTAAAGTAGATGCTAAGTTATATGCAAATTCAAATATTCCATATGATAAGATGCGTGAAATTAGAAAAGGCTTAGAATGCGACATGAATTTACTTGCATATATAGATTATGATGCAGGAATCATTCGACAAATACGTAAGTCTATAGGAAGTAATATTGATATTATGCCATTTGTACATGACAAATATGATCAAGAACAATTAGAAATTATAAGAGATTGTTTAATTAATGGTATAGATATTTATTCATATATAAATAATGAATTAAGAGGAGAAGCAATTAAAGAAATAGCACTTGGTTTGAAAATGCATTTGGATGTTGTGTTATATGCAGATGTAAAATATTCTTGGCAGCAAATGCGTCAAATTAGAAAGGGTCTTCAAAACAGAGTTGATATAACTAAGTATTATGATGTTAATTATACATGGCAACAAATGAGAGAGATTAGAAAGGGCTTGGAAAGAGGTTTAGATGTTTCTCAATATAGTTCATTTATGTATACAGCTAATGAAATGCATAAAAAAAGAATGCATATGTGGGGCGGTATGCTTGAACTTGAGGATGAAGCTAGTGTATATGGTGATGACCAGAAATTAGAGATAACTGTTAGTCCAGATGAAATGGAAGCATTTTTAGCTATTAGTGAATTGGGGATGGATTTTACTGTTGATGAAATAGTTGACGAGTTGCATAAATTTGATATTATTGAAGGAATAAATTTAGATGAAATTGAACATGCATTAAGTGATCCATATAATCAATATTTAGTGGCAGAAGGAACTAATCAGAGAGATGGTAAGGATGGATATAATGAATATTTCTTTGATATAGAGGGAAAACGTCAGCCTAAAATACTAGAAGATGGTTCTGTAGACTATGCACATTCAGAATGGTATAAATGTGTTGCAGCAGGAGAGGTGGTAGCTAAGTATCATGAGGCAACGCCTGGAACAGATGGTACAACGGTTAGAGGAAGAACTATTTCAGCTAATAAAGGTAAAGAACTTGGAATACATGAAATGGAAGGTTGCAAACTTTTAGACGACAAAAAAACATATGTGGCTACAATAAATGGAAAAGTTGAATTAAAAGGCAATAAACTTATAGTAACATCTATGTTTGAACTAGATGAAGTTAATCCATCAATTGGTAATATAGATTTTAATGGAGATGTAATTGTAAAAGGGAATGTAGGTGCTGGATCAGTTATAAATGCCACAGGAGATATATTTGTACAAGGGTTTGTTGAAGGCGCGGAAATTACAGCAGGTGGAAGTGTTGAAATTGGGTTAGGTGTTAATGCATCAAATAAAGGTTTTGTAAAGGCTGAGAATAATGTTAGTAGTAAATATTTTGAAAATGCAATTATTATTGCAGGAAAGGATATTTCCACTAATAATATACTTAATTCAAATGTAAGAGCAGGCGGGAAAATAATTGTAAATGGACGAAGAGGTTCAATAACAGGTGGAACAACTTATGCTTTTGAAGGAATTGAAAGTGAAAATTTAGGTAATATAGCAAGAATGGATACTGATATAAGAATGGGTATAGATGATGAAATTATGCAAAAATATAATAGAATATTAGCATCAATTTCAGATATAGAAAAGGAAATTCAGATATTAAATAGTGCTCATGAAGATATACAAAGGAAACATCCACCAGAAGTTCGTAATGTAATGGATATGTTTATTAAAATTGAAAAAGCGATAGTTGTAAAAAAGAAACATTTGCAAGATGCATTTGCAGAAAGAGATTGTATGGAAAGGGATATTGAAAAGGCAAGAGGATGTAAAGCTATTGTAAAAGGAAATATCTATGAAGGCGTAGTTATTTCAATAGATAGTTCTACATGGCGTTCACCAGGTATTAGAAATGCAACTATTGAGAAGAAAACAGATAAATCCAAGGTTAGTGTAACATTTAAAGAGTTTTAATCTATAGAAATAAAGATATATATATTTGATGAAAATAGAAAAAAATAATGTAGATGATAGAAAGAGTGGATATTATGAGAAAGAAAATATTATTAGCAGAGGATTCACAAATTGATAGAGAAATGATTGAAGTTATGCTAAATGATAAATATGATATTATACATGCTGAAAATGGAAAAATAGCCCTTGATTTATTGAAAAAATATAAAGAACAATTATCAGTAGCATTACTGGATATGAATATGCCTAAATTAAAGGGCATAGATGTGTTAAAAGTAATGGATGAAGAAGGAATGCTAGATAGAATTCCTGTTTTATTCATTACAGGTGAAGAATCAGTGAATGTAGAAAAGGAATGTTTTAAAGCTGGTGCATCTGACTTCATTAGAAAACCATTTGATTTTTATATTGTTTCAAAGAGAATTGATAATATAGTTGATTTATATGAACTTAGACATTCATTAGAGGAACAAGTAGAAAAACAAGTAGTAACTATAAAGAAGCAATATAAATTACTTGTTCATCAAACAAAGAAATTAAAACAAAATAATGATAAAATTGCAGAAATTTTAGGAACAATAGTTGAATCTAGAGATTATCAAGATGGTACACACATAAGACGTGTAAAAAAACTAAGCGAGATGATAGGAATGTGTCTTATGAATGAGTATCCTGAATATGGTTTAACAGAGGAAAAGGTGAAATTAATAGCAGATATTAGTGTATTACATGATATTGGAAAAATTACAATACCTGATAAGATATTATTTAAACCAGGTAAATTAACTTCAGATGAAGAAGAATATATGAAATCTCATACTCTTCGTGGAAGTGAGATGTTTGAGAAAATTAAAGATGTATGGGATAAAGATGTAGAGAAAATTGGATATAATATATGCAGAAGTCATCATGAAAGATATGATGGTAATGGTTTTCCAGATAAACTTAAAGGTGAAGATATACCTATTGAGGCTCAAATTGTTTCAATAGTAGATGCCTATGATAATTTGGTTAATGATAGTATAACAAGTTCTGCAAAAAGTCCAGATGAAGCTTTTTATCTTATTGTAGGAGGAGAATGTGGTTTATTTTCACCTAAATTATTAGAATGTTTTAGGATTTTAAAGGATGAAATAAAGAAAGTAGGCAAATAATAGAAAAAAATAATAGGCGAAGATCCTTAATTGGAGAGGAAAAATGAATAATAATATAAATAATAATTTGAATAGTAATTATACAAAAGAAGATATTAAGGATAAAAGTACTAAATTTAGTGCATATGGCATAGAAAAGAGTCGTAGAAGTTTAGCTATATATATTACTGTTGCGTGTATTGTTGTTTTTATGGGAATATTGGGAATGTTATTTTATGCAAAGAATTATCATTTAAATCAAATCAATGAAAGATGCAATTATTTAAAGGAAATTGCAAGTAAAAATAAGCAATTAACAGATTATTCTGTACGTCTTAAATGGGATTACACCCAATCATTAAAAAATGTATTTCAAGAGACTAGGCCTAAGACAGAAACGGAAGTGTTAAATCTTATTAATAGGATGACAAGAAGAACTAATGTTGCAACTCTTAAATATTTAGTATTTGATGAAGAAGGAGGATATTATACACAAGATAGAATAAAAAGTGTGTGGGGGAACGGAATTAAGTCTAAGGGGATTTATAAAGATGGAAAGGACAAGGTTGTTGCAATAAATAGACTAGAAGCTCTTGATAATGGATTATATATTGTCTATGCAGTAAAATTTAATGATACAATTATTTTAGATACGGGGCTTAAATTGACATATATTGCTTATGCACAGCCAGTTGATATTTTTAAAAGTACATTTGAATTGTCAGATTATGCTGATAAAAGTAATGTATTAATTACTGATAAAGACGGTCATATTATTTATAGAAATACTGAAATAGGAAAAAAAAGGGTATGTATTGATGATGGACAAGTAGATGATGTACTAAAAAAATATAAAGTAAATGCAAAAGGAAATATTACATCACTTAATACATTTATTAATAGTTCAGAACCTGATGCAGTAGAAGTAAAAGATAAAAATAATCTAGAATATTTTATGATGAATACACCATTAAAGAATATAGAAGGTTGGCATGTATTACAACTTATTCCAAAAGACGATATAGCTAGTCGTTCAACTAATGTAGAAAGTTTTACTAGTTATGTTATTGTAGGACTAGTAGTTGCATTATTGTTTTTAGTTTTTGTAACTGTGTATGTTACTATAGTTTTGAGAAAACTATCTCATGTTATAAACTTACAAGAAGATACAAATTCAATGCTTATTAAAGTAGCGGAAGAAGCAAATGCAGCAAATGAAGCAAAAAGTAGCTTTTTAGCTCATATGTCACATGATATTAGGACACCACTTAATGGTATAGAAGGTATGATAGATATAGCAAGACATAATGTTGACAATAGAGATAAGTTACGTAATTGCCTAGATAAAATCAAAATTTCCTCAGATCATTTAGTTTCTCTTGTTAATGATGTACTTGATATGTCTACAATAGAAACAGGTAAAGTAGTAGTTAATAAAGCACCTTTAAGTTTGAATAAATTATATGATGAATGTGTATCAATAGTTTCAACACAAGCAGAGAATAATAATATAGAATTTATTCATGAATTCCATAGTAAAGGACATACAAGTGTATATGGCGATTTTCTTCATTTGAAACAGATAATGATAAATATACTTGGTAATTCAATGAAATTTACAAAGAAAAATGGATATGTGAATTTTATTATAAAAGAAAAAGAATGTGATAATAATAAAGTAAAATACGACTTTATTATAGAAGATAATGGAATTGGAATGAGTAAGGAGTTTCAAGAACATATATATGACTCCTTTACTCAAGAAAGTGGTGGAAGTAGAACTACTTATAAAGGAACAGGGCTTGGAATGACAATTGCAAAGAATTATATAGATTCAATGGGCGGAAAAATAGGTTTAACAAGTGAAATTGATAAAGGTACCACATTTATAGTTTCATTAGAATTTGAGTTGTGTAGTGAGCAAGTGGAAGACGAGAAAGAACAAGGAAGTAATAGCATAAATAATAAAACTATACTTGCTGTAGAAGATAATGAAATTAATATGGAAATATTAGAAAGTATCCTAGAAGAGTATGATGTTAAACTAATAAAGGCATGTAATGGTAAAGAAGCTCTTGATATTGTTGTAAACTCAAAGGAAAATGAAATAGATATAATACTTATGGACGTAATGATGCCAATAATGGATGGTTTAGAAGCAACAAAAGCCATAAGAAAACTAGAAAGAGAAGATACAAAGAAAATGCCTATTATTGCAATGTCAGCTAATGTATATGAAGAAGATGTAAAAAAATCTTTAAAAGCAGGAATGACATTACACTTTGGAAAACCGATACAGGCGGAGAAATTGATTAAAGTAATTTGTGATAATTTAAATTAATAAAAGGTATGTAATTATAAGACTTGCCAAATTTTGGGAAGTCTTATATAATGTTTGTAAATAAATGGAAAAGGATTAACAAAGGAGTGACATAATGATTAAATTATATGATAATGGTGTCTATGTTGTTAATGGACATGAAATTATAGAAGATTGTGATAGTAATCAAGGTGTTATAGATAATACGCTTAAATCACATAATACAGATAGGGAAGAGGCAGGGAAAGGTTCAATAGCGTACAACATTCTTAAGAATCATAATGTATCAGACAATATGGATAAGCTAAGAATAAAGTTTGATAAACTTACATCACATGACATAACATTTGTAGGTATTATTCAAACAGCTAGAGCAAGTGGATTAGATGAATTTCCAGTACCATATGTTTTAACTAATTGTCATAATAGTTTATGTGCTGTTGGTGGAACCATTAATGAAGATGACCACATGTTTGGATTATCATGTGCAAAAAGATATGGTGGAATATATGTACCACCTCATCAAGCAGTTATACATCAATATGCAAGAGAGATGCTTGCAGGATGTGGAAAGATGATATTGGGTTCTGATAGTCATACAAGATATGGTGCTTTAGGTACTATGGCAGTAGGCGAAGGTGGACCAGAGATTGTTAAACAACTTCTAAAGAGAACATATGATATTGATAGACCAGGAATAATAGCAGTATATCTAACTGGTAAGCCAGTAAAGGGTGTTGGACCGCAAGATATAGCATTAGCTATTATAGGTGAAGTGTTTAGTAATGGATATGTTAATAATAAAGTAATGGAATTTATAGGCGATGGAGTAGATAATCTTTCTGTTGATTATAGAATTGGAGTTGATGTTATGACAACAGAAACTACTTGTCTATCATCTATATGGAAAACAGATACTAAGGTAAAAGAGTTCTTTGAAATTCATGGTAGAAAAGAAGAATATAAAGAATTAAATCCAAGTAGTGTAACATACTATGATGGAATGATATACGTTGATTTATCAAAGATTAAACCAATGATAGCAATGCCTTTCCATCCAAGTAATGTATATACAATTGATGATTTGAATAATAATCTTTATGATATTCTTGATGAAGTAGAGAAGAAGGCTTTAATCAGTTTAGATAATAATAATGTACAATATACACTAAAGGATAAGATAAGAAATGGTAAGCTTTATGTAGAACAAGGCGTTATAGCTGGTTGTGCTGGTGGTGGATTTGAGAATATTTGTGATACAGCAGACATATTAGATGGTAAGTATATTGGTAATGATGAGTTCTCATTAAGCGTTTATCCGGCATCACAACCTGTGTATATGGAACTTATTAATAATGGAAGCATATCTAAGTTATTAGCAACTGGTGCAACTGTAAGAACAGCTTTTTGTGGACCATGTTTTGGTGCTGGTGATGTACCTGCTAATAATGGACTTAGTATTCGTCATTCCACAAGAAACTTCCCTAATAGAGAGGGATCAAAGGTAACAAATGGTCAGATAGCATCTGTTGCGTTGATGGATGCTCGTTCAATAGCAGCAACTGCTGCTAATAAAGGATATTTAACATCTGCATGTGATATAGATGTTAACTTTAGTAAGCCAAAGTATTTCTTTGATGGAAGAATCTATGAGAATAGAGTATATGATGGATATAAGAAAGCAGATAAGAATGCTGAAGTTAAGTTTGGACCAGGAATTGCTAACTGGCCAGATATGATAAGTTTAACAGATAATATTTTGTTAAAGGTAGTTTCAGTAATAAAAGATGAAGTTACAACAACAGATGAATTAATACCATCAGGTGAAACTTCTTCATATCGTTCCAATCCACATGCACTTGCTGAGTTTACATTGTCTAGAAAAGATCCTAGCTATGTTGGTAAAGCAAAAGAAGTTAGAGAAATGGAACATGCAAGACAAGCAAGTGATTTACAAAATGAATCATTGGTAAGATTGACAGGGATTTTTTCATTATTAAAAGATAAATTCAATGCAGATTACTCAAATACAGAGATAGGAAGTACAATCTATGCAGTTAAACCAGGAGATGGCTCTGCTAGAGAACAAGCTGCTTCATGTCAGAAAGTATTAGGTGGTTTAGCTAATATAGCTCATGAATATGCAACAAAGAGATATCGTTCAAATTTAATTAACTGGGGTATGTTGCCACTTATATATGAAGATATGGATATACCATTTACTAAAGATGATTATATCTTTATTCCAGATATTAAGAATGCAATATTAGAAAAGAGAGAAATTATAAAAGCATATATTGTAGGAAAAGAACTAAAAGAATTTGATTTAAAAGTAGGGAACCTTACAGATGATGAAAGAGAAATTATTGTAAAGGGATGCTTGATAAATTATTACAGAAATTAATATAGTAATTAATTATATAGGATAGTTAAGATTATAAGACGGTCTTAACTATCCTATTAATATTTATAATGGGAAATTATGGATATAATAATTGAATTATTTTCTTAAATATAGGATAATTTTAATATGGAGCGTTATATGTTAAAACGCAATGAACGGGGATAAAATTTATAAATAATTACTTGATTTAAAAGGTTTTATTAATTAAGTAATTGATATATAACTGATTGTGTGGGACAGAAGAAAAGTGTAGAGAGATAATGTTGCATAGTGAAAGTTTGAGGTACAATATGAAGAGAGAAAATAATTGTAGGAGATTTTTTACTAGCATAGTAGTTGTAATGTTAGTTTTGGCAGCAACTAGTAAAGTTATGAATGTATCAGAAACTAAAATAAATGATACACAAAGTAATTCAGTGGGAGATGCATTTTCAGATGAGAAAAGTAAGTCTCATACGCTTAAAGCTGTATTATATCAAAATAGTAAGTATTCCAGCGGCGGCAAGGGTGTTTCTTTAACAACGGATAGTAGTGCCAAAATGACTGATTGGGAAGAAGGCGGCATAAGGTATCTTCAAGTCGATGTGAAATTACATGAATTGAAACAAGGTGCACATACAGTTAGAATTGTATTACCAAAAGAGTTTTATTTTGATGGAGATATTAATTATAAACCTGTGGGATGTACAGATGTAAGTTTTCACAAAAATCCGTCTATTTCAGTAAATAGTGGTGGTTCTACATATTCATGTGAGAAGACAAGTGGAACATTAACATATTATATTGGACAGAATATAGGACAAACTACTATACAGATTCCAATTGCATATGATAGCAAATTTTGGGATAAACAGAGTAATTCTGCCCTTACAGATTCTTCTACAATTCCTATTACAGTAACATTAAATTATGAAGATAAAAAAGGAGTATACGATTCAAGGGGTGAATTACATAAATTAAAATTATCAAAAGCAACATCAGGAAAAGGTACTCAAAGACGTGGATTTTATCCTATGTATTCTAATAGGTATGATTTGTCAGTAACTAATACTAAAGATTTGGAATTTGAATTACTAGAAACTAATCAAAAATTTGAGACTACATACTTAAAAGAGGGAACTATTGAAATTAGTATACCATATTATCAAGATAATTCAGGTAAGAAACATTATCTTAAGTATGACTATAATAAGATACAGTGGTATAAAGAATTCTTTTTTGGTGGAATGAATTTTGATATACAAGAAAAAAGTGAATCTAAAATAAAGATTAAATTAAACAATCTTATGTTTAATACAAGAGATTTATTTATCTTACCACTTACATATCCTGAGAGTATTAAGACAAGTGCCAAATATATTACATTTACAAAAGGGCATTTCAAAATATCAGGAACTAGTAATAATGGTAGCAAGGTAACAATGATTGATGAAGATATGGATAATTTTGAATATCCTACAAGTTACAAGGAGGATTTTATATATCACATCTATGATGAAAAACAACTTCATTATTATACAGGAAGAGATGCTGTAAGCTTTTTAGGTGGTATATATTTTGAGAACATAGGTTTAAAAGAAACTGGAAGAAAGACATTTACATTTGAATTTCCAAAGGAAACACTTGTTACAACAATTAACTTGCCATCATCAAGTCCTAATCAGTATTACAATGTAGAATATACTTTGGTAGATGAAAATCATAATAGAATAACTATTGATGGAAAAAATAAATGGTATGTGAAAATTAAAAACTCAATATATGGATATCCAGGATGGATACATAATACATTTACTACATTTTCACGTCAAGACTTGCCTGAGGCACATCGAAAATATTTTTTTAAAACAATAAAACATACAGTAGACACATTTGTAGCGGGTGGTAAATGTCTATTATATACAGCAGAGTATGATAACACTGGTACAGGTAACTACTATGGATATCAAAGTAAGTTTATGAAGAGTAATTCAAGATATTCAATGAGAGTTATTGTTGAATCAGACAATGGGGTACCTAAGATTGATGTAAATGTACCAAAATCAGTAACTACAAATTATACATCTGCAATGGGAATAGATAGTGCCAGATTTGATACAAACAGGACTTTTGCAGGATGTGATATACAATTAGAGGGAAGTTTCTTTGTTAATGCATATCCATATGGAACATCTCAGAGAATAGAGATATTGCGTATAGGATTGTTATTACCAGATGGAATGTCTCTTAATAAGGATGATGTTATTCTAACATTAAAGAATGGAAATAGTGTAAAAGTTAAGTCAGTTACATCTAAAGCGGCTAAAAGCGGACATAAGTATTGGATAGTAGAGTCAGACAAGATAGCTATTGGATATTGTAGTGAGAGACTTGGAGAGATAGCAAGTGGTGCTAGAGTTGATTTTAAAATTAAAATGGCAACAGCAACTAATATGCAAATGACAACACTTTCAACATTTAATATATTGTCATGTTCAGGTTATCAAGTAATAAATGATTCATTTGGTAACTGGGGATGGACTAGACAAGTAGATACTTATGATTTGAACGGTAATGGCAGAACAAATGATCATATTGCTAAAATTAATATACAAAATGATTCTCAATGCGTAATAGATACAGGTAAAGCTGATATAGA
This sequence comes from Lachnospiraceae bacterium, assembly GCA_015057455.1. Classification (GTDB taxonomy): domain Bacteria; phylum Bacillota; class Clostridia; order Lachnospirales; family Lachnospiraceae; genus SIG301. The sequence continues at coordinate 52,332 of SVEH01000016.1, read as the reverse complement.
ATTAAAAAGTTCATTAGAGATATCTGGAAATGGTTCTGGTGGAGGAACAGGAGTAAAAATTAAATCAGCAAGTAATGTTGTAACATACAGTTTGGAATTAAAGAGTAAAGCAGATAATTTTGATACAGGATTAAAATACTACATACCAATACCAAAGAGGACATCTGTTTTAGATACAAAAATGGTAACTGGACAAGCAGGTAAGCTATTTGATTTAACTTTGACTGGTTCGGCATCTGAAGTAGGAAGTAATTTAAAATCAATTGAATATGCTACAAAAACAGGACTTACTTATACATCTGCAAATTCGCTGTCTGAAAATGATTGGTATACAAAAGCAGAGATGAGTAGTCGTGGAATATCATATGGAGATGTTACTATGATAAGAGTAGTTGTAAAAGATGGAGCTTTGAAAAAAGGAATGACATCAACTTTAAATATTAATCTTCAAACAAAAGCAACAGATTTAACAACTATAAGAAGCTATAAAAACATATGGATGTGTAGTGGATATTTTAGTTTCCAAAAAGAAGGACTTAATATAGGTGGTTGGTTAAGCTCTAACGAGGTATCAGTTACTGTTGATAGTGCACCGGTTAGTATAGATCCATCGGCACCTGGAGTAGATGAGGATGATGTAAAAGAGTCATTAGTATATGAGAATGATATTGAAGTATTAGATAAAGAAACAGTAGAATTTACTGTTAATACTAATATTGGAGAAGAAAGAACTCTTACATTTACATTGAAAGACAAGTCTGGTTCAACAGTAAGTCCTAGTAATTTTGTTTTAAAAACAGCAGGAGGTTCAACAGTTTCTAGTAGTGGTTCCTCATTCACAATACTTGAGAATACTAAGTATGTAATACATTTTAATGACAATTATTTGAAAAACATAAAAACAGGAATTAAAGATTTTATATTATATACTAAGATTGATTATTGGGAATGGGAATACAGATGGGAATGGGAGACTCGTTGGGAAGAAGGCGACTATTGGGATAGTGTTGAGGAAAGATGGGTAACTACTTGGTACTCTTATCAAGTTCAAGTACAAAGGAGATATAAGAAATACCTAGACACATCAGATTCTCAAGATGCACGAGTAATCAAACGTAAATTATTCATTCAACATTAGGCTCCATGCAAGTGAAGGTTACTGTGCTAGTGACGCAATAATATGGGTTCGAATACATATTCGAACCCTTTATTATATGCTGTGTACTGAGAACTATAGATGCAATAATTTCAATAGGGTTGGATTTATATTAAATTCCTTTGTGATAACTTTTATTTCTTTTAGTAATTGTTGTTTTTTCTTATCTGATATTGAGCCTTTTTTTACTCCTCGTAATAATATGTTTTTTGGGGAGTGTTCAATGTCTATAAATTCTAACACGCTAGTTTTATAACCCATATATTCTAAAAGATTTGCACGAATTGCATCTGTCATAAGTGCAGCAGTACGTTCTTTTATTATTCCATATCTAGTTAAAAGTGTTGCTGTATTAGCTTTCATAGTATTATTGATTTCGTGTTGGCAACATGGAACGGAAAGTATTATTTTAGCGTTCCAGCATATGGCATTGTATAGCGCATAATCAGTGGCAGTATCACAAGCATGTAATGTTACTACCATATCTACATCTGTAGGATGCTTGTAGGAGTTAATATTACCTAGTTTAAAAGTTAGGTTCTTGTAGTTGTATTTTTTAGCTATAGAGTTACATTTGTCTATAACTTTTTCTTTTAAGTCTAAACCTGTAATATGTACATTCATATGTTTTAGTTCCACAAGGTAGTAATACATAATAAATGTAAGATAGCTTTTACCACATCCAAAATCAATAATTCTGATAGTGTCAGATTTATAATCTTTAAGAGCGTCCTCAACTATTTCTATAAATTTATTTATTTGTTTATATTTATCATACATTGTACGGACAATCTTACCTTCTTTAGTGAATACGCCAAGATCAATAAGTGGTTGAATAAGAGTGCCTTCTTTTAGTATGTAGTTTTTTTCTTTATTGTGTGCTGAAGTATTATTTGTGAGTTCTACAGCTGTATTTTTTTTTATATTTGTTAGAAACTTCCCTTTTTTAGTAACTTTTAGATTGAATTCAAAGTTATTAGAGAAACCATTAAGTTGCTTGTAGTCATTAGGAATATATTGATATAATACATTTTCTAACTCTGTAGAATTAATATTTATATGAAATGCCTGAGTACCTGTGAATTTTTCAATTTGATACATTGAGATGCCTTTGATGATTTTAGATGTAATAATAATTTTATTGAATTCATTATCTTTATTTGTTTTATTGCTTAGTATAATTTTATAAGGCTGTTCTGATATTAGTTTATCTATAAATAAATCCATTATAATTCTCCGTTCTGTAATTTATGTTTTTGTGCTACAAAAAAAGAGTACTAACAAAAGTTGGTACTCTTTTTGCGTATAATAGGGTGGGAGTAGAAAGTGATATAAATCACTTAACGATGTTTATATTAACATATGAATATTCAGATATCAAGCAAAATTATAATTTATTTATAAATATTATAAATTTTTTAGAATATTGGAAAAATATAGAAGATTAAGTTAAAAATTAGGCTAAATATCTTGAAAATATTTCTAAATTCAGTAAATATTTTCAAGATATAGTGTGATTGAGAATAAATATAATTTATGATGGAAAGAAAAAATATTGATGGAAAAAAATAATATTGAATGAAAATAAAAAGTTTATTGTAAAGTAAGGAAAAATAGTATAAAATTGTAAACTGTAGGTTGAGAAAACTAAATTAAGAAGTTATTGAAAGGTAGAGAAAGAATGAAATTAATAGATGGTAAAGCGATATCTAGTGAAATAAAAGATGAATTAAAATATAGGGTTGCACAGTTAAAAAAAGAAGGTAAAGAAGTATGCCTTGCTGTTATACAAGTGGGACAAGACCCAGCATCAAGTGTGTATGTTGGAAATAAGAAAAAAGCATGCGAATATATAGGGATTAATTCGTTGGCATATGAGTTAAAAGAAGATACTACAGAAGTAGAATTATTACAATTAATAGATAAATTGAACAAAGATAATAAAGTGAATGGTATATTAGTGCAACTGCCATTGCCTAGTCATATAAATGAAGATAAGGTGATTAAGGCTATTTCACCGTCTAAAGATGTGGATGGGTTTCATCCTATGAGTGTAGGTGCACTTTCCATTGGTAAACAAGGATTTGTTTCATGTACACCAGCAGGGGTAATAGAGTTGTTGAAGAGAAGCAATATTGATATAGAAGGAAAAGAATGTGTTGTTCTTGGTAGAAGTAATATAGTAGGTAAGCCAATGAGTATGTTACTTCTTAGAGAGAATGGGACAGTTACTATATGCCATTCAAGAACAAGTGATTTAAAAGAAGTGACAAAAAGAGCTGATATTTTAGTTGTTGCCATAGGTAAACCTAAGTTTATTACTAAAGAATATGTAAAAGAAGGTGCAACTGTTATAGATGTTGGTATTCATCGTAATGAAAATAATAAGTTGTGTGGCGATGTAGACTTTGACGATGTTAAAGATGTAGTTAGTGCTATAACACCTGTTCCTGGTGGCGTTGGGCCAATGACAATTGCTATGCTTATGAAGAATTGTGTTGAATCTATTGAAAGAGATATTGATTTCTGTTAGAATAATGATTTGTAATGTTTGGATAGAAAAGGGGAACGATAATGAAGATTCTATTTATATCACTTGGGTGTGATAAGAATTTAGTAGATAGTGAACATATGCTAGGTATGCTATGTGAGAATGGTTATACTGTAACAGATGATGAATATGAAGCAGATGTTATAGTAGTTAATACATGTTGTTTTATAAACGATGCAAAGGAAGAAAGCATAGAGAATATTATAGAAATGGCTAAATTAAAATCTGAAGGTAAGTTAAAGGTTTTAATTGTAACAGGTTGTTTAGCTCAAAGATATAAGGAAGAAATTCAAAAAGAGATACCAGAAGTGGATGCGGTGATTGGAACAACAGCCTATGATGACATTGTAGAAGTATTAGATGGTATTTTGAATAGTAATAATAAAGAAACTAATAATTCTTTTAAGGATATTAATTATTTAACAAAGAATGGTAAGAAACGTGTACTTACTACTGGTGGTTATACTTCTTATTTGAAAATTGCAGAAGGATGTAATAAGAATTGTACATATTGTATAATTCCCAAGCTAAGAGGTAAGTTTAGATCTGTTCCTATGGAGGAATTGTTAGAAGAAGCTAAGAATCTTGCAGACCAAGGAATTAAGGAACTTATCTTGGTTGCTCAAGAAACTACTTTATATGGAGTAGATATATATGGTGAAAAAAGATTGCCTCAACTTCTAAAAGAATTATGTAAGATAGAAGGTTTTGAATGGATTAGAATATTATATACTTATCCTGAAGAGATAACAGATGAATTAATTCAAGTTATTAAGGAAGAAGATAAGATTTGCAAATATATTGATATGCCTATTCAACATGCTTCTGATGCAATTCTTAGAAAAATGGGACGCAGAACTAATAGACAGGATTTAGTTAATATAATTACAAAATTAAGAAACGAAATAGAAGATATTGTTATAAGAACAACTCTTATTACAGGTTTTCCAGGTGAAACAGAAGAAGATTTTGAGACTTTACTTGATTTTGTTTATGATATGAGCTTTGAAAGATTAGGTGTATTTGCATATTCTCCTGAAGAGGGTACAAGAGCTGCAGATATGGAGAATCAAGTAGAAGACCAGATAAAAGAAGCTAGAAAAAACGCAATTATGGAGATGCAACAAGATATTACATTTGATTATATGGCATCATTAAAAGGAAATATAATGAAAGTTATAATTGAAGGGTATATTGTTGACGATGATATTTATGTTGGGCGTACATATATGGATGCACCTAATATAGATGGACTTGTATTTGTTAATAGTGATAGAAATCATATGTCGGGAGATATAATTATTGCTGAAATAACAGCATCAGAAGGATATGATTTAATCGCAACAGAAATTGTATAGATATGGAGGAAGAAAGATGAATTTACCTAATAAAATCACTTTATTTAGAGTTTTATTAGTACCAGTGTTTGTGGTGCTTATGTTATTAGATGAGAGTGCTATACCATATAGAGATATTATAGCATGTGTTGTATTCTGTGTAGCATGTATATCAGATTTCTTTGATGGATATTTAGCCAGAAAGATGAACATTGTAACTAATTTTGGAAAGTTTATGGATCCGTTAGCAGATAAACTTTTGGTGTGCTCAGCTCTTATTCTTTTTATAGAACTTGATCGAATTCCAGCATGGGTAGTTATAATTATTATTGCAAGAGAATTTATTATTAGTGGAATTAGACTTATAGCTGCTGGTGAAGGGAAAGTTATTGCTGCTAATATGCTTGGTAAAGTTAAAACTAATGCACAGATGTTTATGGCAATATTTATGATACTTAATATAGATAATAGCGTATTTAGAATTATTACAGATGTACTAATGTGGGCTTCTGTAATATTAACAGTAGTTTCATTAGTTGAGTATACTTACTCAAATAGAAAGTTTTTTGTATCATAGAACACAATAAGAGTAACAATAACAATTGTTATTGTTAAAAGCAATAATTTTTGTCATATATGATAATATGTAGAAAAAATTATATATAGAATTGGAGTAGAATGAGCAAAGTAGAAGAATTAGTATCAAGGTTAATAGAGTTAAAATATACAATAACAACAGCTGAATCATGCACAGGTGGAATGATTTCTTCAGCTTTAGTAGATGTTTCTGGAGCATCCAATGTTGTTAATGAATGTCATGTAACATATAGCAATGAAGCTAAAGTTAGATATTTAGGTGTTAAAGAAGAAACATTAGTACAATTTGGTGCGGTGAGTGAACAAACAGCCTATGAAATGGCCAAAGGTGCAAGTGGAATTGCAAGGGCTGATGTAGCTGTAGGCGTTACGGGACTTGCAGGCCCAGGAGGTGGAACAGAACAAAAGCCGGTTGGACTTGTTTATGTTGGTTATTGTATTAATGGTGATGTAGAAGTTATAAAGTATAATTTTAGTGGGAATAGAACAGAGATAAGAAAACAGACAACGAAGAAGGTTATAGAACATTTACTAGAGTTGTTGGGGTGAATCATAAATTAAAATTGTACATATGAGATGATATGTATAAAGATAGCAAAAGAGTATAAAGATATATGGTGAAATAATGAAGGTATTAATTGTAGGAGCCGGTGCGGCAGGGATGATGGCTTCAATATCAGCAGCCCAGGAAGGCCATAGTGTTTATTTGTTTGAAAAAAATGAAAAACCAGGCAAAAAAATATATATTACAGGTAAAGGTAGATGTAATATTACAAATGATTGTGATGTGGAAGATTTATTTTCTAATATAGTAACTAATTCTAAATTTATGTATAGCTCTATATATGGTTTTACCAATAAAGATGTTATAGATATGTTTAATAGGCTAGGATGTAAAACTAAAGTTGAACGTGGTCAAAGAGTTTTTCCTGTTAGTGATAAATCGTCAGATGTTATATCTGCATTGCAACGTGAAATGAAAAGACTAAAAGTGAATATAGAATATAATACTTGTGTAAAAGATGTAATAATTAAGGATGATGTTTTTAAAGCTATTAAAGTGCAACATAATAATAAGTTTAAGGTAGTAGATGGCGATAAATTGATAATTGCAACAGGTGGATTGTCGTATCCATCTACTGGCTCTACGGGAGATGGATATGAATTTGCTAAGAAAATTGGCCATACTATAGAAACTCTTTCGCCAAGTTTGGTGCCGTTTAATTTAAAAGGTGAGGAACATACATTATTGCAAGGGTTATCTCTTAAAAATATAGAAGTATCAGTTGAGAATAATGCTAAGATTTTGCATAAAGATTTTGGAGAAATGTTATTTACGCATTTCGGAATTAGTGGACCTGTTATATTATCAGCATGTCCGGTGGTTTTAAAACATATTCAGAAATTTAAGAAAAAGAATAAAGAAATAGGTGATATTTATATAAATATCGATTTGAAGCCAGCTTTGACAGTGGAACAATTAGATGATAGGTTGTTAAGAGATTTCTCCAAGATGAGTAATAAAGATTTTAAGAATTCATTAGATGAGTTATTGCCAAAGAAATTAATACCGGTTATTATTGAAAGAAGTGGAATAGATCCTAATAAAAAGGTGTCATTTATAACTAAGGAAGAAAGAAAAAACTTAGTTAATATTATAAAAAAATTAAGATATACATTTGCAGGTTTTAGAGGTTATGCAGAAGCAATTATAACCAAAGGTGGGATTAAAGTAAAAGAAATAAATCCATCTACTATGGAATCTAAACTTGTTAAAGGCGTTTATTTTGCAGGAGAAGTTATAGATGTTGATGCATTAACTGGAGGGTATAATCTTCAAGTTGCATGGTCAACAGGATATCTTGCAGGAAAATTATATTAAATTAAGTAGAAGTGGATTGAAAGGATGTATAAAATGAGTTTTAATATAGCAATAGATGGACCAGCTGGAGCTGGGAAAAGTACAATAGCGAAAACAGTAGCTAAGGAATTGGGATTCATTTATGTGGATACTGGTGCGATGTATAGAGCTATAGCATTATTTCTTATTCGTAATGATATCGACGCAAGTGAGATAGACAGAATTGAAGAAGTATTGGATGAGATAAATATAACAATTGAATATGAGAATAATGCTCAATTAGTTATGTTAAATGGAGAGAATGTTAATTCATATATTAGAACAGAAAAGGTAGGAATTATGACTTCTGCTGTATCAACACATGCTTGTGTAAGAAATAAACTATTACAATTGCAGAGGCAATTGGCAGAAACATCTGATGTATTAATGGATGGTAGGGATATAGGTACTTGTGTGTTGCCTAATGCAGATTTAAAGATTTATCTTACAGCTTCTTCTAGAACAAGGGCTGAAAGAAGATGGAAGGAATTAACTGAGAGAGGCGTAGAATGTGATATTAATCAGATAGAAAAGGATATCATAGATAGAGATAATCAAGATATGAATAGAGAAATAGCTCCTCTTAAGCAAGCAGATGATGCTGTATTAGTTGATACTTCAAATATGAATATAGAAGAAGTAGTTGCGCATTTAATAGCCTTAGTTAATGAAAAAAAGGCTTGACTTAGGCGGTTCTAACAAATGTAAATGTTAGATATAGATAATTTTTTACAAAATAATGCAAAAAATGTGATAAATTACTTGTAAAATAGTTAAAAATTGTTTATAATAAAAAGTGATAGATTAGAACGTAAGTGTAACTATTAATTTTTGGATTGGAATGAGATATATTGAAAGTTAGATTAGCTGAAAAAGCTGGTTTTTGTTTTGGAGTAAAACGAGCAGTTGATATGGTTTACTCGGAATGCGAACAGGATACACAAGTCTATACGTATGGTTCGATTATTCATAATGAAGAGGTTGTTAAAGACCTTGAAGATAAAGGTGTAATTGTAATTAATACGAAAGAAGAATTAAAAACCATAGAGAGCGGAACGGTTATAATAAGGTCTCATGGTGTCGAGAAAGAAGTCTATGATATATTTGAGGGTAAAGATGTTAAATTAGTTGATGCTACTTGCCCTTTTGTGAAAAAGATTCATGGAATAGTTCGAGATAATTCTTTAGATAATAGAGATATTGTTATTGTGGGGAACTCGTCTCATCCAGAGGTTCAAGGGATAAAAGGATGGTGTTTATCTAAAACACATATTATAGAAGATATAATAGATGTTAACGATTTAGAGATAAATAACGATAGAATATGTGTAGTGTCACAGACTACGTTTAATCATAAAAAGTATGGAGAAATTATTGAAGCTATATACAGTAGGTTTAATAAAAGCGATATAATTGATGTGAATACTATTTGTAATGCAACTGAAGAAAGGCAAAAGGAAACTGTAAAGCTTGCTAAAGAATCTGATGTTATGATAGTTATAGGTGGAAAGAATAGTTCGAATACACAGAAATTATATGCAATATGTAGTGAAGAATGTAATAATACATTTTATATACAAAAGTCAAGCGATTTAAAGCTTGATGAAATTGATTCGGAAGCGAAAGTGGGAATTACTGCTGGAGCATCAACTCCGAACACTATAATTAAGGAGGTTTTTAACCAATGTCAGAAATGAGTTTTGAAGAATTATTAAAACAAGAGGAAATGCTAAGTATCTACAATGGACAGCTAGTTGAGGGTACTGTAATAGATGTGAAGGAAGATGAGATTGTTTTGAACATCAACTACAAAGCTGATGGTATAATTACAAGACGTGAGTATTCTAATTCTTTAGATGTTAATCTTAAAGATGTTGTTAAAGTTGGCGATACTATGCAAGCAAAAGTTCTTAAAGTTAATGATGGCGAAGGTCAAGTGTTATTAACTTATAAGAGAATCGCTATGGATAAAGCTAATAAGAAGTTAGAAGAAGCATTCAATAGCAAAGAAGTACTTAAAGGTAAAGTGTCAAAAGTTCAATCAGGTGGACTTTCAGTTGATTTTGAAGAAAGTACTGTGTTTATCCCTGCAAGTTTAGTTTCAGATGTATTTGAGAAAGATTTAAACAAATACTTAGGAATGGAAGTAGAATTTGTTATTACAGAATATAATGCAAAGAGAAGAAGAATAATTGGAGATAGAAAACAATTATTAGTAGCTAAGAAGAATGCACAAAAGAATGCATTATTAGAGAAGATAAGTGAAGGTTCAGTTATAGAAGGAACTGTTAAGAATGTAACTGATTTTGGAGCTTTTATAGATTTAGGTGGTGTTGATGGACTTCTTCATATTTCAGAAATGTCATGGGGAAGAGTTGACAATCCTAAGAAGACTTATAAAGTTGGAGATGTTGTTAAAGCATTTGTTAAAGAAATTAAAGGTGAGAAAATTGCTCTTAGCATGAAGTTCGATGATGAGAATCCTTGGGCTGTAGCAGCTACAAAATATGCAGTAGGAACTGTAGTAGAAGGAAAAGTTGCTAGAATGACTGAGTTTGGAGCATTTGTTGAGTTAGAAGCAGGAATTGATGCGTTGTTACATGTTTCACAAATATCATTAGAACATACTAATGTTCCTGCAGATGTTCTTAAAATCGGTGATATAATTAATGCTAAGGTTGTTGATTTCAATCTTGAAGATAAAAAGATAAGCTTAAGTATTAAAGCATTAGAGCTTGATAAAAAAGAAGCCGAAGAAGCAGAAGATATAGTAGTTGCTGAAGAACAAACTGAAATTAGTGAAGATGTTGCTGAGTAAGTAATTGTTAAGAAGTAATTGATAAAATGAAGACTTGTCAGCTTAAGTTAAGTTGACAAGTCTTTGGAATTTTGTCCTTTGAGTTTTGCCAAATACATGACTTATGTCATTTGATGATAAGGTTAAAAGGTGAATAATGGAATATAATTTCGATGATAAAGAGTATGAGTGGTTTAAAACAGAGTTTTTTAAAATATCTAAGTTGGATTTGAATAAATACAAACAAGATCAGATGAAGAGAAGAATAAGTACATATGTATATAGACGTTTTAAACTTTCATATGCGGAGTTTATGGAATTAATTAAGAAAGATGATTATGAATATAAAGCTTTTTTGGAGTATTTAACAATTAATGTTTCAGAGTTCTTTAGAAATGGAGAACAATGGGATATTTTAAAAAATGAAGTACTCCCTATTTTGATGTCTAATTGTAAGAACAAGAAGTTAAAGATATGGAGTTCAGCTTGTTCATCAGGTGAAGAACCATATAGTTTAGCTATGTTGTTAACTAATAATTTAAAAGATGGAATAGACTTCGAGATATTAGCTACAGATATTGATGATACAATAATATCTAGAGCAAAAAAAGCTGTATATAAATTAGAAAATTTTGAAAAAATACCTGAGGAATATCAAAAGTGGTTTGTGAAGAATGAATTTGATTTGTATGGTATTTCTGATAAAATTAAGGATAAAGTGAAGTTTGATAAAATTGATTTGTTGAAAAGCGATTATCCAAAAGATATAGATTTATTAGTATGTCGTAATGTTTTAATATATTTTATAGAAGAAGCAAAAGATGAAATTTACCAAAAGTTTTCTAATTCTTTGGTAGATAATGGTATTTTATTTGTAGGGTCATCAGAACAGATAGTTAGTTCACATCTGTTTGGATTAAAAGCTATAAAAACATATTTTTACAAAAAAGACAAAAAATAGATTGATTTATATAATAAAGTTTAGTATATTAATCCTATGCATAGTGAGGTTATTGCAGAGGTAGGATAACAGATGGAGGATATAAAATGAGTGAGTTTATAAAAGTTGTCGTTGATGCTATGGGTGGCGATAACGCTCCAGAAAGTAATATTAAAGGTACAATAGATGCCATTAATGAAGCAGATAATGTGAAAGTTATATTAGTAGGTTTAGAAGAGGAAATCAATAAAGAACTTGCTAAGTATGAATATAATAAAGAACAGATAGAAGTAGTGAATGCTACTGAGAATATATCTTGTAATGAACCACCTGTAATGGCAATAAGAAGGAAAAAGGATTCTTCAATTGTAGTTGGTATGAAATTAGTCAAAGAGGGAAAGGCAGATGCTTTTCTTTCAGCTGGTAGTACAGGAGCAGTATTGGTTGGAGGCCAATTAATAGTTGGGCGTATAAAGGGAATCGATAGACCACCTTTAGCACCTGTTATTCCAACTAAAAAAGGTGTTTCTTTGTTACTTGACTGTGGAGCCAACGTTGATGCAAGATCAAATCATTTACTTCAATTTGCTAAGATGGGTACTGCCTATATGGAAGGTGTAATAGGTATTGATAAGCCTAAGGTTGCTATTGTTAATATAGGTGTAGAAGAAGAAAAAGGTAATATGTTAGTAAAAGAAACATATCCTTTATTAAGTAACTGTCCAGATATTAATTTTGTAGGTAGCATTGAAGCTAGAGATATACCTAATGGTGATGTAGATATTATTGTTTGTGAAGCATTTGTAGGTAATGTAATATTGAAATTATATGAGGGTGTAGCATCTACTCTTATTAGTGAAATAAAGAAAGGTCTAACGAGCACTTTTAAGAGTAAAATCGGTGCGTTACTGTGTAAGCCTGCATTAAAGGAGACAGTAAAAAAATTTGATGTTGAAAAGTATGGTGGAGCGCCTATGTTAGGTCTTAATAATCTAGTTGTTAAAACACATGGTAGTTCTACTGCTAATGAAATTAAAAATGCAATTTTTCAATGTATTCAATTCAATGAAGAAGATATACAAAGAAAGATACAAGATAAAATATCTAACAATGATTAATTTATGAAAGGTGAATGATTATGGAATTTGAAAAATTACAAACAATTATCAGCGAAGTATTAAATGTTGAGGTAGATGAAATTACTATGGATTCAACATTTATAGATGATTTAGGAGCAGATTCATTAGATGTATTCCAAATTATTATGGGAATAGAAGAAGAATTTGACATTGAAATATCTAACGATGCAGCAGAGAAGATAGTAACTGTAAAGGATGCAGTTGAACAAATAAAAAATGCAGTTAATTAGTAATAATATGAATTTATGTGCGAAGGCTGTATAGTCTTCGCATTAATTTTTAAAAAATACAAAGAATATTTTGGGGGATTTGTGAAATTATGAGTTTGGATAAATATCTAGAAATAGAGAATAAAATTAAGTATGTATTTAATGATAAGAAACTTTTGAAAAATGCTATGATGCATAGTTCATATGCCAATGAGAATAATTATTCTAAGATAGATAATAATGAAAGATTAGAATTTTTAGGGGATGCAGTTTTAGAAGTTTCAGTAAGTGAATATCTATATAAGAATTATACAGATGTTAATGAGGGTGAACTTACAAAATTAAGAGCAAGTATGGTTTGTGAGCCCACATTATTTTTATGTGCAAAGGATATAGATTTACCTAGTTGTATTTTATTAGGTAAAGGTGAAGAAGCAACAGGTGGTAGAGAAAGAGCATCTATTGTATCTGATGCTATGGAAGCATTAATTGGTGCTATATATTTAGATGGTGGATTAGATAAAGCTAAAGAATTTGTACACAATTATATCTTAAATGATATCGATAATAAGAAGTTATTTTACGATAGCAAAACTATTTTACAAGAAATTGCTCAAGGAGAACATCTTGGAGCCATTTCTTATGAATTAGTTGGAGAGGTTGGACCAGATCATAACAAAGTATTTCAAGTTGTCTTAAGGGTAGGTGAGAGTATATCTACAACTGGGGAAGGCAAAACGAAGAAGGCTGCAGAACAAAGTGCAGCTTATAAAGCTATACTAGAATATAAAAAACATAATAATTAAGTTATTGAAATGGAGTAAGAGATGTATTTAAAAAGTATTGAGATAAACGGATTTAAGTCATTTGCAAATAAAATTGTATTTGATTTTAATGATGGAATTACAGCGATAGTTGGACCTAATGGTAGTGGGAAAAGTAATGTATCTGATGCAGTTAGATGGGTTCTTGGTGAGCAAAGTGCAAAACAACTTAGAGGAGCTAAAATGGAAGATGTTATCTTTGCAGGGACTCAGATTAGAAAGCCTCAAAGTTCTGCATATGTTGCACTTACTTTAGATAATTCAGACCATGTATTACCAATTGAATATGACCAAGTAAAAGTAGCCAGAAGAGTATTTCGTTCGGGCGAAAGTGAGTATTTAATTAACGGTACGAATTGTAGACTTAAAGATATTCAAGAGTTGTTTTTTGATACAGGTATAGGTAAAGATGGTTATTCTATTATCGGTCAGGGACAAATTGACAAAATATTAAGTGGTAAACCAGAGGATAGACGTGAATTGTTTGATGAAGCAGCTGGTATCGTAAAATATAAAAAGAGAAAAGCTACAGCGGAGAAGAATCTAGAAGAAGAAAGACTTAATTTATCTAGAGTAAGAGATATTTTAAGTGAAATTGAAAAACAAGTAGAGCCATTAAAGAAACAATCTGATACGGCTAGAGAATACTTGTCTTATCGAGATACTCTTAGAACTAATGAAGTGAATATGTTTATATTAGATTATGATAGAATACATGACACAACAAAAGAAGTAGCAAGTAAATTAACTATAGCTACTAGTGATTTAGAGAATGTTACTAAGGAATATGAGAGTACAAAAGAAGAGTATTCCAAATTAGAGCAGGATTTAGAACAAAGAAATAGTCATATTGATGAATTAAAGAGCAATTTAAGTGATGGAAAAGTCAATATAGAGAAATTAGATGGTGAGATAAAGGTTTTAAACGAGCAATTAGCATCATTTAACCTTAATAATACTCATTATACAGAGCGTATTAATAGTTATGAAGAAGATTTAAGCTCAAGACAAGAAGAATTAAAGAATGCAGAGGATGAGCTTAAAGAAACAGAAGAGGCACTTAAAGAGAATATTAGCATAAGAAATGACATAACAAGTAATTTTTCCAATTTGTCAGCGCAGGTGCAAGAATATTCTGATGCAACGGAAGAAGTTCAGAATGAAATCTATGAGTTAATGAATCAAAAGTCAGAATGTAAGACTAAGATAGAGCGTGTTGAGACTTTATTAGAGCAAGTTAATATTAATAAAGTTGAATTAACTCAAAAATTATTAGAACAAAAAACAATAGAACATGCTATACAAGAGGAAATAGATGAATATCAAAGTGAATTAGATAAAGTCAATGAAAAAATTAACAACTTAAATTCAGATAATCAGTCATTTAAAACTGAGTTGAATAATATTCAAACTCAGATAGATGAGAATACTAGAGTTTTAAATGATAAGCAACACAATTTAATGAAGAATAATTCTAAACTAGAAAACTTACGAAACATGACAGAGCGTTATGAAGGCTATGGCAACAGTATAAAGCGTGTTATGGAGCAAAAGGATAAGGAAAAAGGTATTAAAGGTGTTGTAGCGGATATTATTAAAGTTGATTCTAAGTATGAGCAAGCAATTGAAACAGCACTTGGTGGTAGTATTCAAAATATTGTTACTGATAACGAGAATACAGCAAAAGTACTTATTCAATTTCTAAAGGTTAATAAGTATGGTAGAGCAACATTTTTACCTTTAACAGCTGTAAAAGCAAGAGGTGAATTTTCTTATAATAATGCACTTAATGAAAATGGTGTTATTGGAATTGCTAGTGATTTGATTGCCACAGATAGTGAGTTTACAAGCTTAATTAAGTCTTTAGTAGGTAAGGTTTTAGTTGTAGATAATATTGATAATGCAATTTCTATAGCTAAAAAATATAACAATTCTTTCAAGATTGTAACACTAGAAGGCGATTTAATGAATCCTGGTGGTTCTATGTCTGGTGGTGCATTTAGGAACTCAAGTAACTTATTAAGTAGAAGACGTGAGCTTGATGATATAGAAAAGGAAATTAATAAATTAGGTGCAGAAGTTAATAGCATAAAATCAAAATTACAAGAATTAAACTCATCTAGAGACAAAATACAGAAACAAGTATTAGATAATAACAACAAATTGCAACAATTATCTATTGAACAAAATACAGCAATGATTAATTGGAAGCAAGTTAACTCTAAGTTTGAAGAAAAGAAAGAATTCTACAAGAAAATCTCTTTAGAGAATGCAGATATTCAAAATAAAGAATCAGACTTGAATAATGAGATAGAAAAGTTAAATAATAAACTTGTTGAGATTGAAAAGTTAGTTGATGAAAAAGAACAATTTATAACAGAAACTAATGAAAAGTTGAATTCTAGTCGTGAGAACGAAAGAGATTATACAAGTAAAATGTCTGATGTAGCAATTAAGATATCATCATTGGATCAGAAAAAACGTTTTACTATTACTAGTATTGAACGTATTAAAGAAGATATTGCTAAAATTACAGAGTCTAAACTTGATTTAGAAGGCAAGTTAGACAATGCTGAATCAGATATGGAATCTAAAGAAAAAGAAATTACAGATAATAACGAGAGAATTTTAAAACTTAAGGAATCTGTAGAAACATTAGAGGCAGAGATTGCCAAAGCTGTTGAAGAAAGAGATGATATTACATCAAAACATAAAACTTTCTTTACTAAAAGAGAAGAGTTATCTAATCAGATGAATTCATTAGATAAGGAAATCTTTAGATTGAATAATCAAAAAGAGAAGTTAGATGAACAATTAGAAGGATATGTTAACTATATGTGGGAAGAGTATGAACTTACATATGGTACAGCCCAAAACTATAAGACTGAAGAAGAACTTAATTATTCAGCATTAAAGAAATCTATTGCAGAATTAAAAACTAAAATCAAAAATTTAGGTGATGTTAATGTAAATGCAATAGAAGATTATAAGATTTTAGTTGAAAGATATGATTTATTAAAGACTCAACATGATGATTTAGTAGAATCAGAAAAATCTTTACTTACTATAATTGAAGAATTAGATGTTGAGATGAGAAATCAATTTGAAGAAAAGTTCGAATATATAAAATCTCAATTTGATGTTGTGTTTAGAGAACTATTTGGTGGTGGTAAGGGTACTATTGAGATTGAAGAAGATGCAGATATACTAGATGCAGGAATTAGAATTATTGCTCAGCCACCAGGTAAGAAATTACAAAATATGATGCAATTATCAGGTGGTGAAAAGGCACTTACAGCAATAGCATTATTATTTGCAATACAAAACTTAAAACCTTCACCATTCTGTCTTCTTGACGAAATTGAGGCTGCCCTTGATGACGCTAACGTTAAGAGATATGCAGAATATTTAAATAAACTTACAGAACATACTCAATTTATTGTTATTACACATAGACGTGGTACTATGAATGCAGCAGATATTTTATATGGTATTACAATGCAAGAGAAAGGTGTTTCTACACTTGTATCTGTTAGTTTAATTGAGGATAAGCTTGATAAATAAGTGAATGTATAGAAAGGACGTTTAATTAATGGTTGAAAAAGAAAAAAAAGGATTTTTTAAAAGATTATTTAGTGGTTTAGAAAAAACAAGAAATAGCATTGCGTCATCTATGAATAGCATATTTTCTGCATTTTCTAGTATAAATGAGGATTTTTATGAAGAGTTAGAAGAAGTTTTAATTATGGCAGATATGGGAATTCATACAACAGAGAATATAATTGAATCCTTGAAAGCTAAAGTTAAAGAGAATAGAATTAAAGATCCAATGGAATGTAAAGAACTATTAATTAATAGTATTAAAGAGCAAATGCAAGTTTCAGAAGATGCTTATGATTTTGAAGATAAGAAAGCTGTTGTTTTATTAATAGGTGTTAATGGTGTTGGTAAAACAACTACAACAGGAAAGCTTGCAAGCAGATACAAAAGTGAGGGTAAGAAAGTTCTTATGGCTGCAGCAGATACATTTAGAGCTGCTGCAATAGAGCAATTAACAGAATGGTCGAATCGTTCTGGAGTTGATATAATATCTCAAAAAGAGGGATCAGATCCAGCTGCAGTTGTATTTGATGCTGTTAGTGCAGCTAAAGCTCGTAATACAGATTTATTATTATGTGATACAGCAGGAAGACTTCATAACAAGAAGAATCTTATGGAGGAACTTCGTAAAATTAGCAGAATTATAGATAAGGAATATCCTGATGCAGTAAAAGAATCATTTATAGTTCTTGATGGAACTACTGGTCAGAATGCACTTATGCAAGCAAAACAATTTAGTGAAGTTACTGATTTAACAGGTATAATTCTTACTAAATTAGATGGAACTGCAAAAGGTGGAATCGCTATTGCAATACAAAGTGAACTTAATATACCAGTTAAATATATTGGTGTAGGTGAGCAAATAGAAGATTTACAGAGATTTGACTCAGATGCATTTGTTAATGCATTGTTTGATGTAAATACTGAAGAATAAGATTCAAAAACAGTCCCCTGTCATTCTGACAGGGGACTATTTTTGGGCATTTTTATAATTTGAGCTATCGCTCAAATTAGGGGGTATTTTGCTCTGCGCAAGTGGAGTTTACAGTTTTAGTGACGCAATAATACGGGTTCGAATATATATATTTAATGGACGTTCTCACTTGACTTCGCGCCTAACGGGTACTAAGTTCTTTCTGCGCTGACGCTTGAAATCACTAAGTACCGAGGGGCTCAGACACCATTAAATATATACATTCGAGCTCCTTTATTATTTGCTGTATACTGAGAGATATAGATAAATTTATTCTATGTTTGGTAAATCTATAATTGCTATGTTAATTGTATTACATAAAAGTATAACACTAATTAGTATAAGTCATCATAAATAATAAGGTATTAAACTCTAAGAAAAGAAAGTAAAATCTACCAATAACAATAAAAACCGTAAAGATGGCATGAAAATAATAAAAAGATAATAGAATTTTACACATAAAAGCTATAATGGCTTTAAGCAAGAGTTAAAATTTAAGAGAATATAATATATTTTTCGGGGTTTGCAAACCGTCGGCGTTTAGTGAATACGAGCATTTTATTATGCGAAGTATGAACTTAACGACCGTTACGCTTTGCAACGGAACGCAAGTGGTGAGAAAAATATATTATATTCTCTTAAATTTGAAACTAGATAAAAGGATAAAACTTTCGCGGAGCAAAATGATTCCCAATTTGAGCGATAGCTCAAATTAAAAGGATTTTTATAGGATGCGTATAAAGTACTATTAATGTTTAGGGGAAGAGATGACGATTTTATATTTGGTAAATATTGTAAAATTTTGGAATTAATGTTATATTAATATATAAAGCTTACTTGCAAGGAGTGATATTAATGACATTAGATAAATTTGAGGAAGCTACTGAAATTGTAAAAAAAGTTGCCTTAAGAACTAAGTTAATGTATAGTGACTATTTAACTGAGCAAACAGGTAATAAGATATATTTAAAACCAGAGAATATGCAATTTACAGGAGCTTATAAGGTAAGAGGTGCTTTTTATAAAATTAGTACTTTAACAAAAGAAGAAAGAAAAAGAGGGTTGATTACTGCATCAGCTGGAAATCATGCACAAGGTGTAGCATTTGCAGCTAAGCACTATGGAGTGAAAGCAATTATTGTAATGCCAACAACAACACCTCTTATAAAAGTGAATAGAACAAAAAGTTATGGTGCAGAAGTTATTCTATACGGCAATGTATATGATGACGCATGCAAATATGCTATGGAGTTAGCAGAAGCGGAAGGATACACATTTATTCATCCTTTTGATGATGAAGTTGTTGCTACTGGGCAAGGAACAATAGCTATGGAGATATTTAAAGATCTTCCAACAGTGGATATTATTTTAGTACCAATTGGCGGTGGCGGATTAGCTGCAGGAGTATCAACTTTAGCAAAACAACTTAATCCTAATATAAAGGTTATAGGTGTAGAACCTGCAGGTGCCAATTGTATGCAAGAGTCTATAAAACAGGATAGAATAGTAACTTTAGATAAGGCTCAAACTATTGCTGATGGTACAGCAGTAAAAACACCTGGCGAGCATATTTTCCCATATATAAAAGAGAATGTAGATGAAATTATTACAGTTGAAGATGAAGAATTAATTGTTTCATTTTTAGATATATTAGAAAATCACAAAATGGTAGTAGAAAATTCTGGATTATTAACTGTTGCAGCGCTTAATCATTTAAACTGCGAAGGTAAAAAAATAGTAAGTGTTTTAAGTGGTGGTAACATGGATATTATTACAGTATCCAGTGTTGTACAACATGGTTTGATAGAAAGAGAAAGAATATTTACATTTACCGTTAGATTACCAGATAAACCAGGTGAATTGTTGAATGTAGCTAAGGTTTTAGCTGATTTACAAGGTAATGTAATTAAACTTGAACATAATCAGTTTGTAAGTATTAATAGAAATGAGGCTGTTGAACTTACAATTACTTTAGAGGCATTTGGTCATGAACATAAATGCCGTATAATAAAAGGATTAATGGATGCTGGATATGAAATTAATCTTGTAACTCCAAAAATATAATAAAATAAAGGAGATATAATAATGACATTAGCAGAAGCAAAGGAAGAAATAGAAAAAAGAAAGTATGAACTTTTACAAAAGAATGTAAATGGTGGTTATATTTGTCCTATTTGTAATTATGGTGCTGATGATGATCAAGATGGGTTGAAAAAGGATGAGGATGATGACCAAAGATTTACTTGTCCTATAGGTTGCTTCACTAGCGTAAGCGTTATTGATATGATAGGTCTAAAATATAATATTAATAGACAGGATTATGTATTGCGTGAAGTTGCTAAGGAACTTGGTATTGAAGTTGATGAGGATAAGAATGCTGTAAAGAAGAAAAAATCTAAGGTTATAAATAAAGGTAATGAAGATGCTGAAAAGAATTATACATTGTTCTATAAGGAGTGTTTAGAACATATAGATGAATGTTCATATTTACAAGAGCATGGAATAAGTAAAGAAGTACAAACAAAGTTTAATGCAGGGTACTGCGCAGAATGGATTCATCCAGAAACAAAAGAAGATGTAAAGCAATATATAGCTTTAACACCAAGAATTATCATACCAACAACAGATACAACTTATGTTGCTATGTATACTGGCGATGGAAAAGGTGTTGCTAATGTTCAAACAGTTGGACAGCCTATTATATTTAATGAAGATATTTTATATGAAGGCGATGACGCAGTATTTGTAGTAGAAGATGAATTAGATGCACTTAGTATTATAGAGTGTGGATATGATGCAGTTGCTTTTGGAAATATAAATAATACAAAGTTAATAGTGGATACTTTAACAAAGAAGCCATCAAATAGATTTTTAGTATTATGTCTTGATGAAACAGACGATGATATTTTGCAAATAATAACAGCATTGGATAAAGAATTATCTGCACTTGGACAACATTATATTGTATATAACCTTGTTAGAGGTGATATGTCTATTAATAAGCAGTTATTAAGCAATAAAGATCTTCTAGTAAGAAGTATTAAGCAAGCACTTGTTAAAGTTCATAGATATGAAATGGAAAGGGTTAATGAATATCAATTAGCCAATAGTAACGTTAAGTATTTAGACGATTTTATGAATGAACAAGTTGACACACCTTATATTGCAACGGGTGTAAATAAACTAGATAGACATTTAGATGGCGGAATGTATGCAGGTTTTTATGTTTTAAATGCATATAGATCAATTGGTAAGACAACATTTGCTCTTCAAATAGCAGATTATATTGCTTCAGAAAGTAAGATAACAGATGTGTTGATATTCTCATTAGAAGCTTCTGCAAGAGAGTTAATAACAAAAAGTTTAAGTAGATTGACAGCATTAGTAGAGTATAAGGATAATAAGAACTTTAATAATGCTAAAACAATTCGTGATATAGCAGTTAAATCTAATTATGAAAAATTAAGTGCAAAAGATAAGAAATTAATTGCCAATTCATGTGATTATTATAAGAAATTTGCAACTAATATATATATCTATGAAGGTGATAATAGTACCAGTGTAAAACAAATTAGAGAGTCTATTAAATCTCATTTAGATAAAGTTAGAAAAGCAAACAGAAAAGCTGTTGTAATTATTGATTATCTTCAAGTTATAGCTTCATTTGATGAAGTTTTAAGAACTGATAATCAAAATATGGTAAAAAATATCGCTGAATTAAAGAGAATCAGTAGAGATTACAACATACCAATATTAGCCATTAGCTCAATGAATAATAGTGATGATGATTCATTGCTTTATACAGGTAATTATAGTGAGAAGGATGTTTTGCACCATTCAAGTGATGTTCTTTTAGAACTATGTTATAGAAATGAAGGAAAGAAGGATTTTAATCTTGAAGAGACTATTAGTAAAAATCCGATTCCATTAGGTGTAAAAATCGCAAAGAATAGAAATGGTAAAGCTGGAACGATGATAGATTTTGACTATTATCCTCAGTTTAACTTGTTTACATAGAGGTTTTTTGTTCCACATAAGTGGAGGTTACGATACTAGTTACGCAATAATACGGGTTCGAATATATGTTTAATGGATGTTTTCACTTGACTTCAAACCTAGTAGTATCTAAGTTCTTTCGGCGCTTGCGTTTGAAATCACTAAGTACTAAGGTTCTCAGACACCATTTAACATACATATTCGAGCCCCTTTATTATATGCTATATACTAAAGAATATGATGTGATGATTTTATTTTGTGCTTACTTTATTTACAATTTTTAGTATTTTTTTCTTCATGGATTCTGATGCTATCAAATGGAGTACAATAGTGATAGAAACATAAAAGGACTTGAACCAGGAAACAAATGTTCGCTTAGATTAACAAAGGATAATTGTAAATGATGGTAATAAAGGATAAAAATTGTAGAAAAATAAAAAAATAGAACAAATTTTCGAAAAAATACTTGCATTCTTTTTGTTAGTGTGTTATAAATTAATAGTACTAATTAATTGAGAATTTTTGGAAATGAAATTAAAATTTATTTATGTAAGGAGATATATATAATGAGTGATGATAACAAGAAGAAAGCATTAGAATCTGCATTAGCACAGATAGAGAAACAATATGGTAAGGGTTCTGTTATGAAACTTGGTGAGCAAGGCGCTAATATGAATATAGAGGCTATTCCTACAGGTTCACTTAGCTTAGATGTAGCACTTGGTGTAGGTGGTGTTCCAAAGGGAAGAATTATTGAAGTATATGGTCCAGAATCAAGTGGTAAAACAACTGTTGCATTACATATGGTAGCTGAAGTTCAAAAGCGTGGTGGAATAGCAGGATTTATCGATGCTGAACATGCATTAGATCCAGTTTATGCTAAGAATATAGGTGTAGATATTGATAATTTATATATTTCACAACCAGATAATGGAGAACAAGCACTAGAGATAACTGAAACTATGGTTAGATCTGGAGCAGTTGATATTGTAATTGTTGACTCTGTTGCAGCATTAGTTCCAAGAGCTGAAATTGATGGTGAGATGGGTGATTCTCATGTAGGACTTCAAGCTAGACTTATGTCTCAAGCACTTAGAAAGCTTACAGCTGTAATTAGCAAATCA
This sequence comes from Lachnospiraceae bacterium, assembly GCA_015057455.1. Lineage (GTDB taxonomy): Bacteria > Bacillota > Clostridia > Lachnospirales > Lachnospiraceae > SIG301. The sequence continues at coordinate 29,189 of SVEH01000016.1, read as the reverse complement.
AACTGTATAGTAATATTTATTAACCAATTAAGAGAAAAAGTTGGAATTATGTTTGGTAATCCAGAGACAACTACAGGTGGTAGAGCACTTAAGTTTTATTCATCAGTAAGAATGGATGTTAGAAGAATTGAAGCTCTTAAGATGGCAGGCGAGGTTATTGGTAATAGAACAAGAATAAAAGTTGTTAAGAATAAAGTAGCACCTCCATTTAGAGAAGCTGAATTTGATATTATGTTTGGTAAAGGTATTTCAAGAGAAGGAGATGTTCTTGACTTAGCAGCTAATCATAATATTATTATTAAGAGTGGTGCATGGTATGCATATAATGGTAACAAGATAGGGCAAGGACGTGAGAATGCTAAGGTATTCTTAAGAGAGAATCCAGATATCTTTAATGAAGTTGAAGCACAAGTTAGAGCAAAAGTGTTTGAACAACCACTTCAAGAACAACCAGAAGAGAAAGTAAAAGAAAAGATAAGTAAAACTGGAGAAGTAACAGAATAGATAGGTAGCTTATGATTATTACAGAGATTGAAAAGTTAAAGAATAGAAAAAACAAAGTTATCTTAGATAATGGAGAGACAATATATCTATATAATAGTGAATTACGCAAGCTTGGATTAGATATAGATTCTAATATAACTGAAGAAATGTATGAATTAATTATGAGTGAATATATATTTGCTAGAGCCAAGAAAAAGGCTCTAGCAATTTTAGAAAGGTCTATTAATTCAAAGCATCAATTAAGAACTAAGCTAAAAAGAGCGGATTATAATGATAACATCATTGATAAAGTAATGGGATTTTTAGAAGAATATAATTTTGTAGATGATTATATGTATAGTAAGATATATATAGAAGCCAATTCTAGTAGAAAAAGTAAACTAGAACTTAAGATGGAATTAAAAAAACGTGGTATAGATAATGATATAATTCAATCTATATTTGAAGAAATGTCAGATGATTCAGAGGAACTTGCAGTAAGGAAGTTTGTTCGAAAGTACCAGGATGCAGATGGTAATATTCCGGATGAGAAAAGGATGAAAGCTTTATCAGCATTGTATAGAAAAGGGTTTAATAAAGATATAATTCGTAAAGTTATTGATGTGGACTATGATTATTAAAAATTAAATAATATAAAAAAATAATTTACATTAATTAAATAAAAATAGTTAAATTGACTTGTTTTATATGCAGTGTTAGTATATTAAAAGCCATTCAGTAGAATGGCTTTTAATTATATGATTATATAATATATAACTATGGGATGTTATTAATAATAAGGGAGAGTTTTTATGTTAAAGGGAATTAGTTTAAAGAAAGACTGTATTAGAAGGAAATCATTTAGAGTAGTAATTATAAGTACTATTATAGTTAGTATTATTTGCTCCTTTAGTATTGTTTCTTTTGCCAATGAAGCAAGTGTTAATGAGGAGCGTAAAAAACTAGATATAAAGTATGAATATCCTTATAAAATGGGCGAATATACATTTGGAAGTCCTGTTAATAATATTTTAAATGGTGGAAAAAAATTAGAAATTAATGAAGAAGGAAAGTTTCTAATAAGTGATAATGGGGAGTTAAAGAATCTTGAATATCATTATTATTCAGGCGGATTTTTAGGGCTTTTTCCAAAGATGAAAAAACTATCTTTAGTTGAAGGGGCTAAGGATATTAAGAATATTAATTTATTAGATAAACCGAAAGATAAGCTTGATGATACGGTTTATTACACAAGTGAAGGTATTGCTATGTATGTAAATGTTAAGAATCTTAACGGTGGCAAGATAGAAAAACTACAAGATAAACATATTAATATGATGTATTTAATAAATGCGTCTACACTTTTATGTATGACTAATAATGAAGTGTTTAAATATGACATAAGAACAGAGTCAATTGAGAATGTGGATATGTATAGTTCAGCTTATGCATTTATTCCAACACCTAATGGAATGATATACTTTGCAGAAGATGATAAGGGAATAGATATTTTTGTGAATAATAATAGTATTCGCACTATAATTGAAACTATGAATAATAACAACTGTGAAAACTTTGCTATTTTAGAAATCAAGGAAGGTAATGTATTTTTTACTGTTGATATACCTGGTACTGATACTGAGATTCCTAGAACTCTAAATTACGGAATATCATTACAAGATTTATTTGGACAATTAAAAGAAAGTTCTTTTTGGATAAGTTATAACTCAGAATATGCAGATACATATCAGTTTGATGGCACTTTAGATTTCACACAAGCCAAGGATATAATAATAGCTAATGCTATATATGGTAATACTTTTGAAAACATTGTATCAGAAGGAACTACACTTGAAGTAGGGTATGGTAATTCTTTGAGTGTTAATGATATTAATTTGGAATATTGTAATAGTGAAGGAGATTCAATTGTACTTACTAAAGATAAGGATATAAAAGAGTTAAATATAGCAAAAACCAGTGAAGGTGTATTAATTTACTATACATCAAATGGTGTTTTAAAAACATTAAATATGAGCAATGGTAAAAAAAGCATAGTAAATGGATTTGAAAATAAAAGTATAGAGAAGGTATTTATGATTAATAATACGTCATTGTATTATGTAGAAGATAATATGATATACATGTATAACCTTGATAAGTGTGAAACTGTTCAAATAGAACAACTTCAGGATAACTATTTTCCTTCAAGTTTAGGAATTCTTCACTTTACAACAGATGAAGAAGGCAATGAGCAAATATTTGCCAATGGTCAAGATATATATAGTATTTTAAAACAAGCAGTACCTAATGATCCAACTATTAATGGTTATACATTAAAAAAAGATGTAATATCTTTTGAAGTTGACATAACACAAGGGGAAGAAACAGATACATTAGAATACGCTATTCATTATAATGATGTGTTTAATAATCCAAGTATAGAGTCATTTGTTCGTATAGACGAAGATGAAAGTTATAATTTTATAGATGAGTATGGCCCATTAAATTTCATGAATACAAATAGACATTTTTCAGCTGGATATGAATTGGGAAATAAGGTTTCTAACATAATGAATAATGGAACAGAGTTAGATTTAGGTGATGGTGGAAGTATTTGTTATGATGGAGAGAATATAACATATGATGGTGAAGCTAATGAGAACACAGTAATAATAACATCTGTAAGAAAAGCTAAAAATTTAAATATCATTAATAATGAGAATACTAACACATTAGTATACACAGTTAGAAACAAGATTAAAGCAATAGATTTACATACAGGGGAAAGATATACATATGTGGTTGAACAAGGTGATATAGAATATATGTATGTAATCAATGAAGATGATATTGTATATCATATAAATGGTCAAACAAAGAGATATGATGGTAACAATATATATGAAGAATCAGAAAGTACCAATGCTAATATCATAGGATTTGCTCCAATTGCTAGAGGAAAAGTGAATTCAAGGTATACTTATGTATATTTTTATGAAAATGATTTTGAGGTATTGGGAGTAAGTGCTAAGACAAAACTAGCAGAAATTGCATCATGGAGTAATGTAGGGACAAATGAATATGAAATATCATCTTATGGAACAGATAATGAGTATTTGTATGTATATATGACTGCAAATGAAGAAGAAAAAACATATAGAATAAAATATACAGATTTATATAGTAATTCTTTTTCATCAGATAGTATTAGTGTATCAGAATTATTTGATGAATTTAGTGAATATGGTTGGCCAGTAGAACAATTAACAGATAATATTGATATGGAGCAAATATTTAATAATACTAATATCAATGATAGTAGTTATTGGACTAGTGTAGGGGCTATATATAATAATGAGGCCTATGAATATTGCTTTAGTGAAGATATACGAATAAAGTACGAAGAAGGTAAGTTGTTATTTTGTTATGTAGATGAAGCATATAAAGAAGATATTGGTTCCCAAGAAAAGTATTATATGATTTACGATTATCAAAGCAGTAAAACAGATGATTCTGAGATAATAGAAGAATTAGAAATAAATATAAGTAATATGATATATTATAAAAATGCATTATATTACATAGAAAACTTTGTGATTGTAAAATATGATTTTTCTACAAGAAGAAAAGAAACAATAGTACAAGCAAAAATTGAAGAAATTAATGATGGTATAGATGATTTTTCTGATCAAATGACAGATAATACTTTTGATGAAGAATTTAACGAGGAATTTAATGAAGATTTTAGCGATGAGTTTGTAGATGAAACAGTTGAAATAACAAAATTTTATATTCTAAAGGATGATACATTATTATATTTGTCAAATGGCACAGTATATAGAACAAAAATAAATGGAGGTTCTGGAGAAAAATATAACGAAAGTATAAATTTAGGTTATATAAATACATTTATTGCAACTAATGAAGGTAATGTATATTTTATAACAAATTCAGAAGGTTCAATATCAACAGGAATAGATGTATCATATAGTGGAGATTTATTATATGTAGGACAACAAAACACAACAGTAGATTTACTTAATAATCTTCATTCAGATGATTGGAATGTAAAGGTGTTTCAAGGAATATCAAGGATAGAGTTTATAGAAGATAGCGTATACATTACAGTAATAACAGATGATGTAGAATCAACATATAAACTTGCAAGGAATATGTTATTTTCATTTAAAAACTTTGGCTTTCTAGAAAAGATAAATTAAGCGCCTAAATTAAAAGCTAATTTGTAAGATATATAAAATTGACAAATATAATGCTTGACTTTTTATGGAAAAACATATAAAATTTAGGTGTTATAGTTTGTACTATGAAAACTAAATAGGGAGGTGCTAATGTGCCATTGATGAATAACTCTATTTTTGCTCTTGCAGCATCTGGAGCTAATGTTATGCCAGTTGTTGTAGCAGTTATAATAACAGCAGTTATCGCAATTCCTGTTTCATGTTTTGCAGCAATTACTTATAGAAAGAAAGTATATGAGGCAAAGGTTGGTAATGCAGAAGAAAAAGCTAGAACTATTATAGATGAAGCTTATAAAGCTGCAGAAACTACTAAGAAAGAAGCATTGTTAGAAATGAAGGAAGAATCTATTCGTTCTAAGAATGAGATGGATAAGGAAGCAAAGGAACGTAGAGCAGAGATACAACGTTACGAGAAAAGAGTTTTATCAAAAGAGGAGACATTGGACAAGAAGATTGAATCTTTAGAAAAGAAAGAAGCTAAAGTTCAAGCCAAAGAAGCTGAGATTGATAAGTTAAAGAATGAGCTTAATGAAATCAAAGATCAGAAGGTTAAGGAACTTGAGAATATTTCTGGACTAACTCCTGAACAAGCTAAGGAATATCTTTTAAGAACTGTTGAAGATGATGTTAAACATGATACAGCAGTAATGATTAAAGAGTATGAAGCTAGAGCGAAAGATGAAGCAGGGAAGAAAGCTAAGGATTTAGTAATCACTGCGATTCAAAAGTGTGCCGCAGATCATGTAGCTGAAAGTACAATTTCAGTTGTTCAACTTCCTGGTGATGAAATGAAAGGACGTATTATAGGTCGTGAAGGCCGTAATATCCGTACATTAGAAACAATGACAGGTGTGGATTTAATTATAGATGATACACCAGAAGCTGTTATCTTATCTGGATTTGATCCAATAAGAAGAGAGATTGCTAGAATAGCATTAGAAAAACTCATTTTGGACGGTCGTATTCATCCATCAAGAATTGAAGAAATGGTAGAAAAAGCACAAAAAGAAGTAGAAGAAATGATTAAAGAGGAAGGCGAGTCTGCATTACTAGAAGTGGGTGTTCATGGAATTCATCCAGAACTAGTTAAATTACTAGGTAAGATGAAGTTCAGAACAAGTTATGGTCAGAACGCTTTAAAACATTCAATAGAGGTTGCTCATTTATCAGGTTTATTGGCTGCAGAAATTGGAGCTGATATAAGAACAGCTAAAAGAGCAGGTTTACTTCATGACATTGGTAAATCTCTTGATCACGAAATCGAAGGTTCACATATACAAATCGGTGTTGACTTATGTAGAAAATATAAAGAGTCTGGAATCGTAATTAATGCGGTTGAAGCACATCATGGAGATGTAGAGCCAGAAACACTAATAGCATGTATAGTTCAAGCAGCTGATACAATCTCTGCTGCAAGACCAGGTGCTAGACGTGAGACTTTAGAAACTTATACAAACAGACTAAAACAATTAGAAGATATAGCTAATGGCTTTAAAGGCGTTGATAAATCATTTGCAATACAAGCAGGTAGAGAAATCAGAGTTATGGTTGTACCTGACCAAATCACAGATGATGATATGGTTATACTTGGTCGTGATTTATCTAAACAGATTGAATCTGAATTAGAATATCCAGGTCAAATCAAGATTAACGTAATTAGAGAAAGCAGAGTAGTGGAGTACGCAAAATAGTTAAAGCTATTATAGTATAGATTTTAAAGAAGGTTATATATAATTAAGAAAATAAAGGCTAAGGGTTTTCCCTTAGCTTTTTTGATTTATAGAAAATTTGAAGTTTATTTTTGAGAGAAATTTAATATAGATTGGAGAATATAATATGGATAATAATATTAAAGAATTTGAAATTTTAGATAGAGAACTTATGTATAAGGGCAAGATTATTGATTTTTATAAGGATACATTAAAAACTCCTACAGGAGATACTGTAATATGGGATTATATTGATCATAAAGGGGCTGCTGCTGTTGTACCAGTTGATGAAGAAGGTAATATAATATTAGTAAGTCAGTATAGAAATGCTATAAGAAAACAAACTTTAGAAATTCCAGCTGGTGGAATAAATCCAGGTGAAGAGCCAATGGTTAGTGCAATGAGAGAAGTTGAAGAAGAAACAGGATATAATATAACAGAAATTCATCCATTAACAAATATATATACTGCTATTGCATACTGTAATGAGATTATTTATATGTATTATGCTAAAGTTGGTTCAATGAAGGAACAGAATTTAGATGAAGATGAATTTATAGATGTTAAAAAATATTCATTAGATGAAATAAAGACTATGATATTGAATGGTACAATACAAGACACCAAAACAATATCTGCAATACTAACTTATGATTTAATTGTAAGTAAACAAAATAATTAAAGCGATACAGTTGTAAAGGGCCAGATACTATTAATAATACGAATATAAAAACTAGAATTATGGTTAGTTATAAATTGTCATATAATACTTTGTACAGGCATATAAATAATATATAATAAATAATTATAAAGTATATAAACATAAATATTTGGATTAATATTTATATAGTAACTATATTATAAGTAATAATATTATAAGTGACAATATTATAAGTAACAATATTAATATAATTAGGTATATGAATGAAATAATTAGATAGAATATCAAGGATATTTGTAAACTAATAATAGGATTATTTGGGGATGATAATGTGACAGAAAATGCTAAGTTTAAGTATTATTATTTAAATAAGTATCATATAAATATTGTAATAAGCATGGTAGTAGGTGTTTTAATAACTCTACTACTTTACAATTTTATAGGCTTTGACGAATCTAATAGAATTATGTCTAAGGAGATGCTACTTGCAATAAAACAATATAATATAAATTTGGATGATTTCATAAAACAAAGATTTGCCATTAGAATTATTGAATTTATAGGGCTAATAATGCTGTTTAAAACAAAATATTCTAACATAATAAAAATTGGGATGATATATTACATAGGATTAAAAATAAGTTTGGTACTTACTGTTTTTGTAATTGAAATGCAATTTATAGGAATAATAAATTATTTTATTATTTCATTTCCTCATGAGTATATATATTTATATTGCATATTTAAATTATTATATTTAGAAGATTGTAAAGGAAAGTATGGACATAAGAAGGCATTATTAATGGGGAATTATATGTTATTGATGTTAATTTGGAGCATAAGTATAGCATCAGAAACTGTACTAAAATATTTATTAGTACAAAAGGTTTTTATTATATTATAAATAAAAAAATAAATATTAAAAATATTAAAAAGATATTACGAAAGTATTTACAAATAGTTATAAAAAGGTTATAATAATATTACGGTGATTAGTGAAATAGAATTTTGATATCTAATTTAAAGGTAGTATAAATTAGTTTCATAGAACGGAGGAAGCTATGAGAAAAGGTGGTTATGTATTAACATTTGCATTAGTAGTAGCATTTTGTATTGGATGTATAGCAACAGATACATATGCAGATCCTAAAGGCAAGGCAGTAGGAATTCAAAAGAAAGAGCAAAAACTTCAAGGAGCTCTAGATAAAATCGTTAAAGATTTAGATAAAGATTTAAAAGAAATGGAACAAGCATTATTAGGAGGAAGTACAACAACATCTAATACAACAACTTCAACTCCTGTAGATAACTCATATTATTCACAAACAATTGGTACTACGGGAGAGAATACATCTAATAGTACAAGTAATACAACTAGTCAATACAATCCAACATATAATGGTACTACAACTTATGAAATGACTTCAATAAGTAATGCTGATACATATAAAACAGTAGATACTAAACCTGTAAGTAATACATCTACAAAAACTAGTAATAATTCTGATACAACAAAGGCAACAACTGTAAAAAAACAAGAAGTAACAAGTGAGAATACAGAAGTTACAATTAATAACGAAGAGATTGAAAATGAAGTTAATACTACAGATATAGAAGATGGTATAGTACCTATGTCAGTAACAGCAGATATTAATTCATCTGATAGTTTGTCAAATGAAAATTCATCAACTAATGCATTAGTTGCAAAAGATTCTTTTGAGTCATTTGGTTCTTTAAAATTTGTAATAGGTTTAGTAGTTCTTTGTATAGGTTTATTAGTAGCTGTAGCATTTACAATTAAAGCACATAAGGATTTAGAGGATGATTTTGAAATTATAGAAGATGCTGTTAGCATGGAATAATGTCAAAATGATTTGAGATAATAATATTAATAATATAAACAACTTTTTACAAACAAAAAAGCTATAAATTATGAATTAAAGTGTTCATATATTATAGCTTTTTGTTTTGTGAAATTATACTTCCTTTAATTAAAGGAAACCTTATAACCTTTATAATTAATAGTTAAATATATATATGAAAAATTTTTATATTAAAAGTTCTCATTTAAGAAATTATCAATATGATATTCTACTAATTCTTTATCAAAGTCAGGATTCTCGTTAAGGAACATAGCTTGTATTTTCTCTATATACAATACATAATTCTCTTCTTCAGACATTGAGTTGTCGTGTATGGAATCTAAATATTCTTTAGTTATATGATTCTCAAGATATCTATCAATTGTATCTTCCATAGTGTTTTCTGTTGAAATCATCTCTTTATAATCTAATGCTTTTAGAAATGAAACAATACCATATGCAAAAAAGATTAAATAAAGTGTTGTTAAAAATATATGTTGAAAAGCTGATAAATTCAAATTAATAAAACCGGTTAACATTCCAACTGTAGATAAAATACCTAATATACCAAAGAATAAAAGTATAATGGCTGATGACATAGTATTCTCGTATTTGCTCTTATATGTGGTGAATACATCATTACCATTACCCATAAAATCATTAATTGTAGGTTTGTGGGTATCTATATCTTTTACCTCAGTAGAAGTTGTACTATCAATAGTTTCGCTTTCCTTTGTGGTATTAGTCTCTTTATCAATAGATGAAGTAGGTTCTTTATTTAAGTTATTGTTATCTTTATTAATTGTAGAATTATTTTCTTTATTATTTGTAATCTGATTATTCTTTTTATTTGAAGTATTTGATTTCTTGTTTTTCTTACTCATTTATACAAACTCCTTTATTATGCTACATTTTACAACAAATAATTTACCATATATTGTAATAAGTTTCAAGATAAATTCATACTTGATTTTATTTTTATCATATTATAAACTTGAATGGTGTGTAGTTATATTTAGAAGTTAGTTTGTTGCTATATATAGTATGTAATATTAATATATTATATTAGTATGTTATAAGCAATGGATGAATAGAAAGGGATAAATTATGACAAAGTTAGCTTTAACAGATGATATTTTGCTTACGGTAGATAAGCCAGCAAGATATATAGGTAATGAGATAAATATGGTTAAGAAGAACTTAGATGAAGTAGATATACGCTTTTGTATGTGTTTTCCAGATGTATACGAGATAGGTATGTCACATTTGGGAATTCAAATTTTATATGATATGTTTAATAAAAGAAAAGATACATACTGTGAACGTGTGTATTCTCCTTGGGTAGATTTAGATAAAGTAATGAGAGAGAAGAATATTCCTTTATTTTCACTAGAAACTCAATCAGCTATTAAAGATTTTGATTTCTTAGGTATTACTCTTCAGTATGAGATGTGTTATACTAATGTACTACAAATTTTAGATTTGGCACATATTCCTCTTATGGCAAAAGATAGAACTAATGAGGATCCTATTGTTATTGGTGGAGGTCCTTGTACCTATAATCCAGAGCCATTGGCAGACTTTTTTGATATTTTTTATATTGGAGAAGGAGAAACTGCATATGATGAGTTATTGGATTTATATAAAGAATGCAAAAATAAAGGTTATTCTAGAAAAGAATTTTTAGAACTAGCAGCAGATATAGAAGGATTATATATACCAGCATTTTATGATGTTGCTTATAATGAAGATGGTACAATTAAATCATTTGAAACTAATAATGAACATGCAAAATCTAAGATAAAGAAACAATTAGTGTATGATATGTCAGAAACAACATATCCAACTAAACCTATTGTTCCATATATAAAGGTTACTCAAGACAGAGTTGTTCTTGAGATTCAACGTGGTTGTATACGTGGGTGTAGATTTTGCCAAGCAGGTATGCTGTATAGACCCGTTAGAGAAAGAAATGTGGAATTTCTAAAAAAAGTTGCAGTTCAGATGTTAGAAGCAACGGGACATGAGGAAATCTCATTAAGTTCTTTAAGTTCAAGTGACTATAGCCAATTACAAGATTTAGTTTACTATTTAATAGATGAATGTAAGGCTAAGGGAATTAATATATCTTTACCATCATTGAGAATTGATGCATTTTCATTAGATGTAATGAGTAAAGTACAAGATGTAAGGAAATCAAGTCTTACATTTGCACCAGAAGCAGGAACACAAAGATTGCGTGATGTAATAAATAAAGGTTTAACAGAAGAAGTAATTTTAAGCGGTGCAATGGATGCATTTAGAAGTGGTTGGAATAAGGTAAAACTTTACTTTATGCTTGGTTTACCAACTGAAACAGAAGAAGATATAGAAGGAATTGCTGTATTATCAGATAAAATAGCAAGAGAATATTATACAATTCCTAAGGATAAAAGAAATGGCAAGGTTAGTATTGTGTCTAGTACATCATTTTTTGTACCAAAACCATTTACACCATTTCAATGGGTTAAGATGGCATCTAGAGAAGATTTTCTAGATAAACAAAGATTCTTAAATGGTAAGATGAGAGAACAGCTTAATCAAAAAAGTATAAAATATAACTGGCATGAAGCTGAAACAACTATGTTAGAAGGTGTATTTGCTAGAGGTGATAGAAGATTAGGTAAGGTTATTTTAGATGCTTATAAGGATGGTTGCTTATATGATGCATGGTCAGAGTTTTTTGATTACGATAAATGGCAAAAAGCATTTGCAGATAACAATCTAGATATGGATTTTTATACTGTTAGAGAGCGTTCAAAAGAAGAAATACTTCCTTGGGATTATATAGATATTGGCGTGACTAAAGAATTTTTGTGGAATGAATATATGAATGCACAGAATGAAAAAGTAACACCTAACTGTAAGATGAAGTGTTCTGTTTGTGGAGCTAATACATTTAAAACAGGAATATGTACGCAAAAAAGAGGAGGTAATGAATAATGAAAGCTCGTATTAAATTTGCTAAATATGGCGTTATTAGATTTATAGGACATCTTGATTTAATGAGATATTTTCAAAAAGCAATGAGAAGAGCATCAATTGATATTGCTTACTCTGAAGGATATAATCCACATCAGATTATGTCATTTGCATCACCTTTAGGACTTGGTGTAACAAGTGATGGTGAATATTTGGATATTTCTTTAAACTCTGATATAGATAGAGATGTTATAATTAATAAATTAAATGAACAGATGGTAGATGGTGTTAGAATTCTTGATTTTGTAAAGTTAAGAGATGATGCCAAGAAATCTATGTCGAAAGTGGCAGCAGCGGATTATGTAGTTAGAATTAAAGATGATTACTTAGAGTCTAATTTTATTGGTAAAGAGGATGAATTTATTACTAAATTTACTCAATTTATGAATGAAGATAAAATTGTTATACTTAAAAAGAGTAAAAAAACTGAGAGTGAAGTAGATATTAAGCCAATGATTTTAGAATACTCATTTGATGACAAGCTAGATAATGATACTGTATGTACAGATTTTTGTAATAAGTACAGTGTTTATTTTAAAGTACTTGCTGGAAGCGTTACAAATTTAAAGCCAGAGCTTATTATGGAGGCGTTTTGTAATTATGTAGGTATAGAATATAACAAATACACTTATCAAGTTCATAGAGTAGATATGTATTCTATGGAAGATGATAATTTAATTTCTTTAAATGATGTAGATGTACTATAACAGAATTTGGATGGGAAATATATGAGTAAAATAATTGTAAGTAAAATAAAAGATAGGATTTTTACTTGTTTATTTGAAGATTTTACTTTAAAGAGAATTAATGTAAGTGAAGAGAATAAACACAATATTCTAGATAATATATATATAGGAAAAGTAAAAAATATCGTTAATAATATAAGTGCAGCATTTGTTGAAATAGAAAATCAAACTATGTGTTATTTAGATATTAAGAATATCACCGATGTAGTTTTTCTTAATTATAAGAAAGATTCTACTATAAAAGTTGGTGATGAAATATTAGTTCAAGTTACAAAAGAGGCACAGCAGAAAAAGGCTCCAGTTGTGTCAACAAATATATGCATCAAAGGCAACAATATAATTTTAACACATGGTAAGAATTATGTAGGTATATCTAATAAGATAAAAGATGCTACCACTAGAAAGAACATAACTGATTGTGTAGAACCATTTTTAACAGCAAGTTATGGCTTTGTTGTCAGAACGGATGCGGCAAATATGGAATTGAATGATTTAGAGCATGAGATAAAGAATTTAATAAATGAGTATAACGATATATTAAATAAAGCAAAACATTCAACTTGTTTTTCTTGTATAAAGAAAAATCCACCAGAATATGTTGTTGACATAAAAGATATGTTAAGAAAAAGAGTTGAGGAAATTGTAATTGAGGACGATAATCTATTTGCGGTTGTTTATGATACGATTGGGCCTGAATTTAAAAAAAATAATATAAACCTTAGACATTATAATGATTTAATGTTATCATTGAATAAGTTGTATAGTATTGAAATAAACATTCGAGATTTGTTAAAGAATAAGGTGTGGTTAAAATCAGGTGGTAATATTGTAATTCAACAAACAGAAGCTCTTACAGCAATTGATGTTAATACAAGTAAGGCTATTAATCTTAAAGGTAATAATGAAAAAACATTTTTAAAGGTTAATTTAGAAGCAGCTAAAGAGATTGCGAACCAATTATCATTAAGAAATATAGGTGGGATTATAATTGTTGATTTTATTGATATGAAGAATAAAGATAATAAAGAGATGTTATTAAACACTTTTGACAATTATTTATCTCAAGATTATGTAAAAGCATGTGTTGTGGATATTACAAAATTAAATTTAGTAGAAGTTACAAGACAAAAAATAAAACAACCTATAGATAGACATATTTACGAGGGACTGTTGTAATTAGATACAAAAAACTTATCAACGCTATGACAATATGAGCGAGTATTGAAAAGGATGGATAAATATGAAGCTTAATAAATTAAAGGTACTAGTACCATTTATTGCAATGGGTATTATAACAATAACAGGAGTATCTTATGGTGATGTTAAAGTTAATGTAAATGACGATAAAACCGAGGCATATAGTTACAATTCAAATGAAACAGTTAATGTAGATATTCCAGATAATATAGAATCGCCACTATCAGATGATTCTGATAAAAATTATAAAAGTGATATTGATAATGACTATAGTAAAGGTTATGAAAGTGAAATAGATAGTGATAGTTACTATAAGAGTGATGTTGATAGTGATAAAGATAGTAATGATTATAACAAAGAAAACGAATATGATGATATCTATGATAGTGATGTCTATTATAGTAATACAGATGACGAGTATTATGCTAAAAAGAAGGACAAAGATGTAATAGATATTGAAGACGATAATATTCCAACAGTTGATTCTTATAGAAGTAAATCCAAAAAAAATGGCATGAAAGATGATGTGATTTATGAGGATGAATACTATGAGGAAAAATTATTAAAGAATAACGAATATGAGATATTATCAAGAGATATGGTAGTTCAGAAGAATGTGGCAATTGATGAAAAAAGCAAAATTAGATATACTACATTACCAGAAGGTAGCACAGTAGAACTACTAGGATTTACTAATCAAAATGGTAAGAAGTTAGTTGAGCTTATGACTGATAGCAAGAAAGTGTATTATGAAGATATTGTTAATTTTTATCATAATTCAATATTAAGTGATACAACGCCATTTAAGCGTTCTATGAAAACTCTTGTAAATGATGCTAGAATGAGAGGCACAGAAACAGGATATAATACATGTGTGGCAGTAGCTATATTATTTATGCTAGGGACAATATTTTTAGTAAATTTCCTTGATAGTAATGTATTTCGTCTAAAAGATGGAGGAGATAATCCTTATATTAATTCAATAGCAAGAGTAATGCCTGGTGCAATGATAGGAAGCTTTTTAATAATAGCCAATATGTTTGATAAGAATGCCGTAGATTATTATTTATATAAGGGTTTTAATTTATTAGGTAGGAATTATGAATTTATACATTGGATAATGCAATTTATGTTAGCATTTACTATATTTATGATTGTTCGATTAATTATAGAGGGACTAAAATGTTTTACACTTCCATGTATGATAATTAGAACTATAATTCTTCTTGCTGCTAACCTTGCATCATTCTATTTGTGCTATGGTTTATCATATGTTGGAGTTGCAATTTATGCAATGCTTATATTGTATCAATGTATTTGTGTAAATACTTATGAATGTGCTGATATCGGCGAAGAGAGTGCTGATGAAGGCGAAGATGAAGGCGAAGAATCTGATGATTCAGGGGAATCAGAGGGTGAGCCAGAACCAGAAGCATTATAATATGTATTGTAAGTGAAGTTGTAATAATATAAGACAATAAATTATATAAAAATGTAAAAAAATTACATATTTTATCCGAAAAAGTATATGTAGAATGTCTACATATACTTTTTTGATTTTGTAGACTATAACCTATTAATAATAATTGAGATTTTCTAAGATAGAAACTGGATTTTTATTGGAGGAATGTACGATGGGTAATGTTGAATTAAATAGAATAGATAGTGTATTTAATCCATATTATTTTTATTTAAAAAATGCAAGAATTACAAGGGAGTATTTTGATTATTATCTTCATGATTTGTCTAGCAGGGAGGCTAAGGATAGGTTTATTGATGTATGCAAAAGAATTATTTCTTTAGAAATCTGTGAGAGATTAGCTTTGTATAACGAAGAAGATGGTAAATGTACAGAGGGACCATTATATATGGGAGAAGGTATAAATGGTTCTAAAATAGGATTTAGAATAAATACACGCCCTAATTGGATGAGACATTATGAAAATGATATTCGTAAATACACAGATGAAGGTAGTTCTGTTTTTTCAGAATTTTATTTTATTACTAATCAAGATATTATTCCAAAAGTATTATTTAACAATGAAACAAAATATTTATCTCTTAATAAAATTCAGGTTCATTTATTTGATAGAAAATGGTTAATTGATAAAATATTTGAAAAAGATGAATATATGAATATAGCATTAGATGTATTTGGGCTTTCTAAAAATCTAATATATGAAGATGATATTAGTGTATATAAAAGTCATAAAAGCGCATTAGAAGAAGAGTTACATAATATAGATGAGTTACTTAATGGATATTTAGAAGATAATGGTGAAGAAAACGATGATAATAGTACAGCAGTAATAAAAGACACTACTATTAATTTTGATGAACTTGATTCTAAATTTAAAACAGCACTTTATCTTTTAGATAAAATGAATACTCAATTTGATGAGGAAGACAGTTTAAATGATAAAAGATGTGTTTATACAGGAAAGTATAAGAAGATACTTAAAGCTAATGGTAAAAAAGAAGAATTGAAAAATTTATTATTTGATTGTGCTGTTAGATACTTTTTTGGAGATTCTAGTACAGAAAGATTTATTAAATGTTTTGATGTATTATGTACATTTTTAGAAGAAGAACACACTTCAGATTTATATGAAATAAATACAATACTATGGGTTATGCTTAGAAAATTAGATGCAACACCTGAGGATAGAGGTGGATTTTTAAATAGAATTAATGCTGTATATGAATTAATAGCAAGCGAAAAAATTACTGAAGATGATGAAATAAAGATAGCACATGCTAATATGTTTTTGAGCATGTATACAAAAGATGAAAAATCAAAGAGAATGGATACATATTCTAAAATGCTATTTAAAATAGTAGGACATACAGATATCAGACTACAATACTTTGCAATGTTTTTTATGGAAGATAGATATTATTTTTCACAAAAGGAAGAGTTAATTGAAGTATGTATTGACAATTTTATAAAAGTTTTAAATGATAACAATATTGATAAAGTAGAGATAGGAAAACTATATTTAAAACTAGCATTAGATGCTACAAAGGCCAAAAAGAATGATAATATGCTTTGGTTTAATGAGGCATTAAAATATTTTAATAATGAAGATTCTGAGTATGGAGAATATTTGGCAGCTAAAACACTTTATGAGATAGGAAAAATTTTTGATCAGAAAAAATTATTTTGGTTGGCAAGAAATGTATATACATATGGTTTAACAAAATGTATAAAATTATATGAAGAAAAAGGCTTAACATCAAAGATTTTTATAAAACTTGCTAGTGTATTAAAAACAGTGGAGTTATCTTTAGGCAGAGTAATGTATTCTACACGATTCTTTTGTATTGAAAACATTATTCGTGAAATTAATAATGAAAATGTTGGAAAGAGTCAGGATACATATGATTTCGGTTTAGCAGTATTAATATATAAAACGCCACTTGTTAAACTTGAGAAAATAGGAAAATTATCTAGATATTTTGAAAAATATGGATTATATTATTCTAATATTGCCGTTAAACATGAATTGGGGCATTATGATAGAAAATTACTTAGCGCATTAGAAAATAACAAAAATACATTTGATGAATATGTAGCTAAATGGAAACAACAACCTGTAAGCGGCGATGTAGAAAATCTACAACCATGGTACGGTGTAGAGTATAAAGCTCATCTGAAATTAGATTTTATGGGCTGTACAATAAAAATTGATGTTGAAAATAAGGCAATAACGCTAGAATATGCGTCTATGTTATATGCTGTATTGCAATCATTATTAAATGAAGCTCAAGCCAATGAACCACAAATTGAGAAAATAACAATTTATGTACTACACGATAAAGACAGTATGTTTAATGTAAATGTTACTCATTCTAAAATCTATGAAACTCAATTTATTGTTAAAATTGGAGCTTTTGATGCAGAAAATCTAGATTCACAACAACAAATATTACAAGGACATATTGTCGAATTTGTAAATAATATTATGGGGGTTATATTTAGACATAAGATATCATTTAATAAGATTAAAATGGCATTGGATGCTCAAGATTATTTAAATCGTAATGAATATCTTGCAGCAGAATTTGTAAATGCAATGAGTGTATTTGGAAATGATACATTTAATTATAATTTACTTACAACTGGATATGATAACATTTTGTCAAATAGAAGCATTGATGATGTATTTCCTAACCAAAATTTAGCTAAAAAAATCTTGGAATTAAAGAGACGTTTGCGTGCAACATTTGAAAAAAGCGATAGTATAAAAGAACAGTTGAGACATTGTGTAGTTGATGTTCATTTATGGGATGAAGCTGTGTGGGATACAGTAGATATACCTAATAAAGCTGGAACATTTCCTATAATTGCATTTGTATTTAAAAACGAAAAATTTGGAAAAATGATATTTGACCATTGGATTGAAAAATATAGCAATGAAGATAACAATAACTATATAGGAATTCGTGTATTAAAGAAAATAGATGCAAGTGAACCATTTAAATATAGAGTTGTTTTAGGAAATAGTAGAAAAATGTATGATGAGGATACTGGTGCAGAACTAGAAACTCCAGTATATACATGCACAGTTAGTGCGGAGAATGTTGCAAAGTTATATACTTTCGAAAGACTTATGAAAACAAATTCTCACTATATAATATGTCCGGCGTTTTATGATGAGGATGAGGATGGCGATGGAGATGGTGATATTATATATGATTGGAAGAGAATGATTAAAAAAAGATCTAGTAGTATCAAAATAGCCAATGTATATGAAATAGATATGAAAGATTTGTTGTTTACAGAAGGAGTGTTCTCAACAGATAAACCAGTAATAACTAATGGAGAAGAAAGTGTTGCAATACTTTCATTAATCGAAGAAAAGAAAGTGCGTGTAGAAGTATTAAATGCAGCATTAAATATGACAGAAGAATAAATATAACTCATCTTTATGCAGTATAATATAATTGTACAAAGATGAATATTAGAAAAAGTATAAAAAGGCTATAAAAATAAAGAAAAAGTTATATGGCTACTTGACATTATTAATGATGAATGCTAATATATATCAGTGTGCCGCACAATGAGGTATAAGTTCTATATTTATAGACACCGAAGTTGGCGAGTAATGTAAAGTAGGAGGTGCCATATGTACGCAATTATAGCAACAGGTGGTAAACAGTATAAAGTATCTGAAGGCGATGTAATCAAAGTTGAAAAACTTGGTGTAGAAGCTGGAGAGACTGTTACATTTGATCATGTTCTTGCTGTAAACAGTGATAAGTTAGTTGTTGGTAATCCAACAGTAGCTAAAGCTAATGTTACTGCAACAGTTATTGAAGAAGGTAAGAATAAGAAAGTTATCGTGTATCGTTATAAGAGAAAATCTGGATATCACAAGAAAAATGGTCATAGACAACCATATACTAAGGTTAAAATTGAGAAAATCAATGCTTAATTTTAGTTGTGTATTCTAAGATGGATGGTGTAGTATGATTGATATCGTAATTTTCAAAAAGAGGAAATTGGATTATATAGTTGGTTTTGAAACAATAGGCCACGCTGGATATGCTAAACATGGAGAGGACATTATATGTTCTGCCACTAGTGTATTAGTAATTAATACAATTAATTCTATTGAAAAGTACACTAACGACAAGTTCGTAATGAAAGATAACGAACGCACAGGTTTTATCCAATTTAAGATTAAGGGTAAACCTAGTAAAGAAACAGAATTATTACTAAAATCTATGATTTTAGGTTTAACAATGATTGTTAAAGAATATGGAGATGAATATATTAGACTTATATTCAAGGAGGTGTAAGACATGATGAAAATGAACCTTCAATTTTTTGCTCATAAAAAGGGAGTTGGTTCTACTAAGAACGGTAGAGACTCTGAGTCAAAAAGATTAGGTGCTAAGAGAGCAGATGGACAATTTGTATTAGCTGGTAATATTCTATATAGACAACGTGGAACTAAAATTCATCCAGGTGTTAATGTTGGTAGAGGTGGCGATGACACTTTATTCGCATTAGTAGATGGTGTTTTAAGATTCGAAAGAAAGGGTAGAGATAAGAAGCAAGCTTCTGTTTATCCTGTAGAGAAATAGAGATATTATCATTTAGCCCCATTTAAGTAGATTTATGTTCAGACATTTATTTACCAAAATGGGGCTATTTTCAAAAGAGGAATAGTTATTTAAAAGATATTTAGTTGGTTAGTTTAAGTTGATTGTGGTGTGAAAACACTTCGAATGGAGGGTAATATGTTTTCAGATAGAGTGAAAATTTTTATTAAATCGGGAAAAGGTGGCGACGGTCACGTTAGTTTTCGAAGAGAATTATATGTACCTGCTGGTGGACCAGATGGTGGTGACGGCGGAAAAGGTGGAGATGTAATTTTCGTTGTTGATAAAAGTATTAATACATTGAACGAATATAGAAACAATAAGAAATATTGTGCTGAAAATGGACAAGATGGTATGAAGAAACGTTGTCATGGAAGAGATGGAGAAGATATTATCCTTAAAGTACCTGAAGGCACAATCATAAAAGATACTGAAACTGGTAAAGTTATAGCTGATATGTCTCATGACAATGATAGAGAAGTTATTTTGCGTGGTGGCAATGGTGGTAAAGGAAACCAACATTATGCAACACCTACTATGCAAGCACCAAAGTATGCTCAACCAGGACAGAATGCAAGAGAGATGTTTGTTACATTAGAGCTTAAAGTTATAGCTGATGTGGGTCTTATTGGATTTCCTAATGTAGGAAAGTCAACATTCCTATCTCGTGTAACTAACGCAAAACCAAAGATTGCTAATTATCATTTTACAACTCTTAATCCTAATTTAGGAGTGGTTGATTTGCCAGGTGCAGATGGTTTTGTTATAGCAGATATTCCAGGACTTATAGAAGGAGCTTCTCAAGGAATTGGCTTAGGATATGAATTTTTACGTCATATAGAACGTACAAAAGTTTTAATACATGTAGTAGATGCTGCATCTACTGAAGGAAGAGACCCTATTAATGATATTAATGCAATTAATGCGGAATTAGAGTCTTATGATATAGGTTTAACGAAGAAACCTCAAATAATTGCAGCTAATAAAACAGATGTATTTTACGGAGACGAAGAAGAAACTGTATTATCTATGTTAAAAGATGAATATGAGCCAAAGGGAATTAAAGTATTTCCTATATCAGCAGTTTCTGGTAAGGGCGTTAAGGAATTATTATATCATGTTAGAGAAGTACTTAACTCACTTGATGATACACCTGTTATATTTGAAAGAGAATATTTTGAACATAAAGAAGAATTTAGCAATGAACCATATACAGTTGAATACGATGAAGAAGAAGATATGTATGTTATTGAAGGACCTCGTATTGAGAGAATGTTAGGATATACTAACTTAGAATCAGAAAAAGGATTCTTATTCTTCCAAAAATTCTTAAAGGAGAATGGTATTTTAGATGAATTAGAGGCTTTAGGAATTGAAGACGGTGATACTGTAAGAATGTATGGATTACAATTTGATTATTATAAATAGAAAAGGGGATATATAATGGATTTAACAAGTAAACAAAGAGCACATTTAAAAGGATTAGCTATGAATTTAGACACTATCTTTAATGTAGGTAAAGCAAGTTTAACACCTGAGTTTACACAGGGAATTAGTGAAACTTTTAATAATAGAGAACTTATAAAGATAAGTGTTTTAAAGAATTGTATCGATGATCCAAGAGAGATTGCCAATGTGTTGGCTGATAGAACAGGTGCTACAGTAGTACAAGTTATTGGTAAGAAAATTGTTCTTTATAAACAGGCAAAGGACGAAGCAGATAGAAAAATAGTTCTTCCAAAAGATAAGAAACAAAGCATATAAAATTATCGTAGTGTAGGGGGAATTGATATGTCGAGAATAGGAATAATGGGTGGTACTTTTAATCCCATTCACAATGGACATATAAAACTTGCAAAAACTGCATATAAACAACTTAATTTAGATAAAGTGTGGTTTATGCCATCAAAAAACCCACCACATAAGAAGAATAATAATATAGCTAGTGAAAATCATAGAGTTAATATGATAAAACTAGCTATAGATTTATATAAAGAATTTGAGTTATCTGAGGTTGAGTTACAAAGAGATGGAACAACTTACACAGTAGATACATTAGCTTATCTTAAAGAAATGTACCCAGATGATGAATTTTTCTTTATATTAGGTGCAGATTCTCTTATAAATATTGAACAGTGGTATAAACCAGAAGTTTTATTTTCATTAACACATTTTGTAGTTGCATCAAGGGATGATGTTAATAAATCAGAATTATATACCCATTGTGAATATTTAAAGAATAAATACACTAATGTCAATATAAGTATATTAAATATGGATAAAATTAAAGTATCTTCTACAGAGCTTCGAAAAATATATAGGGATTATAATCATAAACACCATAATATAGATTCTAAAGTTTATAAATATATTATGGATAATAAGGTATATAATTAATTTATAGAAATGTGTGGTGGACATTTATGTCAAAAGCAGCAAATTTAGAATTAATAGAGGTACAGAACAAATTAGGAAAGAAATTATCACCTTATAGATTTCAACATTCAATAGGTGTGCAGTACACTGCTGCAGCATTAGCTATGAAATATAATATTGATATTAACAAAGCCTTACTTGCTGGATTATTACATGACTGTGCGAAATATCTTTCAGGTGAAGAAATTTATGAAAAATGTGTCAAATATGGCATTGAAATTACAAAAGAAGAAGAAGCACAACCTCATTTGCTACATGGTAAGTTGGGAGCTTATTACGCAAAAGAAAAATACGGTGTAACAGATGAAGATATACTAAACGCAATAACCTATCATACTACAGGTAGACCTAATATGTCCCTATTAGAGAAAATTCTCTACATAGCTGATTATATAGAGCCTAATAGAAAGGTTATTAGTGGGTTAGATGAAATAAGACGTTATGCCTTTGATGATATAGACAAAGCTGTTGTGTATAAGATAAAGAATATGAACGGATATCTATTATCTAAAGATATTAAACTAGAAGGAATATCTTTAGATACGTATAATTACTATATAGGATAGAATTAATTTTTTAATATAATAATATATGTATTTAATTATAATAATATATGCATTAAATACAAAATACTAAATAGTAAATATAAAAGACAGAAAATTAATATTACAACATTAGGAGTAAGACAATGAATAAAAATGAATCAATAAGAATAAAAGACATGGTAAATATAGCATATGGTGCTGTTGATGAAAAGAAAGGTCATAATATAAAAGTTCTTGATGTATCAGAACTTACAACAATTGCAGATTATTTTATACTTGTTACAGGAACAAGTACTTCACAAATTACAGCATTACAAGATAATGTTTATAAAAAATTAGGTGATATGGGATATAAACCATCAAGAATTGAAGGTGTTCGTAATAGTACATGGGTTCTTATGGATTATAATGATATAATAGTGCATATATTCTCAAATGATGATCGTGAATTCTATAATTTAGATAACATATGGAGAGATGCTAAACAAGTAAGTGACTTTAAGAATTAAGAAGTTAATGATATTGTGTTGATGTTTTCATAATGGAGAATTAAGAATGAAGAATATAGTTAAAAAAACCATAGGTTATTTGTTAATATTTATTTCCATTGTTCTTATTATGATAATGCTAGGAGACAAAATAAGCAATGATATATCAATTCCATATAGAGGAACTGTTATATTGTTATGTTTAGTTGCAGTTCTTGCAATATCTGGTACAATGGTGTTAGCAAGTATTTTGACAAGAAAAGAATTAAAAGTAAATATGATGAACACTATATTATGGGTAATCTTTCTTGCATATATAATTGCCTTATTAAAAGTATTATTTATAGACAGAACAGATTATTCTTCTAGTAATTTATATCATGAGGATATGAGAGATATTAATTTAATTCCATTTACAACTATAAAACTGTTTATAAACAGTTGGAATTATGGATATCTTAACAAAGGACTTATAATAACAAACATAATAGGGAATATCGTTATTTTTATACCAATGGTATTATTATTATGGTGTTTATTTAAAATAATGCGAAGAAAATGGGTTGTTGTTATAGTTAACTTCCTAGTAATTGTTGGAGTAGAAGTGAGCCAATATTTAACTCACTATGGAAGTTGTGATATAGATGATATATTACTTAATATGATAGGGGTATTCATAGGATACTTTATCGTTACTAGAAAACTTTTTACAAGGATATGTAAAATATTCTATATAATAGATGCGTAAGTAGTCTATACTAGGTTAGAAGTAAAACGGAGAAATTGTAATTTTGCAAAATCACAATTGGAGATTGTTGATTGAATAAAATAAGAAAATCGTAAAACAATAAAATACAATGAAATAATAAAATATACTATAATTTAATGCCAATGCTTAGGATATCATTAAATTATAGTATATTTTATTTATTATTTTTTTTTAACTATATTCTTATATTATTCTGATATTATAAAAGTATTAATTCTAAAAATATGTATGTTGTACAGATTCATATACAACAAAAATTCATTAAGGGAACATAAAACTTAGATTTATTAGTCAAACATTCTAAATAATCCAATTACTTTGCCTAATATCTCGCAGTTATCTACAATGATTGGATCCATATAGTCATTCTCTGGTTGAAGTCTTATATGATCTGCCTCTTTGTAGAATGTCTTTACTGTTGCAGAGTCTTCAACTAAAGCAACTACAACATCTCCATTATTAGCTGTTTGTTGTTTTACTACAAGAACCTTATCTCCATTATAAATTCCGATATTAATCATACTATCGCCTTTTACTTTTAACATAAAAGTTTCTTCATTAGGCATATATTCAGAAGGTATAGGAAAATAGGATTCTATACTTTCTACTGCAAGTAAAGGTTGTCCTGCTGCAACTGAACCGACAATAGGAACATTAACCAATTCTCTACGAGCTAAGTTAAAGCCGTCATCTACAATTTCAATAGCTCTAGGCTTAGTAGGATTACGTCTTATGTATCCATTCTTTTCTAAGCTTTCTAAATGTGCGTGAACAGAAGAAGTAGAGCGTAAATTAACTGCTTCACAAATCTCTCTAACCGCAGGTGGATACCCTTTGTTAATAATCTCGTTCTTAATAAAGTCTAAAATCTCTTGTTGTTTACTTGAAATTTTACCATATGACATATAAATTACTCCTTACTTATCAAATTAACCCTATGAAAATTATATATACAAATACTTCATAATATGTATTATAAAATGTGAGTACTAAATTATATATACGAATATCTCTTAACACTTAATGTGAACATGCATTCGCTACTCTCGATAATTATAGCACATATGGCTATTATAAGTCAAACTTTTGTTCGAAAAAATAATTTTTATTAATATTTTATTATTTGCGTATTTGTTTAGAAATAAAATTGTAACACTTGTAATTTCTTTGAAATAAAATGGTAGTATATATATTTTTATTTAATAATTGTTTATAATTGTATTTTCTTATATTTACTTGGAAATAATTGACTTGTAATTAATTTTTTTGTATTATATAATGTTTTTAACGTAAGAATAGTTGGTAGACAAAATATATTAATTGTTACGAAAGGGATAATAAATAGTTTATAGTTTTAGGAGGATTTTAAGTATGAAAAGAAGGGGTAACAAATTAGCAAAAATTATGGGAGTATGTGTATCAATGACTTTAGCATTGGCGGTGGCATTTGCAATTAATACAAGTTCATCGGCAAATGCTTCTCCAAGTGAAACACAAGCTACCGTTTATGAAGAAACAGGTTCAGGTGGAATTTTCTCATTCTTCAAGAGAGTTTCTGTAAAGAAATGTGCTATAGTTTTATCAGAAACATCTTTTGAGTGGACAGGTGAGGAATGTAAACCGGTGCCTACAGTAAATTATAAGGGCACAGAATTACAATATGGTGTTGACTATATTGTAAACTATAAGAATAATATTGATGCTGGTCAAGGAACTGTAGAAGTTAAAGGAAAAGGTGATTACAGAGGTACAGCAAAAGTTAAGTTTAATATTAATGGTATTAATATAGCTAATGCATGTACAGCTGAAGTAAACGATGGTATCGTAAGGGTATATAAAGATGGCACACTATTACCAGAAAATAATTATTCAGTAGTAGATTATAAACAAGAAACATTAGTAGGCTCTATAGAAGGACCTAATGGAGAATTAAATACATATGATGTAACTTATACATATGTTATCACAGGAAAAGGTCAATATTCAGGCTCAATAACATTAAAAGAAACAAAACGTGAAATGAGATACGAAAATCATCAATTTTAATATATCCTAATACAAACAAATAAGGTGTCGCATAGATAATTGGCTATGTGGCACCTTATTTGTTTCTAATTTTAGCTTTCTTTTTTGACTCGTTGGCAAGAGTTTTGGGAAGTTCGAAGTGATATAAACTATAGTTTGTATATAAATATTTTGTCGAATCTATGTCGAATTTAATTCCCATTTCTACCCATTTTTGTCAACTAATGTAGAAGTAGTAGATGTTTTCTAAAATAAATCTTAAGAATGTTCTAAAACAGTATATTTTTCAAAAAAATGAGTATAATTAGATATTGTCGATGATATATAACAGTTTATTACAAAATAAACTAAGAATATATTAAATGCGCATCATTTTATAAAAATGGATATGAGATTTGACGAAATTTCATATTCGAAAAAAAGGGTATTGACATTTCGAACGGTTGTTCTTATAATAGACACATAAACATTTGTTCGATATGTGTTATTTGGAGGTTTTTATGAAAGGATTACAAAGTAGAAGAGTAGTACAAAAGAGAATGCTTATATTAGGAACGTTACTTGTTGGAGCAGCGTTATTATTTATAATTAATAATAGTACAATAATTGTACATGCTGATACTGAGCAGAATTATGTATATGAAAGTGTTGAAGTTATGCATAATGATTCTGTTTGGTCTATTGCAAAGAGATATTGTCCTAATGATATGGAGATTAAAGAATATATGAATATTATAGAAGAAATCAACGGGATTAATTCAGATTACATAGTTGAAGGGAATTATTTATTGATTCCAGTATATGAATAAAGTGATATGAGAATAAAAACTTTAATATAACTTAATATATTGTCACTTTATTATTGCCAAAAGGTTATATGATTTGTTATACTATATCTTGGTAATTAATGTATATAACTTAAATTATACGGAAGTGAAGTGACAATATATGAACAAATATAAGTTTAAGCATATTATTTTATTTAGCATGAATTTAATAGAGATGTTTTGCTTAACAGCATTATTCTCTGTAGTTTGGTTTAACTATTATGGTTATATTAATAATAAACCAATTTATTATAAAAACGGTAATATATTGATATTTTTGATGTATACTGTATTAATATTAGTATTTTTTGTATTATATGATGGATTTAGAATAGCAACACTTACAACTACGAATATTATATATTCACAGACAATTGCTATGATTATGGTTAATGTATTAGCATATGTAATTATATCATTGCTAGCATACAGAATGCAGAACGCTGTTCCAATGATTTTATTGTGTTTAATGCAGATTTCTATAATTTTCATATTTACTATGTTATCAAAATCTGTATATGATTACATTTACCCGCCACGTAAAGTTCTTATGATATATGGTGGTAACAGTTCAGTAAATACACTTATAGCTAAGATGTTTTCTCGTAGAGATAGATATATAATTGCAGCAACTTTAAAAACTACTAATTTAAGTGTTGTTAAAGAAAAAATAAAGAATTATGAGGCAGTAGTACTATGTGATGTAACAGGTGATTTTAGAAATTCTGTTATTTCATATTGTTTCAAGAAATCCATAAGAGTGTATTTAACACCTACAGTTGAAGATATTCTTTTAAAAGGATCAAGTGATATATCAACTTTTGATACGCCACTATTATTAATAAAAGGTAAGAATCTTAGTTTTGAACAACGTGTAGTAAAAAGATTAAGTGATATAATAATATCTTTAATAGGTATTATACTAACTTCACCAATTATGATAGTAACAGCAATATTAATTAAATCATATGATGGTGGACCAGCACTATTTAAACAAGTTAGAAGTACTTTAGATGGTAAGGAGTTTTCTATTTATAAGTTTAGAAGTATGATAACAGATGCTGAAGCTGATGGTAAAGCTAGATTTGCCAGTGTAAACGATGATAGAATAACACCTATTGGTAATGTTATTAGACGTTTTAGAATAGATGAATTACCACAGTTATTTAATATTTTAAAAGGTGATATGGCAGTTGTTGGACCTAGACCAGAACGTCCAGAGATAATCAACGAGTTACTTAAAGAGATGCCAGAGTTTTCATATAGAATGAAGGTAAAAGCTGGATTAACTGGTTATGCACAGGTTATTGGAAGATATAATACAACATTAGGTGACAAACTTAAGATGGATTTAATGTATATTGAAAATTATTCTTTATATATGGATTTAAAGATTATAATGCTTACAATCAAGATATTATTTATGAAAGAAAGTACGGAAGGAGTAAGCGAAGAAAATTCAGTATTTAAAACCGAGTCACAAAAATAAGTATTGGATGTATATATTTTAAACAAACATTAATTTAGCAGTAGTGATCTGCTATTATAGATATAAATGACGCCATACGACTATATGTAGGATGAATGTTAAACATTATTCTCAATGGTATGAAAAGTGGTTTTAAGAAAAAAATAAAAATATAAGGAATGATATATAATGATAGTAGTTGGAATGAACTTAGCGATAATAACGACCCTTTTTATTGTAATTTCTTTGGGGTTATGGATTTTGACGGAAATGTACATATACAAGAGCGAAAAAAATAGTGAGAATAAGAATGTATGGTTAATTGTTAATGTTATTTTGCCTATTATGGGATTTGTAATTTACATGTTTTTAAAAAAGGGTAGAAATTAATATTGCAAATGTTACTATAAGGATGTAGGAATGGGGATGCGGATGTTTTTTTGGACCGTATCCCTTTTGCTTATTTAGTCTTTAAGCTAATAAGCCTAATTGTTCTCTGTATTGAAGAGGACTAAGTCCTCCCAATGTTAATTTTCGTCGTTTAGTTCCGTACCAGTGGATATATTGATCAAGTGTTTCTAT
>SVEH01000015.1 GCA_015057455.1 Lachnospiraceae bacterium | reverse complement strand
TGCTTTATATTCCTCGATTAATTTTAATTTTTCTTCTTTAGTTCTCATTATAGATAACACCTCCATGTCAAAGATTATAGCTCTTTAACTGAAGGTATTAAATGCGTGCTTGATTTGACGCTTACTACTGACCAGACCTATTGGGCTTTTTATATCAATGGTGAATATGCTTCAACTGGTGTTGATTCGACAAATATTGAAGAGGGTTCAACATACACATTTAAAGTTGAAAAGTAATGAAGCTTACAGTAAGAGAAACTACAGTATTTGGAATGCTAGGAGCACTTATGTATGCTTCAAAAGTTATAATGGAGATAGCTCCGAATGTTCACCTACTAGGAGTTTTTACCATTGCAATTACTGTGGTTTACAGAAAGAAAGCATTATTTCCTGTTTATATATATGTGATGCTTAATGGACTGCTTAGTGGTTTTGCAACATGGTGGATTCCATATTTGTACTTATGGGCAGTTTTATGGGGAGTTACTATGTTGATTCCAAAGAACATCCCCAAGGCAGTAAAACCTATTGTGTATATGATAGTGAATGCATGTCATGGTTTTTTATTTGGCACACTTTACGATCCAGCACAAGCACTTTTATTTGGATTAAGTTTCGATGGAATGATTGCATGGATAATTGCAGGACTACCGTGGGATTTTATCCATGGCGTTAGTAATTTTTTTGTGGGATGTTGATAATGCCGATTATTTTAGTGTTGCAAAGAATGGAACGTATAAACAACTAATATTAAGTTCCTAAAGTGATAATACTATATGTGTAAAATTCTAGTTTTGCAGAATATTAAAGCAGGGCGTGATGCCCTGCTTAATTTATTCTTCTCGTAGTTCCTTTTTGATGCGTTGAATGGTTCTGGCGGATACACCAAAAATAATACCGATGTCCTTAATGGATATGGAGGGATTTTCTGTTATAAATGTTTTGATGCTTTCTCTGTTTTCCTTTCGCTGTTGTCTGGCTTCCTTAAATTGTTTATCTTTGGCTCTGCGGTTGGATTCTTTCTTGCGTTGTAATCTTTTGGAATCGTTATAGCAACAATAAGATTGTGCATAATCCATATCGGTAAAATACAAAAGAAATGCTATTGTATCATTGTTGTAATTGTATTGTTTATTGCTGTTATAGATTTTAGTGACTGCTTTAACTGCTTCATCGTAAAAATCAACAGTACAATAAGGTTCTATGAAATCTATTGCTTTATCTAAGGATTTATGAACTCTTTTTAGGAAGGTAGCCATAATATGTATAAAAACATTCCTGTAACCTACAATATTTTCATTATGTCGGACATAGTAATTATTTAAGTCTTTAATGATGTTCCAATAGCGTGCGTTACGCTTAAAATCATCGAAATATTTCACATTTTCTATGGGTACACAAAATTCATGGGATATTTTATCGGGTACTTTCATTTTCTTTGTATTTTGTGGCATTTTCGCCTTTTGTTCGTTGCGGTTAAGTTCTCTGGTCTTGGCAGATTTTACTGCTTTTAATCTTTCTTCATATGAAAACATATTTTCCTCCTGATTTTACTTCTATCAGGTCCAAAATTTTGTCCGCATCCCCGTTTTAATTAAAGTAAAAAGTATGTTGTTAATTATGGTATTTTTTATTGGATGCATTTTTTGTGCTTGCAAAAAAGAAGATCGTATTGTGGATGAATCAAAAAATGTTACCAAAGAAAGCCATGAACAGTGGAAAAAGGGGTATGATCTGCCTATAGATGAACAAGAAGAGAAGGAAGCTGAGAACGACTGTAGGAAAATGATGAAACTTTACTTTGACATTTATGAAACTGCAGATAAAGGAGCAGCATCTAATGTTGTATTAGATAATAAAACTGTTTTAGAAATGCAAAGAAAATTAAAGGCAGAAGAACATGCGGTTACAACGACGGTAGCGTATGCTAATATGGAGAATTATAGAAATGTTGATGATTTTTTGAAAGAATGTATGGAAGGAAAAGTTGGTTCTGTAGTAATTTATGAAGTACATCAAGATGGCGGACTTGCTAGAATGAAATTCATTTTTGATGGAACGGATATGTATGTTATAAGTACAATAGGAAGTTGGAATGATAATAAGCCTGGTATCTCATATATATCTTACACAAGACTTAAAGAATGGAAATATACGGAGAAAGGATGGTTTTGTTATGAGTTGTGTGTGCCAGAACCACCGGAGGTTACTGAAATTGTGGATGGAAGTTGTTTAATTAGAATAAAACCTATGCCAGAGGAACATCGAAAAATATCTGAATGCCTGGTTCTGGGACTTGGATATCAGGGACAGAACATACTATGTTCTAATTGGAATAGAGAAAATATGAGTAAATTAGATTATAACGGAATGGTTGAATATTTGTATGAGATGAAATATGGAGAAAAGTTCAATTCTGAAGTTTATACAGATGGTGTACCAAAGAAAGAATTTGAAAGTTTAATTATGGAGTATCTCCCAATAAAAGAGAAACAGATACGAAAGTACGCAGCATTTGATGAGAAAAATCAGACTTATCTTTGGGCAAGACTGGGGCCTCTTAATTATACACCTACCTTTTTTGAAACGTCTATGCCAGAGGTTGTTGGCATTAAAGAAAATAAAGATGGTACAGTTACATTAACAGTTGAGGCTGTTTGTGATATGGTAATTTGCGATGATGCATTCATTACTCATGAACTTACGGTAAGATTTGAAGAAGATGGCAGTTTTAAATATTTAGGGAATGAAATCTTAGATGACGGAATTAAGAATATACCTGAATACCAATATCGAATTAAAGAATGATAAGGAATGTAATATAAATTTCCAATTATAAAATTAAATATATTGATTATGTATAGAGAGAAATGAGAATAAAAATCGGATAAGGTACAGCGGAATAGTTGGTCTTTATTCGATTTTTATTGACCTAAGCTAATAGACGATATATAATGTATTTATGCAATGCATAAAGAGGTGAATTATGGAAGCAAGAGATGAATTGAGAAAATTAAGAGAAAGTACCGGCATGAACAGAAGAGAATTTTGTGAGTATTTTGAAATTCCTTATATGACAGTAACAGACTGGGAGTTGGGCAAACGTAGAGTTCCACAATATCTTTTGCGCTTGATGGCATATAAGATAGAAATAGAGAAGTTGGCTGATAAAAAAAATCAAGAGAAGACGGAGGATAAGAAGTAGTGGATAAGAAAACGATAAGTACTATGAAAAAAACGTTTGATGATATTATGCATACTACAGAGGATGGAACGGTTGAATTTTGGTATGCAAGAGAACTTATGGGATGTTTAGGATATACAACATGGCGTCGTTTTAATGATGCGATAAATCGAGCTATGGAATCTTGTAAAAGTGCAGAAATAGAGATTTCGGACCATTTTGCCGACGCCGTCAAAATGGTTGAGATAGGTAGTAATACGATGCGAGGTGTGGATGATATTATGCTTACCAGATATGCATGTTATCTTATTGCACAAAATGGAGATCCGCGAAAAGAAGAAATTGCTTTTGCACAAAGTTATTTTGCTGTACAGACGAGAAAACAAGAATTGATAGAAGAAAGAATTGCCTATATTCAAAGGACAGAAGCAAGAGGGAAACTACGAGAATCTGAAAAAAGGTTATCGCAAAATATTTATGAGCGTGGTGTGGATGATGCTGGTTTTGGACGTATTCGTTCGAAAGGTGACCAGGCATTATTTGGTGGAAGAACTACGCAAGAAATAAAAAATAAACTTGGTATAAACGATAAAAGACCGTTAGCAGATTTTTTGCCAACGCTTACGATTGCAGCCAAGAATCTTGCAACAGAAATGACCAATTATAATGTGGAAGAAAAAGATTTAAAGGGAGAAGGAGCTATTACTACCGAGCATGTGCAGAATAATACTACGGTTCGTGAGATGCTTGGTACCAGAGGAATTAAACCGGAGGAACTTCCACCATCAGAAGATATAAAGAAGATGGAGCGAAGAGTAAAAGCGCAGGAAAAAAATATTGCAAAGGAATCTGGAGTACTTCCTAAGAAGGGGTAAAAATATACTTAAATTTTATAGAAATTAAGTGGTGGCTTTCTATTTTTTGTTGAATGTGGAGTTGTATTAGTTTAAAATAATGCTTCAAACACAATATACAAAGTTAATACAAAGATTGTTTGGCAGATAAAAAGTAAATCACAGCAGAAGAATTATTAATTCTTTTGCTGTGATTTTTGAATTGGTGTATTTTATTTATAATCAATCATCGTCGTCATCATCATCGTCGTCATCATCATCGTCGTCATCATCGTCGTCATCATCGTCGTCATCATCGTCGTCATCATCATCGTCGTCATCATCATCGTCGTCATCATCGTCGTCATCGTCGTCATCATCGTCGTCATCATCATCGTCATCATCATCATTGTAATCATAATCTTTCTCAGCAGTGTAGTCATTATATGTGCTGTTTTGAGATGTCGATGTAGTTGTGTTTGTTATATCGCCTAAGTCAGTTTCATTTGTATATATATCAGTTTCTTCTAAATGAGAATCAGTGGACGATGAATCATTTCTACCTAATGTTGTGGAAAGTGGTGTTGAAGTACCATCTGTTTTTATCATATAGGTTGAATATGGAAGGAATTTTCCTGCTGTGAAGTCTCTACCTTTTAGTATAATATAATTATCATATACATCAATAAGATATCCAAATGCACCCTCATCATAAGTATATGTATTTTTTGAATTATCGGAAGTATCAGCATCATTTTTTCTTGGGCGTGCACCAGATGGACAATGAACCCTAGCACATAAATCATTAGTTGCTTCAGCAACGTTGGCATTTTCTTTTATACGTTGTAGAGCGAACTCTAGATGACTATGTCCCGTAAATAATATAACGTTTTTATTTGTTTTCATTAAGTTTTTGAAGTCAGCAGCAGTACCGCTATTTTCTAGTCCAGGTCCAAAATATAAATCATTTACATTACCAGTCTCACCAACAAATACATGTTCAAACAAGAAAACTCTACGATTTTTGTATTTATTTAGTATAGAGCTTAACTTAGATATTTGTTCAGATGTAAATGGATTTTTATAGTCAACAGAATTCATACCCATGAAAACAAATACTTCATTGTTAATTACCTTTTCAAATATAGTTCCATTTGGCTCAATTTTTCTCCATTCTGATTCTGATGAACATTCATTGCTACAGTCATGATTACCTCTAGCAGTAAAGAAAGGTATATTAACATTAGAAAGTTTATTTATAACAACATCAATATCCTCATTTCTACCATCTCTAGTGATGTCGCCAGAATTTCCTATTAAGGCAACATTTTGAGATTTAAAGAAACTAATCTCCTTATCAAAGTCTGATTGAGAAGATGATTCATCATCTCCGTCACCGTCCAAATGTAAATCGCTAAGTGCACCAAATGAAAACTTTTTAGTATCTAATATTAATTTTGCCTGTGGAATAGAATATTCAGCACTTATTTCATTGTCTTTTATAGCAACAACTTTTGTTGCACCTTGTGGTATAGCATTAAGTGAAAGAAAAGTATGAGATTTACTTTCAGTTCCATTAATGTTTAAAGTTGAGATTTTATCAAAATCATTAAGTTTACCACTTTCATTAGCCCAATATAAATCATAACTTCCATCGCAACTACCATCAGTAGATGTTAAAGTTAATGTTCCACTTGCATTACCAGAAATGTTGTTATTAAAACTATACATTAACTTTAAACTATCATTCTTAGCATTTGCGTTTTTTGTAGCTAAAAAACAAACACAAATTGCAGTTAACAGGCTACATAACAGATAAATATTCTTTTTACTTATCATTAAATCCCTCATTTCAATATTAAATTTTTCTTTTTTTTAGTTATGTAACAATATAACTAAAAAATGTCTTTCCCTTTTATTAATTAATTCTAGTATAAGTTAAATGTTAACGAAATACAACAAAAGTATTAAGAGTTTATTACAATTAATAGAATTATAATAGATTTTATGGTTTATATTCTATATTTTAGAAAATAAATAAAAGAAGAAAAAAATCAAAAATGCTTTTAATGCCTAATTAAAGTAAGAATTAAAATTAGAATATGGTGGTTAATAAACAACTTGATTAAGTGTAGGATTTCATTTAGAATGGCTAATGTGAAAAGAAAAAAAATTATGTAATGTAAAAAGAGGTAGTTATGAAAGAAGAATGTTTAATATGTAAAGAGCCACTTGAATATCTTAATGAAGATATAGAGATGGAATGTGTTATATGTCATAAAAAAGAAAACAGTAAAACTCGTTGTATAAAGGGACATTATGTATGTAGTGAATGTCACACAAAAGGTATAGATGTGTTATATAGTTTATGTTTAAATGAAACATCTAAGAATCCTTTAGAGATTATAAATAAGATGATGGCACAACCATTTTGTCATATGCATGGGCCAGAGCATCATATTATGGTGGGTATGGCATTGCTTACAGCATATAAAAATTCAGGTGGAGATATTGAATTGGAAAATGCTTTAAGAGAAATGATGAATAGAGGTAAATCTGTTCCTGGAGGGGCATGTGGATTTTGGGGAGCTTGCGGTGCAGGTGTTAGTAGTGGTATGTTTGTTTCTATTATTTCAGGCTCAACGCCACTTGGAGAGAAGAATTTTGGATTATCACATAAAATGACATCTCGTTCATTGGGGGCTATAGGTGAAATAGGTGGTCCACGTTGTTGTAAAAGAGATTCATATTTATCTATCTTAAATGCAATTGATTTTGTAAATGAGCATTTTGGAATAAGTATGAAAAAAAGTGATATTGTATGCGAATATTCCCACAAAAATAATCAATGTATAGGTAAAAGATGTCCATTTGCTAAAGTAAATAATAAGAAAAAGGTAGCATTTATTTGTGTTCATAATTCATGTCGTAGTCAGATTGCAGAGGCATTGGGAAATTATTTGAGAAAAGATGATTTTCAGTGTTATTCTTGTGGGACAGAAACAAAACCACAGATAAATAGGGATGCTGTGCGTATTATGAAAGAATTATATGGTATCGATATGGAAGAAAAACAATATAGTAAAACATATGATAAGATACCTACACCAGATATTGCAATATCTATGGGATGCGAAGTTGGCTGTCCATATATAGGTAGAGAGTTTGATGATAATTGGGGATTGCAAGACCCTACAGGACAAAGTGATGAGGTATTTAAAGAAATAATTAAGCAAATAGAAGAAAAAATAATGGCAATGTAAATTTTTATAATATAAGTGCCTTTTATAATATATATACTACAAGAGTTATATATTTTTTTAAAGCGTATAGATTAATTGGCTTTTTTCAGTTACAATAGATGAGTTATTATCAGGAGAAAAAATACTTTCTATCGCAGAGAGAGAAAATAAAACAAATGTAAGAAAAATGTGTGACATATGTATGGGAAGTGTAGATGTATTAGCTATTTTACTTATTATTTTGCCATTGTATCCTAACGAAATAAATGGGCATATATATTCTGTTAATTTAATTGAGTATGTAGATAGTACATCAATAAATAGAGTACTTTATTGGTTAATATTTCTTAGTTTTGTAGTACTAGGAGTAGTAAAAATAGCATTGACCCAATATGAAATTAATAAAGGACAAAAATTAGTGACAAGATGTTCTATGGTAATGAGCATGTTGCTTGTAGTATTTTTGGGAATGGCACGAGAACCATATGCACTGGTTGTAGCATTTGTATTGTTAGTTTTAAAGGGACTATTAGTTATAAAATGTATAAAGAATGAATAGATTTTATAGGTAAAAGTATAGAAGAAAATAGAAAAACTCTAATTTGTCGAGCTCATTTTAATTTGAGCTATCGCTCAAATTGGGAGTTTTTTAGCTCTGCGAAAGTTTTAGACTTTTATGCTAGTTTCAAATTTAAGAGAATATAATATATTTTTCTCACCGCTTGCGCTCCGTTGCAAAGCGTAACGGTCGTTAAGTTCATACTTCGCATAATATGCTCGTATTCACTAAACGCCGACGGTTTGCAAACCCCGAAAAATATACTATATTCATCTTAAATTTTAACCCTTGCTTATGAGTATTATAGCTTTTATGAGATATTCCTTTTTTGTTATATTCTTACCATAATTACTGTTT
This sequence comes from Lachnospiraceae bacterium, assembly GCA_015057455.1. Classification (GTDB taxonomy): domain Bacteria; phylum Bacillota; class Clostridia; order Lachnospirales; family Lachnospiraceae; genus SIG301. Next base: position 68,475 of record SVEH01000015.1, on the reverse strand, counting down.
TGGCTCTTATGGGTAGAAAATTTTAATTTTTACTAGATTTATATTCTTACCATAATTACTGTTTTGGCTCTCATGGGTAGAAAATTTTCATTTTTACTAGGTTTATATTCTTACCATAATTATTATTTTGGCTCTCATGGGTAGAAAATTTTAATTTTTACTAGATTTATATTCTTACCATAATTATTAATTTAGCTCTCATGGGTAGATTTATAAAACAAAGAATAATTATATCTATATGCTTTAGTACACAGCAAATAATAAAGGGGCTCGAATATATATGTTTAAAGGTGTCTGAGAACCTTGGTACTTAGTGATTTCAAGCGTTAGCGCAGAAAGAACTTAGTATCCATTAGGTTTGAAGTCAAGTGAGAACGTCCATTAAACATATATATTCGAACCCGTATTATTGCGTCACTAGAATAGTAAACTATAACTCGTGCGGAGCTTAAAAAACACAATTTGAGCGATAGCTCAAATTATAAAGAAACTTAAATACTACAACCATGCCCCTGTCGGAACGACAGGGGCACAAGAAACCTACAAATTAGAGTTTTTCTTAAATCTTTACTATGCCTAAAGCATTAAGGATAGATGAAACTAGTATAATTAGAAGTAAAACAGGAGCTATATATTTTGTCATTATAACAAAAAGCTTTTCTCTTTTAAAAGATGAATTTAGTTTTACTTCTTCTGCAATAGCATCAGTTTTGATAACAAATCCAATAAAGAAACAAGTAAGCATAGCAACGATAGGCATAAGTATACTATTACTTATAAAGTCAAAGAAATCAAGAAAACTCATGCCGAGTGGAGTGATACCAGACCAGATTCCAAAACCAAGTGATGATGGAAGTGCAACTATACATGTAAATATTGCAATAATTAGAGTTGCTTTTTTTCTACCGATATGAAGCTTGTCGTGTATAATAGATACTATTGTTTCCATTAATGAGATAGATGAAGTAAGTGCAGCAAACAACACTAAAATAAAGAATAATAATCCTATTACAGAACCAAGATTCATAGAATTAAAAACTTTAGGTAATGTTATAAACATTAGTCCAGGGCCAGCATTTATAGCAGAACTATCGCCATTATTAAATACAAATACAGCAGGAACTATCATCATACCAGCAAAGAAAGCTATACATGTATCAAATATTTCAATTTGAGTTACAGAACTTTCAATTTTTACATCTTTTTTCATATATGAACCATAAGTAATCATAATTCCCATAGCTAATGACATAGAATAAAAAAGTTGTCCCATTGCAGCAACTACAGTTTTAATTGAAAAATGATTAAAATTAGGTTTTACATAGTATAATAATCCGTCAATTGAACCTGGAAGAGTAGCAGTATAAATAGCTATTCCAACAGTAAGTATAGCAAGTACAGGCATAAGGATTTTGCTTACTTTTTCAACACCCTTTTCAACGCCAAGAAATACAATTATAGCTGTAATTAGTATAAATATAAAAAAGCATATAATTGGTTGAGTAGGATTACTGATAAATGCTTCAAAGTGTCCATCTTTAGCTGCCTTGACAGAATTACCACTAATAAAATCAACAAAATACTTTATAACCCAACCGCCAATTACACTATAATATGGAAGAATTATAATTGGAACGATAGAAGCTAAATATCCAATAAAGGTGTATTTTTTATCTAATTTTTCAAATGCTCCAATAGCACTTAATCCAGTTTTTCTTCCAATAGCTATTTCACCTATCATAATTGTAAAACCAAATGTAACAGCTAAAATTAAGTAAACTAATAGGAATATTCCACCACCATATTTAGCTGCTAAATATGGAAATCGCCATAGATTACCAAGTCCTACTGCAGAACCTGCAGCTGCTAGCACAAAACCTAATTTGTTAGAAAAATTACTTCGTTTTTTGTGTTTCATAAGTATATAGATTCCTTTCTTTTAATAAAATGAATTTAAAAATATTATTGAACATAGATTATAGAATATAGATTATAAAATTAAGAACGTGATGTTTTTAATTTTAAAATATACAAGATATATTATAGTATATAATTTAAATAGGGTAAAGAAAAAAATGGAAATAAATGGAAAAAGATAAAAATGAAAGTTAATTATTGTAATTCACAAAGGAATGAGAGTATTGAGATAATAAACATAATTTAAAAATATAGTGTAAATATAATGTGTAAGGGAAAAACTATAAAATAAAAATAGCTCTATTACCAAGCAGAAAGTAAGATAATGAAGGAAATATCTATCTTTGGCATAGAGCTATTAAAACTGAATATATAAAATTATGTGTTTAAAACCTAATTTAAAATCTAATTATGCATTTCTTTTTTTACGAATTACCATTACAACAACTACAGCCCCTGATATTGCCATAAGAGCAAATAATGCAATAATGTTAGTCTCATCAGAAGTTTTTGGTGAATCATCAGTAGTTTCATCAGTAGTCTCTTCTGTTGCAGCTCCAGTTAATGATTGGTCTTTAGGTTGACTTTCTTGAGTTGTTATATTACAACCATTTGTAGATTTGTTACATTGTTGTTGTGAGCAATCTTTGTTAGTACCATCTTGAGTTTTAGAACATTCTTTTTTGATAGTACATTGAGTTTTAGAACAGTCTTTTTTAGGTGTAGATTGTTGTTGTGAACAATCTTTTTTAGTACTGCCTTGAGTCTTAGAACATTCTTTTTTAGGAGTACATTGAGTTTTAGAACAATCTTTGTTAGTAGTTTGAGTCTTAGAACACTCTTTTTTGATAGTACATTGAGTTTTAGAACAGTCTTTGTTAGTAGTTTGAGTTTTAGAACATTCTTTTTTGATAGTACATTGAGTTTTAGTACAATCTTTGTTAGTAGTTTGAGTTTTAGAACATTCTTTTTTGATAGTACATTGAGTTTTAGAACAGTCTTTGTTAGTAGTTTGAGTCTTAGAACACTCTTTTTTATAAGATGGAGTACTGCTAGAAGACCCTGGTATACATGCATATGCCATTGTGCTTGAACATACAACAACAGCTGATGCAACAAGTGTTGCCAATACTAATTTAGATCCTTTTTTCCATAAATTCATCCTCATATAAAATCCCCCCATTATTAAATTATATAAATCAATGTTAGAAATTGAAAATAAACATAAAAATAATTAATGATTTAAAGACATTAGCATAGTTACAAATCGTATAATATAGTATTATTGAAAATATTATATTACAGTAACTAAATATAATTAAATCAAAAAATAAAAATATATTTATAGTGTTGCTAACATAAATTTATTATTACTAATTCTTTTACATATATATATTGTAACATTTAATTAACAAACATGTAATAAATGCTAGATAAAAAATAGTAAAGGATTTATTATAATTATAAAAATAATCTAAAAAGATTAAAGTTTTAATTAAAAGCTAGGAGAATGAAAAGTTAAACCTTCAATATAAAAAATATAATAGTAATTAGTAATTAGATTTTGGTAGATAATTAAATATTAATTAAAATGTAAGATATAATAAATATAAATCTATTAGTTCCGTTGACACATAAGTTACTTTTTTGTATACTAAAAAAAGTAAAAAATTGGTTTTATATATAGTAGAATAAATTTGTTAGGAATAGAGAAATACAACTGTGATTGGAATAAAATAGTATAAAGTTGTTTAAAATGAGTATAACAAATTTGATAGAAAAAATAGTATAAAGGTATAGAAAGGAATAAAGTATGGACTTTATAAAGAATATTTTAAAAGGAATTGTAATTGGTGTTTCCAATATTATACCTGGTGTAAGTGGAGGTACTATGATGGTATCTATGGGAATTTACGATAAGATGCTGCATTGTATAACTCACTTTTTTAAGGATTTTAAGAAAAATATTAAGTTCCTACTACCAATAGGTATAGGTCTTATTGTAGGATTAGTAGGATTGTCATTTATTATAGAGCCTGCATTTGAGAATTTTCCATTGCCAACAAATGCAATTTTTATAGGTTTAATAGTTGGAGGATTGCCAGCAATACTTAAAAAGGTAAAAGGTAATAAATTCAAGATGGGATATGTAATTCCATTATTAATTTTCTTTGGATTAGTTGTTGGTTTGGCAGCTCTTGGTGAAAAAGAAGGAGTATCAGCAGATTTAACATTTACATTGTGGAATGAGATAAAGTTATTTTTCGTTGGAGTTGTTGCATCTGCAACAATGGTAGTTCCAGGAGTAAGTGGATCAATGATACTTTTACTTATGGGATATTACAATCCAATTATAGAAACAATTAATTTATTTGTTAAAGCATTGGTTAGATTTGATATTCCTGTGCTATTACAGACATGTGGTGTTTTAGTACCTATGGGATTAGGTATTGTTATAGGTGCAGTAGCAATTGCCAAGCTAATTGAATTGATTTTTGAAAAATGCCCAATGTATGCATACTATGCAATTATTGGACTAATTGTAGCATCACCAATTGCTATTTTATTAGTTGCTGAGTTGGGAACTATTAATGTGGTAAATGTACTTGTTAGTATAGTTACATTTGCAATTGGAGTTTTTATTGCAATGAAGTTAGGGGATTAGTTGTGGAAATAAAAATGGAAAAAAATGGTTGCTATAAGCTTAGAAGTAGTGTAATATAAGAGAGAAAAATAATTGGGTTTAATATTGATTTTTTATAATATATTTTACTTTTAATAATTCAATATTAGACAGGATTAAATAATAATACTTAGGAGGAAATAAAATGGCATTTTGTACAAATTGTGGTGCACAAATTGCTGATGGTAGCAGATTTTGTGGAAGTTGTGGAGCTAATCAAGGAGGAGCGCCTGCTGGTAATGTAGGACAACCAATGGGTGGAAACACTATGCAAAAGAATGGTGTTGTATTTACTAAGGCTGATGAAATTGACTTCGAGATTTTCGGAGATGATATGCAATTAGTTGAAATTGAATTAGATCCAGGTGAGAGTGTAGTAGCTGAAGCTGGAGCCATGAACTATATGGAATCAAGTATTAAGATGGAAACTATATTTGGTGATGGTAGTGGAGCAGATGAAGGAAAAGGATTTGGTAGTAAACTACTTAGCGCAGGTAAGAGAATGATTACTGGAGAAGGATTATTTATGACAGTATTCCAAAACGCTGCATCAGACAAAAAGGCTAAGGTTGCTTTTGCATCACCATATCCAGGTAAGATTATACCAGTTGATTTAGATACATTTGATAGAACTTTAATATGTCAAAAGTCAGCATTTTTATGTGCAGCTAAAGGTGTTAATGTAGGTATTCACTTACAAAAGAAATTAGGTGCAGGTTTATTTGGTGGAGAAGGATTTATTATGCAACGTCTTACAGGAGATGGAGTAGTATTCCTTAACGCTGGTGGTACAATAATTAAAAAAAGCTTACAAGAAGGCGAGACATTAAAGATAGATACTGGATGTTTAGTTGCAATGAGCGAAACAGTTAACTATGATGTTCAATTACAAAGTGACATAAAGAATGGGTTCCTAGGTGGAGAAGGATTATTCCTAGCTACACTTACAGGACCAGGTGAAGTATGGTTACAATCACTTCCATTTAGTAGAATGGCAGATGAGATAATTAAAGCCACAACAGGTCACAAAGAAGAGAACAAAGGTATTAATAATCCAATAAGTGAAGTGACTGATGGATTAGGCGGAGCATTAGGTGGCTTATTTAAATTCTAGATTTTTAATGAGATAAAGTTTAATTTATAAGAGTTAAAATAACTAAAATGTTAGAAATAACAAATATAAGAAATAATATAATAAAGAAGTCGTAAGTTAAAGGTATGATAGATATGTAGATAATTCTGAGATTTATACATATTTATTGTACCTTTTTGTATTTGTATTTTCTTAAGTATAAGTATAAGTATAAGTATAAGTATAAGTATAAGTATAAGTATAAGTATAAGTATTAGTATAAGTATTAGTATAAGTATTAGTATTAGTATTAGTATTAGTAAGATTGTTAAAAGGAAGTTTATAAAAATGGCGCACTAAAATATTAACAAAAAATTAAACATTGACGCATTTGTTACAAATGTGTTAAAATTTTATTAAAGAGATTAATGAGTGATAAAAAATAAATAAGGGGGAGTTTTATTGAAGGGAAGAAATAAAGGATTTATTATTGCAATAGTAATATGTATATCTTTAAGTCTCACAGCTATTTCAGTTTGTGCAAATCCAGCTAGGAGAGGTAAAGGGGACCGTAGGAGCAGATTTGGAATGGAAAGTATCTTTAAAAAAGGTGGATGGAGAGATAAAAGCAAATGGTGGGATAAAGGTGAATGGGGAGAACAAGAAGATAGTGAAGAAGATAGCATTACTAATGAAGAAGAAATATTAGATGAAGAAATACCAAGAGATTCAGAGGGGACACAAAAAGATGTTACAACAGAAGATACTCAAATGGGAGATACACAAATAGAAGATTCAACAACAGAAGATGTAACTGATGAAGGACAGAGCGCAATTGGAAGTACTGATGCACCAACTGCTAGTGGAGATATAGGATATAGCAGAGTTGTAGAAAGTGCTTCAAGTGCTGTATCATCAGCAAAGGTATGTAGTTCAGTAAGTCAATTAGAAAGTGCAATTAATAGTGCAAGTGCTGGTACAGTAATATATATGAAAGCAGGAGCATATTCTAATGCAGAGTTATACATAGATGCGAAAGGTTCAGCTTCAAATTATATAACAATAAAGAATTATCCAGGAGATAAAGTTGAGTTTACGAATTCTACAGTAACATTTGCTTCAAGTGCAAAATATGTAAAATTTGAAGGATTTATCTTAAAAGATTATACACCAAATGATGACTGGGGAAGCTGTGTAAGTTTCGAAGGTGGAGCATCATACATTGATTTTAAAAACAATGAGATTAGCAACATTAAATGTAGAGGAACTGGTGAAGTTGGTGTAAACGCAATTGTTCTTACAGGAGATTCTTCATCAAGTATTAATAATGTAACAATTGAGAACTGTTATGTATACAACTGTAAGACAGGTTGGTCAGAAGCAATAACAACAGATGGTAATGTAGAAAATTGCGTTATTAAAAACTGTACAGTAGATAATACTGGAAATATAGGAATTGATTTGTGTGGTAACTTTAGCTGGACAGGAACAGTTGGTTCAGATACAAATCAATCAAGAAATATACTAGTAACTAAGAATAAAGTTATGAATTGTAACTCAGATTACGCAACAAGCGCAGGAATATATTGTGATGGTGGTAGAGATAATACAATTTCTTATAATATAGTATATAATTCACAATGTGGTATTGAGCTTGGAGCAGAAGAAAAAGGAGCAGATGTTAAAAATTTTGAAGTATTTGGTAATACTGTTGTAAATTGTGGTAGAGCAATAGGAGCAGGTGCGTATCTTTCAACAGGTGCAAAACATTACAATACTAATGTTTATGATAATACAATTATATGTAATAAAGCTAACAAATGGGGAGAGAATTGTGCTATATTCTTAGAGAGAACAACAGGATTTAACTTTAAGAATAATATAGTTTATCTTAAGTCATCTAGTACATCATTTATTGAAACTAGTGGAAGTGCAGATTATACATTAAGTGGTAACACATGGTATGTTGAAGGAGGAAGTGGAAGTAAACCATCACAGGATACTACTGGAGTATTTAAGAATCCTAATATTGAAAACTTAGATAATATGTTGAATGGAATATTCTAGTATAAAATATTTTATTTAAATAAAATTAGAGTAATAATATAGAATATGGTATCATAACAATATTATCAACTAGAAGTAAGAAATAATTTTTATAAATATAGGCTGTGAGAAAATAAATGTTTTTCACAGTCTTTTTTTAGGTTGAAATTGACATTTATTACCTTTTTATATATACTACTAACTATAAAAAGAGAAATTGGGGGCATTATGATGATAGTAGGAACTGTCAGAGAGAGAAAACATCACGAGTACAGAGTAGGTATTACACCAGATAACGCATTGGAATACATAAAAGCAGGACATACTGTTTATATAGAGAAAGGCGCAGGTGTGGGCGCAGGATTTTTAGATGAAGAATATGTGGAAGTTGGAGCCAAAATTATACCTACAATGGAAGAAGTATATGGTAGTGTGGATATGTTAGTTAAAGTAAAAGAACCACTACCAGAAGAATACCCATTGTTAAGAGAAGGATTGATTTTATATACATATCTTCACCTTGCAGCAGATAAACCACAGGCAGATGCAATAGCTAAAGCAGGAACTAAAGCAGTGGCTTATGAGACTATGGAAGATAAAGGTGGACTACCTTGCCTTAGACCTATGAGTGAGATAGCTGGAAGACTTTCAATACAAGAGGGCGCTAAATATATCGAGAGTTCATATGGTGGACGAGGAATACTTCTTGGAGGAGTGCCAGGTGTTGAACGTGGTGAAGTTGTTATAATTGGAGGCGGTATAGCAGGAACATATGCAGCCAAGGCAGCTATAGGAATGGGAGCACAGGTTACAGTTATAGATATTAACTTACAGAGATTACAATATTTAGATGATATATTTGGAGCAGGTGTAACAACACTATATGCTTCAGAGAAGAATATATCAAGAGCTTTGGCTAAGGCAGATTTAGTAGTTGGAACAGTACTTATACCAGGTGGATCAGCACCAAAGTTAGTACGCAAGGAACACCTTAAGAATATGAAGAAGGGTGCGGTTATGGTTGATGTTGCCATTGATCAAGGTGGATGCTGTGAGACATCGCAAGTAACATATCATGATGATCCAGTATTTATTGAAGAAGGTGTAGTTCACTATTGTGTTGGTAATATGCCAGGAGCAGTGCCAAGAACATCAACAATAGCTTTAACTAATGCTACACTTAGTTATGGATTACAAATAGCAAATTTAGGCTTGGAAGAAGCTGTTAAAGTTAACAGTGCCATAGCAACAGGTGTTAACTTCTATGAAGGTAAATGTACAAATAAAAACGTAGCTAAGGCATTAGGATATACATATAATGAGTTAGCTGATGTATTAAACTAGTACAATAAACTAATGTGTATTAGATTTAATTTCTAAAATGATGTAAAGAATAAAATAATTTTAAAAATAGGTTAATTGTTAAATAGATTTGAATAAAAACTTTTTGTTGGCATTAAATATATTTAATGATTAGCTTATTTTAGTATACAATTACATATTTTAGTTTATGTTTATTAATAAAAGAAAGGAATATGCATATGAAAAAAGAAGTTAAAAAGGAAAAAGTTATAATTAAAGAAGTTAAGGAAGAAGAGAGCCCAAAGGAAGAACTTCAAATGGAAGAGCTTAAGAAGAATAAGAAGATAGGACTGAAGAAAAAAGGGTTAGTTATAGGTGCAGTACTTATAGGAGTTGTAGCAGTAATTGCAATGGTTATGGGGGGGACAATAAATAAGAAGGAAACAAATAAAATAAGCTATGAGGAAGAACTTGCTAAAGAAGAGAAAGTGGAGAATGTAGATTATAATACTATACTGGGAAAATGGTACTGTTTTGAAACATTTAAAGAAATGTATGAATTTAAAGCTGATGGAACAGCATTTTATGAATATGAAGATATAGATGAGTCAGAAGAAGAAAAAAAGAGACAAAAAGATGAGTATGAATCGTTAACTGAAGAAGAGAAAAAAGAACATGATAAGTTTAAATCTGAAATATCAGATTATACATATACATTAAAGGATAATAAAGGAAAATTAAAATCAAAGTATTCAAATTATGAGTTTGAATATATAGAAGATGGTAAAAATAGTAGATTGTTAGTTGTAGACAAGAGTGTGACAGAGGATCAAGTAGATGATGGAAAATGGACATTTTATAAAACATGGTCCCAAGCAAAGAAAAATAGTACAGAATATAAACAAACATTAGAATATATTAATAGTATAGCCGATGAAGATGGATGGGCAATAGAAGATAATAAATTGCTTGGTTATGTAGGAAAGAAAAAAAGTGTAACAGTTCCTAAGAATGTTGAAAGTATAGAACCAAGTGCATTTTCATGGGATATGGGAAGAGCTGTTAAAGTTGAAAAAATTATTGTTGGTGGTAATGTAAAAGTAATACGCAGCGGTTCATTTGCATTCTGTAAGGCAGATAAAATAGTAATAAAAAATGGCGTAAAAGAAATAGAAGATTTTGCTTTTATGGATAGTTATATTGATGATATATCATTTCCACCATCAATAACTAAAATTGGAAATGTTATAATGCAAACGGAAGAGGGATTAGATGGATGTGTTATTCATTGTAAAAAAGGTTCTCCAATAGCAAAATATATGGAAGAAGATAAACCTTATGGAATTGTAAAGATAAAGTATGATTATAGATACTAATTAGAGAAAAAATATATAGTAAGATCTGAATAATTGACATAAAATATCCAAATATATTTTAAAAAAGTAACTATATGTGATAAAAGGAAATTACGATATAATCAAAGGAATATAAACATTTAAGTGTAAGACATTGTGTGATATTAAGTTTAAAATATATAATGATATAAGGTGTATATACATTATATATAAAAGTATAATAAATACTTTTTTCACCATTGGTTTAAATAATGGTAGAAATATTAGGAGGAAAATTATTATGATAAAAATTAATAAAATTGCAGTAGCTACATTATTAGTAATGGCTTTAGCAGGAACAATATGTATTACAGGCTGTTCAGGAAAGAAAGAAAAATCACAGACAGTAAAAGAAAAAGTAGAAGAGAAAGAGGAAGAAATAGATTCTGGAGAAGAAGAAGTGCTTGAAGAGAATGAAGATGATACTGAGATGAATACTAATACGACAGAAGGATTGGTAACAGATGCTGATTATGCAGATAAAACATTGGCAGGAAAAGATCTTAAAATAGCAAGCGGATATAGTGTTAGTTATGATGATTTTAAAGCACCACTAATTAACCTTAAAGATGGAGATGTGGAAAAGGTTAATGCAGAAATAAAGAAAGTGTTTGATGATCAAACAAAGAAGTTTGCAGAAAAATTAAATGAGGGTGGCGAGGTAGATATAGGATATAAATCAAAGTACGAAGCATATTTAAATGGCAATGTTGTTTCGGTTGTATATGATGCAATTGAATGTGATGTTACAGATTACAGTAACTATTATATTTATAATATAGATAAGGCTAATGGTAAGTTACTATCATTTGAATCATTATGTAAAGAGGTTGGAATGACAGCCGCAGATGCTAAGGAAAAATTTAAAAAGACTATAGAAAGTAATTATAAAGAAATGGAATCAGATGCATTTGTAGATGGAGAAACTGCTGATGAATTTATAAAAACTACATATGCTAAGTTTGAAGACGAGTTAAGCAAAGGAGAAGTACCATTTTATATAGAAGGGGAAGGAAGACTTACATTTATATTTGAAATGCCACTTCCATCAAATTTGGCTGGAGCAGGAGATATGAGAACACATTATGTGCTAGATTAAAAAATAAAAGTATTATTACTAATTATAGTAATAAAAGTAATTATAAAAACAATAATAAAAACAATAATAAAAACAATAATAAAGCTTACAGGAGGACAATTAAATGAATAACTTTACATTTTATGCGCCAACATATTTTGTATTTGGCAAGGAAAAAGAAAATGAGACAGGAGCATATGTTAAAAAATTTGGTGGAAGTAAAGTACTTATACATTATGGCGGAGGAAGTGTAATAAAAACAGGATTACTTCAGAGAGTAAAGGATTCACTTGATAAGGAAGGAATAGAGTATGTAGAGCTAGGTGGAGCAAGACCTAATCCTAGAAGTGGACTTGTATATGAAGGAATTGATTTATGTCGTAAAGAAAAGATAGATTTTGTACTTGCAGTAGGTGGCGGAAGTACAATAGATTCAGCAAAAGCAATAGCAGCAGGAACTGTATATGATGGTGATTTCTGGGATTATTATGAAGGAAAGCCTATTGAAGAAGCACTTCCTATTGGAACAGTTTTAACTATATCAGCAGCAGGTTCAGAAGGATCACCTGATTCAGTAATAACAAAAGAAGATGGAATGTTTAAAAGAGGAGCTCATGGTGAAGCATTAAGACCTAAGTTTTCAATTCTTAACCCAGCGCTTACACAAACATTGCCACAATATCAAACTGCATGTGGAGTTACTGATATAATGGCACATTTGTATGAAAGATATTTGACAAATACAAAAGATGTAGAAGTTACAGATAGAATGATAGAAGGATTATTATTAACAATGATTCATGAGGGACCTAAAGCAGTAGCTGATAGTGAAGACTATGAATCAAGAGCAAACATTATGTGGGCAGGAATGATGGCACATAACAATTCATGTGGCGTAGGAAGAGACCAAGACTGGACTAGCCATAATATAGAGCATGAGCTTTCAGCAGTGTATGATTGTGCTCATGGTGCAGGACTTGCAGTAGTTATGCCGGCAGTATTTACATATAATATGGAACACGATGTAATGAGATTTGCAAAAATAGCAGTAAGAGTATGGGGATGTCAAATGGACTTTGAACATCCAGAAGTAACAGCAAAAGCAGGAATCGAAGCATTAAGAAACTTCCTTATATCAATAGGAATGCCTAAGAATTTCGAAGAACTAGGGGCCAAAGAAGAAGATATAGAGTATATGGCACATACTTGTTGCTATGGAGATGGTGGAAACGGTACAGTTGGAGGATTTGTTACATTAAAACAAGAAGATGTAGAGAAAATCTATAGACTTATGTTATAAGAACAAAGATAAGATAATTTTTCAAAAGAAATTACAAATTATAAGAAGTTCTGAAAGAAAAGAAATTATAAAAGAATATAAATTATTGTAAAAAAGTAAAAGAGTGTAAAACAAGCAGTCACATATGCTATAACTTAATGACATGATTTGGGGCAAATATTAGTCATTAAGTTGTATAATATGTGGCTGTTTTTGTATTTGAAAGAAAGTTTTTGGGAGAATTTGTAAAAAAACATTAAAAAAATACTTAAATAGGACTAATAACCTAATTAAGTACTGCTTATAACTATTCGATGAAAATATTGTAATTTATAAATAAATTAGGGGGGAAGTGTGCCATGAAGGCAAAAAAAGAGAAAATACCCAAAGAACCTAAACAAGAAAAAGAGAAGAAAGATAGAAAAGGTGTACTAGTAGGAGCTAGGCTTAAGTACTGGTTTATGGAATTTAAACTGGGAAGAAGTAGCGTATTCTTTAAAAACAGTGCCAAAATGATAGGTTGGATATGTGCATTTGCAACGGGCATATTTACCATAATAGCCATAATATATCATAGTTATGGTCAACTTACGGTAAAAGTAGATAAAGAAATATGTGAAAAGGGTATATTCCTAAGTACTGATAGAGAAGATAATGATGATGCATATAAGACAAGATTAATGAGTAATTCCATAGATGATTGTGACAACATAAGTATAGAAGATTTACCAGATGATTTACATACAGGAGATTATGAAGGTGCACATAATGGCAAAAACTATATTGCATTTTCATTTTATGTAGTAAATGGTGGAAAAGAGAATGTTGATTACAAGTATACAGTAAGTATTACTAGTAGAAAGAAAAATGTAGATCATGCTATGTGGTTAATGCTTTATAAAGAAGATGAGCTAAATATATATGCAAAACCTAGACCAGATGGAAGCCCAGAAAGACAGTATGCGTATAAAGATTTTAAAATATCTAGTGCTTTGAAAAAAAATAAATCAGATTATATAACACAGCTTAGCGAAACAAATAGAAGTAATCTAACAGATAAAGATATGGATGTGTTAGGAATTACACACTTAAATGGCTTGTATGAATTAGCTACAACTCCCCATGAAGAAGAGTTAGTAATTTGTACAGGTATAGATAAGAAAATAAAACCAAAACAAAAAAGAAAATACACTTTAGTTGCATGGTTAGAAGGAGAAGATCCAGAATGTGTAGATGCAATTAGAGGTGGTAGTATAGGATTTGAAGTAAAATATGAGCTAGCAGATGAGGAAAGCGTGAAAGAAGATGCTAAGAAGAAAAAGGATAAGTAAGGAGCATAAAAAGTAAGGCAATAAAAAAGGAAAAATGAGTTGAAAACAATAGACAGAAATATAAATAAAATGACAAACAAATAGAGAAACAGACAATAGAAACTAAGTAATGTAAAAGATTTAAAGTTGTGAACGGAGGATTAATTATGAGAAAGAAATTATCAGAACTAAAGATGAAAATGAGAAAGAACCCAAAGAAAACTAAGAAAATATTAACAGCTATATCAACAACGATGTTAAGTATGTTGTTGTTGGTATCTGTAACATATGCATGGTTTACATTAACTAATAAACCTAAAATAGAAGGATTTAATTTAAAAGTGGGAACAACTGGTAAGTTGGAGATTGCAAAGGAAGATAAAGTGTATGGTAATAAAATAGCATTTGACGAGGATGCTAATAGTGATGATACTCCTGATATATCTACATGGTGTTTAAAACCATTATCTACAATAGATATGGTAACTTTTTATAAGCCATCTCATAGAGATCAAAATGGAGTTGTTGATGAAACAGAGCCTATTACAATTGAAGAATTAAATACGAATGGATATATTAATAATACAACAGCAAACAATGGTTATTTAATAAAAAAAGAGTTTTATTTAAAGGCTACAGTAGATGCTGAACTTAATAGTAAAGCTATAAATGTAAAATTAGTAGCTGGAAATAAAACTGATACAGCAATAACAGGAACTTATATTTATAATAAAAACGAGGATAAAAAGGCAGCAGCAGCAGTTAGAGTTGGATTTATATGTGAAGGAGTTAATACGCAACTACAACCTGAGACACAAAAAGTTTTTTTAGAGCCACATTGGAATGAAAGTGTATCACAAACACCTGCTCAGCAATATAGTGCTGGTAATGGTTGGACCACAACAAATCCTACGACTATAAAGCATAATCCTTCTGGCACATTTTATTTAGGTGGCACATCCCCTGATAATAATGCAAAGGAAACTGGTGACATATTTAAGATTAAACCAAACCATGACACAAAAGTAACAATGTTTATATGGTTAGAAGGAGCAGATAAAGATTGTGTTAATGATATTCAAGGAAGTGATATAGGATATAGTTTCCAATTTATAAGTAATGATCTTGAATAATAAATAACTATTTTAAATAAACAAGAACAGAATAGGAACAAAAAATATATAGAAAGTAGGATAATAAAATGACAGCATTTTTTAATTACTTTTACGATTTTATGAGTTCTATTGGTATGAATTTATGGACAATGTTAACCTCCATAGGGAAGGCATTTGTTTCAATATTTAATTTTGGATATTATGGAAAGATACTAAATAGTTATAGAAAAGATTTTGGAGCTGTAGGTTGGATACTGTTTGGTGTTACAGCAATAGTATTAATAGTATTGCTAGTAGTATTAGTATACTTCTTAGGTAAACTAATAAAGAAAATAGTTGCCTTTAAACAGCCAGTTCTAGAAAATGAAAAATTAAAAGATGAAGTAGCAAAACTTAAACATGAAATGTATAAAGTTAGTTATGAAAAAGATAAACTTCTTGCAATGCATGTATCTAAGTTAGGTTATAAGCCAAATGAAGATTTATTAAATACAGATGGCTCAGGCCTTGAAGGAGAAGATGATGGTAGTGCTCAAGGTGGAGAAGGTCGTTTTACAAAACTTGCACAAGTTGATGAATATTATGAGTCAGGAGAATATGTTGCACCAGAGTATGATGATGATATTACATTAGAAGAAATCTGTAAAAGATTTAGAAACTTTTCAGCATCAAGACTTGGCCTATACTATGACTTAAACTTAATAAAGAATTTTATTGCTTCACTTGGAGCTACAAAGATGATAGTACTTCAAGGTATCTCTGGTACTGGTAAAACATCACTTTCATACGCATTTGGACAGTTTATACAAAATCCAACTGTAATGTGTGCCGTTCAGCCAGCATGGAGAGATAGAACAGAGTTATTTGGATATTTCAACGAATTTACAAAGAAGTTTAATGAAACAGAATTTCTAAAGTCAGTTTATGAAGCAAGTTATTATGAAGATATGCGTGCCATCGTACTTGATGAGATGAACATCGCCAGAGTTGAGTACTACTTTGCAGAAATGTTATCTGTACTAGAAATGCCTAGACCAGAAGAAAGAAATATCGCAATCGTACCAGCTGGATGGAAGAGCGATCCAAAACATCTTAAAGATGGTATTCTAAATATCGCACCAAACTTATGGTATATCGGAACAATCAATAACGATGATTCAACATTTGCCGTTGCAGATAAGGTATACGATAGAGCTATACCAATTGATCTTGATAGTAAGGCAGAGAGATTTGATGCTCCAGATACAGAGCCAGTACATTTAAGATATTCATATATGGACAAATTATTTAAAGAAGCAATTGAAAAATATCAAATGTCACAAGAAAGTAAAGCAAAACTAGAAGATGTAGATAACTATGTTATTGAACACTTTAGAATAACATTTGGTAACCGTATCTTAAAGCAAATATATGCATTTGTACCATGTTATGTAGCTTGTGGTGGTACAGAAGTAGATGGAATTGACTTTATATTAGCTAAGAAAATAATAAGAAAATTCAGTAGTTTAAATCTTGGATACTTAAAAGATGAAATAGATGGATTTATATTATATCTAAATGAAGTATTCGGTGAAGAGAATATGAATGTATGTAAATTCGATTTATTACAACTTAAGAAAATGGGATAGGTAACAAAATCAGGTTCATATGTATGTGAGGAGAGTGTTGTATTATGCCAAATATGAGTCATGAAATTTATGAAAAATACAAAGATAAGATATTTGATATGTTAGAGAATGATATGTTTCATAGCTATTTTTCAAATGTAGTAGAAACTGGATATAATAATATATCATTTATTAACAGAAAACTAGTAAAGAATATTGATGAATCTTGGATTGCTGAAATCGAATTGGCATTGCCACATATAAGAGTGGTTGCAGAAAAACCAAGAACATTTATCGAAGAGCAAAGGGAAGTGTTGAATGTAGGTAAAGTTAAGAAAATATCTGTGGAGACAGTAAGACATTTAACACAACATTCAGAATTCATTAGTAAATTTAACGATGATGGCACAATACAACCAGATAAACTCCTAGATGTATTGAAAGAAGATAGTAATAATACATATGAAAACAGATTTGTTTACACACTTATAAAGAATGCAAAAGAGTTTGTTGATAGACGTGCAGAAGTGTTGCTAGGTAATGTAAACGATGAAGAAGGTGTATTCTTAAACGTTGATTCAAAAGTAGATAACTATAATGAGTATATTACCTACAAATTAGAGATGAGAATTCGTGACAAAATGGTTGATGACGAAGAGACAATAATGGAAAAAAGTAGCTTACTTGGAAGATTAGCTTCTATACAAAAAGAATTAGATATATTGGCTAGTTCACAATTCTATAAAGAGATGAGTAAGTTTACAGTAGTTCGACACCCTATTGTTAAGACAAATGCCATTAAGAAAAATGTTGACTATGTAGCATGTGCTAAGTTATGGGAATTCTTACACGCCTATGAAAAAGTTGGTTATAAAGTAGATATAATCGAGCAAGACTCAAGTACAAAAACAGAATTTTTAAAGGATATATTTGATTCAATAATGCTTGATTACATAATACTTAGAGAATATTTAGATGAAACAAGTTTAATAAACTTAAATAGACAAAGGAGAAAGAAGGAAATCAACCTTAATACATTGCAGAGTTTTATGCAAGAGTTGGTTACTGAATATGATATATCACAGTCAGAGCTTCGATTATTACTTTTAAAAGAGTACAATAAGGCTCAAAAGAATAAAGAAAAAGTAGAAGGTGCAGCTAATCGTCTAAATAAGATAAGACAAAGGGCTGCAGAAGAAGAACAAGACTTAACACTAGTAAGTGAAGAGTGGGAGAGCTTCTTTAAACAAGACGAAGAAGAAGTTGCTAAGAAGAAAGAAAAGAAGAAAAAGAAAAATAGTAAAAGAAAGATACTTAATAAGCGTATAAGAGCGAGTTGATAAGGGTTATGGGAAAAGTAAAAAATGTTGCTAAAGAAAATAAAAATAGTAAATCAGACCAAAAACATACAAAGGTAGAAACTGAAAGTAAATCGGAAAAAGATAATACAAAGGTACAAAATAATAAAATAAAGGCAAAGATTGGAAAATTCTTAAGGGGTACAGGAGATGTCCTATATATAGTAATATTTGTAGTAGCGGTTTATGTATTCTATACAACATATATAGGACAAATACCTAGCCTTTGTGGATTTAGATTTCTAAAAGCAGTGGGCGGAAGTATGGAACCAACCATAACAAAGGGAGAATGTATAATAATAAAAACTGTGCCTGCAGATGAAATAAAAAAAGGTGATGTAATAACATTTTTCTCTGACGACCCATATATATTAGGATATCCTAATACACATAGAGTTGTGGATGTAGTAGAAACAGATGAAGGATATAAAGAATTTGTAACTAAGGGAGATTCAAATGTAGGTGTAGATACAGTTACGGCTAAAGAAGGAAAATTAATAGGAAAATATCTTGGTGATATATGGCTAGGAAGAGCTATAACTAAGTTATTTAAACTACTTTCAAATAGAACAGTCTATTTTATATTGATGATACTTCCAATATTACTAGGATTAATAGTCAATATAATAGATCTTGTGAGAATAATACTAGATTATGATGAAGACGAGGACGAAGAGCTAGATAATGAAGAGACTTGCGTAGTATGAAACTATTGTAATAATTGTGCATAGAAAATGTAATAGATTAAAAGCATGCACAAGAGTATTGAAGGAAATAGTAATAAGACTATGACAATAAGCAAGGTGGGGTTGGAATAATGGAAAAGAAAAAAGTAAAGATAAAAAACATCAAAGAATTTCTAATGAAAAATTCAAAAATCTTAATTTCTACAGTAGTACTTTTAATCATGCTGGTTGCGGCAACAATAGCTTGGTATGTTCTACAAAATACAGCATGGATAAATCCGTTTGAAACTCAATTAGATAGTTTTGATTTTATAGTTACAGCTACCCCAACAGGAGATGCTAACGATGACAAAATTACATTACAACCACTAACATTTACTAATGTAGCTGAAGGAAAAATGGCGCCTGGAACATACGGAGCAGCAAATGTGTATGTTAGATCTGATATGGCGACAGAGTATTCATTATACTTAGAGGATAATTTGACATTTTATATAAAAGCAGAGGAAATAAAAGCATTAGGTTATACAAAAGAAGTGGATGGAAATACAGTAGAGGATATAGATGCATTTTTAAAAGCAGAGGATTTATCACATCTTATAAATAAGGTTAAAAAGATAAGTGTACCTGAAAGTGAGTTAGTTGAGGAAACAGAAGATAGTGGTAATGATGGAGAAGAAACAATAGATAATAATGATGTGGAAACAATAGAAGATGATGAGCCAGGAGAGGGTGAACAGGAAGACACACCACCAGAGTCCACAGTAGGAGTGTATGATTTTACATTTTTAATAAAAAAACATTTTAAATTTTATAAAGATTCGTTATGTACAGAAGAGTTAACCGGTGAAGACCCTATATCAGAAGACTTAGATGGAAAAGTTACGGTAGATTCAAAAGAATATAATGCTGGAAGTAGTACAATATATTGGAAATGGCTTTATGATGTAAATGAATATTTACAGATATTGGAAAGAAAAATAACAGAAAATGAAGACACTATGCCAGAAGAAGAAATGTTAATACTTAATTCAGAAATTGAATTGTTACATAATGACCTTGAAATTGCATCGTTACAATGGGATTATGAGGATAATTTTATAGGAAAATATAATGACCATATGAGAGGAACAGTTATTATAACAGCATCAGGAAGTCAAGCACAGCCAGTGGTAGTTCCAGGAGAAGATGATGACCCAGCGTTAATCAATGATGATGGCGAATCTGGGAATGGAAATGACTTATCAGAAGGCAACGGTGAAAATGGAGGAGAAAATGGAGCATCAGTAGTTAACGATGAAGGTGAACCAGAATCAGGAAACGGCACAACAGAAGGTACTGGCGAGAATGGAACAAGTACTGGTGGTGACTCATCAGAAGGTAATGGTGATGGTGGGACAGGAAATCCTCCATCAGGAGGTACTGACTAGAGAGAATCTGAAAATGATAGTAACACCATAATCTGATTATAATGGCGGAGATGAATTATGAAAAAGATAAAACTTTCAAAGATTGAATTATCTAAGAAGAAAAAATTAATAGTGGGTATATTAACTTTGGTATTATGTGTGTGTATTCCCATAGGGATAGCATTGGCAAAGTTTATAAAAAAAGATACAGTATACACTACTCCTATGAGAGATGTAATTGCAGACTTTTATGTAGAGATAACTGATAAAGAAAGGAAAGCAGTTGAGATTGATATTAAGGATCTTTTTCCAGGAAAGACACAGTATATTGATTTCTTTGTTAGAAGTGGTAAAGCAGGAGATGAAAATGGAGATGGCGCTAAGAAATTAGAGATGGATATTAGTTATACAGTATCATTATTACGTACAGGAAATTTGCCAGTAGTGTATGAATTGTATGCCTTTAATGATGAATTAACTCCTGAACAAGAGGAAGTAATAGGTGAGAATACTGTAGAGAATTCAGGAGATGTAATTAATTTTATAAAGATGGAAAAAAATACAGAGGCAGGAACCGGAGAGTCTGGCGGAGCGGGAGTAGCACTAGGTACTAATACAATAGTAGATAATTTTGTTCCACAAGACGGAGAAAAGTTTGTGTTAAAAAAAAGTAGTGAAGACGGTGAAGATTACGATAGATATCGTTTAAAGGTAAGTTGGGATAAAGATGAACAAGATCCTAAATTTATAAATGAAGTTGATTTAGTATATCTTATAGTTAATGCTCAACAAGAAGAACCACAAGTAGATTCATCAAGTGTGGAGCCATGAGAGAATCTACCAAGTGGGGATTAATTAAATGAGATTTTAACACAGAATTCAACTAATAAGAATTTATAAGAACCAATGGGGCAGACTTTATAATAGGGAAACAGTTTGGATAAGTGAAAGGACTAGGTTATATGAAAATTAATTTTAAGCAGATTATATCTAATACAAAAGAGAATATAAGACAATGTAGCTTTAAATTAAAGTGTATAAAACGAAGAATGTTAAAGTTTGAGGATATAAAATATATAGCAAAAGATATTAAAGTTGAGTTGAAAAAATTCAGCTTTAAACGCATGTGTAAAAATACAATAATTACACTAAAATATGCAGGTGTACTAGTTGAAGAATTAATATTAAGATTAAAAAATCCTGATTTAAAGTCAGAAGTTTTATACAATACAAAAAGAAATATTAGCTTAGTAGGTTTAACTATCAAGGATAATGTAACATCTGTAGTAGAAAAACTTGTTATGAATATACAGTCACTTAGTCCAAAATGTAGAAAAGCATTAATTATTGGTATTCCAATGGTTATATTTATGATGTCATCAGCAGGAGTAGGTCTTTATATGACTACAGTTGTTAATTCAAAAGAAGTAGAGATAGAATTAAATACTAAATTTGAAGAGGATAATCTTACAGCTGAACAAAAAGAAAATGAAGAATATGACCCAGGACATGAAAAAAACCCATATATTATATCATCTGAGGAAGATATGATTAAAGTACAGGAATTCTCTAAAACAAATACATGTGCGGGAATGTATTTTGAAATTGATGAAGCATTAAAAAGAGCAGGTACAGGAAATATGGGTACAGGAAATGACGGTAGTACGGGGGATGGAAGTACAGAAGATGATGAAGATGTAGAATTTGAAGAAGGAGCAGGGGCAACAGAAGATGTAGAAACTCCATATAATTTAGATTTAACTTTAAGATATGGTGGAAAAGAATTTTATGGAATTGGTCAAAACAGATCTTATCCATTTAAGGGAAATATTGATTTTAAAAGTATAACTATAAAGACAGATACTAATTTGTTTTATTTTGTTGGAGCAGGAGCCAAAATTGGAAATGTAACATTAATTGGTGAGATTACTAATGAAAAGAATAAAATAGTATATAAGAATAATAATGGAGGTAATAATGACTCAGGAGTTGCAGGTCTTATAAACTTTATATATGTGAGAGATAGTGGAGAGACAGCTGTAAATGTAAATAATGTAAATATAAAGAATTTAAGCACATTTAATAAAACATCTATAGTAGGTGGTACTCAAAACACAGCAGGTATTATAGCTAAGATTAGAAATGTTAATTCAAGCAAGTTAACAGTTAATGTATTTCAATGTAATGTAGTGGCTAAGATAAGAGGTGTGGGAGATTCTAATAATGATGATGCTGCTGATACAGATACAAACCTATATAATTCTGATGGTGTAGTTGGTGGAGTTATAGGACATATTTCAACAGTAGGTGCAGCATTAGGAAAGAATACATATGTTAATTTAAATGGTATTACAGTAGGAGGAGAATATACTTGTGATCGTAGTACTGTTGGAGGTGTAATTGGATTTGCTCAAAGAGGAACATATATTACTTTACAGAATAAAATTGATGCTTCTGAATTAAGTGAATTAATTATAACAAAGAAGAATGATGCCAATTATAAAGGTTATGTATTAGGAGCACAAATTAATACAATAATAAATAAGTGGCATAAAAGAAATGAAGAGGATACAACTGATTGTGAAATTGTAGCGCCTAAATCAGAGTACGCAGCAATGTATACAGTGCCAGATATAGGAAGACAATTGGGCTCATATAACGAATCAAATGGTAGTTTAGGTGTGACACAAAATCATGATAGAACACATGCCAATATGTATCATGGATTAGAAGATATAGAGGATCATTACGTGACAGAAGAATCTGAAGGAGTATTTATAATAGATGACGATGCGGATCTTGCTAAAATATCAATAGCATTTTGTAGTGAGGGAAGATTTGGTTTAAACAATTTAGGTAGTATAGGTGGAACATCAACTAATTATACAAACTTAAGAAAAGCTACATTTAAAGTTAAAGCTGATGTAGATATGTCTACATATAATATATACAGATTAAACAATGTATATTATGGTGGGGCTTTTGCGGGAAAATTTATAGGTGAAGATGTAGCAGCTGAAGGTGGTGGCACAAGAAAACCTATTATAGATATGGGAACTATAGTTACTAATCAAACTTGTATAGCATTGTGGGGATATGTTGGCACAAGTGGTATAACTCCAACTCATGATAATAATGAAAGCTTATATAAAATAGATGTGGAATTTAGCAATTTTACAGTGCAAGGTAATATAAGCACACCTAATGATGCGGCAGGTGTAGTATATATTATTGAGAGAGTAGCTAATAGTTCATATGTTAATTATCAGTTACAATGTGACTTTAAAGATATTACCAGTGAAGTTAATATTACTAAGCATAAAAGATCATCAAATGAAGGTTATATAGGTGGTATTCTAGGGCAAGTATATCATAAAGAGTATAGTCCTGAAATTAATTTTGATAATATTCAATATACAGGTAAAATAGATATTGAATATGATACAATTGTACAATATATTGGTGGCCTTATAGGTAGATTAAGAGGAAGCAATAATGAGGGAACTAAGGTAAATATAGATAATTATAAATTTAGTGGAATATTTGAGTGGCATTATACAAGTAATACAGGGTATGTAGGTGCAACAATAGGACATGTAAATCAAGCGAATGGTCGTGATAGCAATAGTTATACAGCATACAGATATAATGAGATATCTATAAGAAATAGTACTTATACCTCTCCACAGAGTATTACTATGAATACATTTGATGGTGGATTAATAATGGGACGAGAGTGGACTTGGGTAGATGTTGAGTTAGAAAATATAACGGTGCAAGGCATAACATATAATGCTAACCAATGGTGTGGAGTACTATGGAGTAGGGTACATGGTAATGTAGATATTAAGAATATTACTTATAGTAATGTGACTTTAAACAATTCATCATATATGTCATGTATAGCTGCTGCATTCTACAATGGATTTATGAATGTTGAAGGTATAAAATTTGAAAACTGTAAAATGAATAGTAATCATGGAAATGACATTGTATGTGATACAGAAGCAAGTGGTGATAGTGCTTACAGAGGCATAGTATCAATTAATAATGTAAGTAATATTAATTCTGATGGAACGAAAATAGCGGAAAGTTACTCTGATATTACAGATATATATAGTGCATATAATGGATATGAAGGTCAACTAACATATAATAATAATATGTTAGGTAGATGTGCGTTATTTTATAATGTAAGTAAACAGGTATATAAGGATGACAATGGTAATTGGAATGTAAAGGATATTCCAAGAGGCTATATTAGTGGCAAAGGTACAGATGATTCACCAATTATATTAGACACACCTGAGAAATTAGTTATTTATTCAGCTATTACTAATGTGTCAAATTCATCAAAGCCTATATTTTTAAAATACTTTTCAGAATATGCGTCAGCAGGAGATAAAATAGTTAATGGTATAGCAGGAAAAGGGTGTAGTAATAGTGAAATTGATACAATAACAGCTGCTGTATGGAATATTATGCAAGGAAATGTAGTTATTGCAGCCGATATGGAAATGGCACCATCAGAGGTGGTGAATGGTAAAGCAACAGGTTATGGATATAGTTATAATCCAGCGTTACTAAATAAAACCAATATATATGGTTTTAATGTAAAAAAATATTTATCAGAAAAGAAGGGAATATCATCACCTATCCCACCACAGATTTCAAGAGCAGCGGTAGATGCTATAAAAGTATTAGACGGAAAAAAACCAGTAACTTATACAGATTTAACATTAGAAGATGTTACTAGTAGAAAACCTAAGATACATATGGATGCTACTTTAATTCATAACTTAAATAATGTAGCTGGAACAACAGATAAAGAAAAATGGCCATTGGATTTCTATAAGTTAAGGGAAGGATTTAAAGATAATAGGAGAGGTATATCAGGAAGATATGGTGGTCTGTTTACATATGTAAGGGGGGATAGTACTAGTATAAAGAACTTACACCTAGAGGGAAACTATTATTTTTATGGTTTTCAATATGGATTAGGAGGAGCCTTGATATGTCCATATTCAACAGTTAGACAAACTCATAATGACTATAATGAATATGCAGGAGTATCTGGAGCTACTTTAAATATATCACATATAGATATAGGTAATCTAAAAAGTGAATCAAATCATAATGTTACTAATAGTAGTACAAGGGGTACAGCATTATTAATATCAGATATTACGGGAAATGCAAAAGTAACAATAGATGATGTAAAGATTTTAAGTACTACAAATGTTAAAGGAGACGCATTAATTGGATTTCAATCAGGAGGAAATACACAAACAAAGTTATCTAATATAGAACTAAATGATGCGTTGAATAATACATTTGATGCTAATGGTGAGAGTAATGAACCATCTACAAATTATAAAACTTCAACTGGGACAATTGATGGTATAAAGTATGGTTTGTTTTTCTTTAATATTGAATCTGGTACGGCAATGTATAATTATGATGCTCATGAAGAACATGATGATATATATACTAATGATTCTAATGTTACACCAATTATAGTTAATACGGATAGTAATAGTGCCACATATAGCTATAAGGTGAATTTGGAATTGTTAAAGAAGAAAAACTATGTATATAAAGGTAAGAATGTTATTGTAAACATGATATATAGTCATATTACGAAAGGTTCAGGAACAAAGGATGACCCGTATGTATTAACAAAACCAGAACAGTTCCTTACTTTATCATACTGTTTAGAAAGTGGAGGAAGTAATACACCAAAGGACTCCTGGTTTATAGGTAATGCACCCACAGGATTTGATGAAAAGAATTCATCAACATGGGGAAGTGCCAATAAAAATGGTGACATGACTCACATAAGAAAAGCTTACTACGTACTAGGGAATGATATAGATTTTAATGACCCAAATTTATCTAGTAATGTACAACAGAATATAAACTCATATGTTGGTGTAGGAAGTAATGCGTATCCATTTTCTGGTTGTCTAAGTGGTAAGGATAAAGCAAATGAAAAAATTTACACTATTACATTACCTAAGCTTACAGGTAGGTCAGTTAGTATGTTTGGATTATTCCATTATACGAATGGTATATATGTAAGGGATTTGAATATTAAATTAGCAGATGGTGCAACATTAAATGTGAATAATGACAGTAATGCAGCAGTAGGACTAGTGGCATCATTTTCACAAGGTGGAGATAGTGTTATAGATAATGTTAAAGTAAGTGGAACAATAAAGTATAATAATGATAGCTCTGCCATAGCGGGATATATAGGAAGGATGGAATTTGGTTCATTAACTATAGTAGATGGAACTTGTAATGACGATCCAGATAATTTTGTTAATAATGTTGCTGATTTTAATATAACGAGTAGTGGGGATGCTCCTGTAAGAAATACTAGAGCATATATGAATGCTGTGGTAGGTAGAATAACTGGAGGAGCTTATATTGTATATCATGGAGATAATAGTGGAGAGACAAATAGGCAATTTACTTTTACTAATGTAAACGATAAAACAGTAAAGGAACTTAGATATACAAATCATGTTAATATTATTAATTCAAAGTTTTTAGAAGCCGCAGGAAAACTTAGAATAAGTAAGAATACAAACACAGGAAACTCTTCTGATACAAAAGTAATAGGAGGTTACTTTGTAGATATAAAAAGTGAAGAGCAGTTGTTTTTGTTAAGTTTAGGTATATCATCTGGAGCACTAAGTGGAAGAGAAGGTTTAAGTGAGGCTCATTATTGGCCATATAGAGGATCTTCAAGTACATGGAAAAGTGAAAAAGTATGGGGAAAAAGTGGTAGTAAAGATTGGGGAGAGGTAAATTTAGTTGATAGAGCTGGAACTAGTATTAATTATCCTTCTATATTACAATATTTTGAAGAAGATGGACGAACTGATGGACTTATAACTGCATCAAATTATTATAAGGACACGGCTTTAATCTTTAATAAAACACATAGTATGCCTAGTGTATATAATAATTCAAAGTATGATCATGCAACATTAAATCAATATAACATGACCTATAGATTGACTAAAAGTGATGGTACATATAATATGCAAAAAGAATATAGGGTTGCAGCAGAAAGGATAAAGCTTGAATTTAGAGGTTTATCATGCGGAGAACATACAGCTCTTGGAGCTGCTTGGAATTATGTACCAGGAGCATTTGCAGCGAATATAGAAGGAATTGAAAAAACATCTTATAGAGTTAATACTCTTGATGGAAAGAGAAAAAATAGTAGAAATACTACAATTATTATGAATGTTGATAATAGTGAAAATGGAAGTAATTATATAGAATCTGCAGGGTTTATACCTAATATGTCTGCTATAAACTGGGAAGATGCTAATAACCAGCCTAAGTATATAATTAGAAATTTATCATTAACAGGTAATGTTAAGTGCAATACATGGGCAGGTATGCTTATGGGCAATAGTTATACTCAAGGTAACGTAGATGTTGAGGATATATATGTTTTTGATTCAACAGTTACATCCACAGGAGAGAATGCAGCAGGTGGATTAATTGGAAGAATTGAACAAGGTTCGACTGCAAGACATATAGAGATATATGATGTGGAAATATCTAATGTAGATGTACGTTGTGGTTATGCTACAGGAATGTTAGTAGGTACATATAGAGACGGTATGAGAGCCCATGATATTAAAATAACTACAGGTACTTGTCTTGGAACTGCATCATCTGGAATTAATCCAAGTACATTAGCAGGCGGTATAATTGGATATTATTATTCATTATATACACCGATAGATACTCTATTATATAACATAGAAGTAAATGATGTTAAGATTCGCTCTGATCATGCAGCGGGAGGTATTGTTGGGTATCTTGACTATAATTCAAACACAGATGAGAATACTGGTATTAGTAATATAACACTTAACAATATGGATATTCAGTGTGTAACATCACAGCCAAATCGACTTGGTAAGTTTTTTGGACATTATTATCATAACAAAAGTTCTTGCGAGATAGGATTATTGAATTGTATTTATGTTGATAAAGGAGCTTCGACAGAAAGTGGTTATAGTAAACCTACAAGATATATGGGAAAACAGTATGACACTTTCAACTATCATACAGTTTTAATGTATGCAAAAGACTATAATCAATTGAATACACATAGTGAGGGAAAAATATACAGAAAGAATCTTTTTACAGCTAAGGATAAAGCTCAAACTAAAGAGATTGACTTGATACCTACTGGAATTGATTTAGATAATTCTAATGAAGGACTTGAGAGAAATAT
The DNA here is from genome assembly GCA_015057455.1 of Lachnospiraceae bacterium. Classification (GTDB taxonomy): domain Bacteria; phylum Bacillota; class Clostridia; order Lachnospirales; family Lachnospiraceae; genus SIG301. The sequence continues at coordinate 39,950 of SVEH01000015.1, read as the reverse complement.
GGTTAAGTGGAGTAATGAAGATGGTACAATTATTGGTCTTTTAAATAGTATATTAGAGGATCTATCACTTATTACAAATGATCTTGACCGTAATACATATGGTACATATCATCCAACAGGACTACTTAATGGTGGTAATAAGAGAGATAATTTCACATTAAATCATAATAATAATATTGAAATTAATATTATTCCTATGAAGATTGAGGAAGATAAAGCTGTACGAGGAGAAGATGGTAAATTAACAGTTTCTAAAGATTTAGATGGCAACTTTGTATTTAAACAAGTAGGATTTGATACCGGTATACTTAATGAAGAAGTTAATAATACATGTCTTATGCCGGATACCTATTCTATTATAGAAGTAAAATATTTTATTGATGCTAATAAGAAACAGTTGTATAAAACAGTACAGATACCATTTTATATTGACCAAACAATAAATGTAGATACTTATAACAGAGTTGAAATAGGACATATATTAAACAATTCAGCACCGAAAGGTAATGCAACTTTTGATATGAGTATTACAGAAGATAGTTCATTTACAGTATATTCAGAATATACTTATGGTAGTACAAGAAAGGGTTACAAAGATGAAATATATGTAGATAAGGTATTTACATTAGGAGAGAATATGAGTATCCCTAAGAATACAGAGTTAACTCTTGTAGATATTACAGATGGACAATGTAAGACATATTATTATCATGTTTCTAGTGAAGGTGGTATATCTGAGATTGCACTAGCGGCATTTAAGGATGAAGATGGTAATCCATTTAAAGAGCGTGATATAACTAAAGAAAATCAACTTTCTACAAAAGGTGAATGGAGAACATTTAAGTATGGTTGGAATAATGGTCATATAGATACGGACCCAGCATACACAAAAGTTTATAAAAAAGCTAATTGTGGTGTTGAACAGTTCTTTATATATGTTGATTGTAGTAAGGTTGAAAAAACAGATATTTCAAGGCCAAATTGTGAACCAGGAATTAGGAGAAAAGAGATAAATACTGATGTAAGTAATGAAGAAGCAACATTTATGCTATTTGAAACACAAAGATGTAATACCAATGTAGTTACATATTCAGGTATGAATATTAAGTTTAGACAGGATATTGTGGCTAGTGTTTTTAATAATGAAACAGCAGAAAATGAAGAGGATAAAACAGCTAGAATATTAAATAAAAACTCTACCGTTGCATTAGGTGCAACTATCGAAAATCAAGGTAGTACAACATACTGGACTTATGCTGCAGAAGCAGATTACGCAAATAAAGGTAAATATTTAGAGGTTGCGGTATATCTTGAGAATGCGGCAGGTGCTAGAGCATTATTGCCAAAGGGTGCAAGTGTTAGAATAGGTGGAGAAGAAGCTGAATTTGCAGGAGTACAGAATACATCAGCTATTTATTACTTTAAAGATTCAAATAATCCATTTGAATTAGATAATTTATTTACTACAGCAATGATAGATAAGATAAAGAGCGATGGAGGTAAGTATACTACAGATTTAAATGTTCAATTAGAATTTGAAAATGCTGATTTCTCCAATACACCTTCAGGATCTTATAAAATATGTTTTGAATTACTTAGAATAACTAATCCAAAGTATCCAATTGGTGAAGAATCAATACATACTATAAGAACGGAGCCATTTGATATTATTTCTGGTGCAGAATATGGATTCACAATGAAACCAAACCCAGATGAAAGTTTATCTTATAATAAGGCCATGGATGAAGCAGAGGTTGAGAAAAACATTAATATGATATTAAATAGTACAGCCAAAGACCGTAATAGTTTAAGTACAGATATAAAGGTTAAATATCAGCTATATTATAAGGTAAAAAATGAATCAGGTGTATATGAGTATGTACCATATGTGGCGAATGTAGCAGATGGAGATAGTGCTGGTATAAAATTATATTATAATGGTGTTGATGTAACTAATAAATTAAATGGAACAGAGCAAGTAATACCAATAGATAGGGATAGTATTCCTATAGATGAAGATACATCCACAGAAGGTGATGACTCAGAGGGTGATACTTCAGAAGATGACACTACGGAGGAAACTACTTTAGAAGGTGTACCATTTAAAATAGTATTTAATGGCAATACAATTACAACTAATTATAAGTTAGAAGCCAAATTATATGTTGATGGATATTTAGAATGTGCTGACAATGTTATATATAATGTATCAGACATAACAGTACCATAAAAACTTATAATTAAACAAACACTGTAATTAAGAAAAGGATAGAAGCATTATAAAACAGACTATTCAAAAAGAAATGGAGTGGTAAGGGTATGAAATTAACACTAGGGATACCCCATATAAAAAAATTGAATATGACTCAGAAACAGAAGAAAATATTCATAGGTATATGTGTGACTCTTTTGTTAATTATCATACCTTATTTACTCATTCAAGCTAAGTTTTTGAAGAAATCTAGTGCAAAATCAGTTTCTAGTGCAAGTGATTTTTATTTTAGCAGTAATAAGTTAAGTGAATTAACAGTCACTAAAGAGGAAGATGATACTGAAGTTATAAATGAAGATGATAGGGCACAATATGTAATAGAAGGTTGGGATGGAAAGTCCGATACATCATTTTATTTTGACATAAGAGATTATGAGAACCCTTTGTTATATAACAAAAGTAATCAAAAAATAACATATGAAATAACATATGAAATAGTAAAACCTAAGAATGCACAAGGAGAAGAAATTGAGGTGCCAGCTACAGTTACAGTAGGAACTGGAAGTGGAGATTCAGCTAAAGTAATTAATCCAGGAGATACAGATACAATAGGAGGAATAGAAGATTCCGAGGGAGAGACAGGTACAAATGAAAAGACTTATAATAGTATACCTTACACATTAGCGGTTACGCCAACTAATTCATCAGTACCTATTGAAGATGGAGTAACAGTTAGAATTACAATAAAAACAGTTGATTCACCTTATCCAAGAACTTTGGGAGCAACTATTGTATGGAAGTATTCTGCATCAAAAAGTTACCTTGCTGAAAAAGGTTTTAAAACAACGGCAGAAGAATATGAAGGTAAGAATATAAAAGATGGAGATTTTGCACTTGTTTATGATATTGGTACAGAAGTTGCTCAAAGCAGTATAGGAAACAATGATGCAAGTAATGCGGTTACATTACTTAAATATTCATGGGACAATGAAAAACTAAGGTTTGATAGATTTGATGGAATTAATTATGGAATAGGAGAAAATTTAGATAAGAAATTTAATGTGGCAATATTAGGTGAAACAAGTTTAACTTATAAGGATACAGATGGTAATAATAAGACAGAAGTTGTTACAACAGCTAATATGCATAAATTTAAAAATGTAATAATAATGGATAAAGCAAAGAAAGAAGGATGTATATTTTTTGAAACCGTTGCTTATTCACACTATTCAATTATTATGTACAAAAGAGATGGAAGTATAACACCGCTAGCAGCCAATGGCTATTATGTAGATACCAATAATGATGGCAAAGTGGATGAAACTGACCAAGTACAAACACCATATGCTATTGTAGTAGCAATAAATGAAGATGGAACGGTGCAACCAGATGCACCAGATAATAGTGAAGAAACAAATGGATCATAAACAATAACTTAATATATATAATAAATATTTATATAGTGGGATGTATACAATTGCAAGTAATTAAGTAGTAAATGGGAGATGATGATTATGGCACTTATAGTTCGTAAATCACTAGAAACAGATACAATTGAAACAAATGATGTATTAACAGAATTGCAACAGTTAAGAAAAATGGTTTTATTTGATAAGGTTACGGGGCTATTTACTATGGATATGTTTCTAAAGAAAGGTGCCCAGATGATTGAGGAAGAAGGCATTATTCCAGGAATCATTGTATTTAGTGTGGATAACCTTGATATGATTGCAGGAATGTACGGAATTGAAGAGTGCGATAAGGTTAAGGAGCTTATAGGTGATGGACTTAGAAAGATTCTTACTACATCATACCTATATGGAAGAGTTCATGAAGATTTATTTGCCGTTATGACTCATTATGATGAAGAAGATGAGTTAATTAATGTAGTTGAACTTTTAACAGAGAAGATAACAGCCCATGTTACTAATGCAAAAGTACAACTTTCATTTGGTATATGCCCAATGGGAGAGAGTAAAGATATAGGAAGTGCTATATCAAAAGCAGAGCTTGCAAAAAGAACAATTAAAAGTAATAAAAATGGAGAAAATTATGCAATATTTACAGAGAGTATAGAAAAAAGAATGGCGGAAGATGCTAAGATGAATGCAGAGATGGACCATGCACTAGAACATCGTCAATTTGCAATGTATCTTCAACCAATTGTAAATATAAGAACACATGAAATAATAGCAGCAGAAAGCTTAGTTAGATGGAAACATCCTACTATGGGAGTTTTATCACCATTTAAGTTTTTGCCCCTATTTGAGGCTAATAACTTTATTATAAAAATGGACCATTTTATATGGAATGAAGCATGTAAGGCTATTCGACATTGGATGGATAATAAGATAGAACCTATACCTATTAATTTGAATATATCAGCTATCCATTTTGACCATCCAAAGTTTGTAGAAATTCTATCAGAAATGGTAGCTAAGAACAAAATATCACCTCAATATATATGCTTAGAGATGCCAGAGAAGATATTCTCTGAGCCATCTGAGAAAATAGGAAATACACTTATGGAACTTAGAGCAGCAGGATTTACTATATGTATAGATAACTTTGGAAGTTATCATTCACCAATTAGTTTCTTTATGAATTCGCCTGTATCAATTATAAAAATGGACAGAAACTTCTTAAAGAATAATATGATGACAGGTATAGGAACAACATTTGTTAGATATATATATGCAATTGCTTCTGAGTTTGGAATGCAGGTTGTAGCAGAAGGAGTAGAAGATATGGATCAAGTAAATGAATTAACAGATTTGGGATGTGAATATGCACAAGGATTCTTCTTCTCCAAACCAATTGACTTGCGTGATTTCGATACTCTTAGAAGTAATAATATGAAGACAGAATATATACCTAAGGTATTGTACCCAACATTTGAATTTGAAGATAGAAACATGTTGCCATAAAAAGTTTTATATGAAATGAGGTATGTCATATGGAAGCTTCTTTAAGAATGCATATAGATGATTTAAGATTATCTGAACAAGAGTTAGATAGTTTAGAGAATAAAGTACTTATGGGAGATATGGAAGCACAATATAAATTAGGAGAGTATTGGTTACTTACACATAATAGTGAAGCTGAGAATATGTTATTCCAAGCAAGTAGCAAAGGTCATATTCTTGCCAAAGCTGCCCTTGGTCATATGTATCTATATGGCGAGGGAACAGAGATGGATGTAGAAGCAGCTGAGAGACTATTAGTAGAGGCGGCTACTTATGATGTGATAAATGCTCAAGATGATTTGGTAGTATTATATGAGAAGAAAAATGACTTTTTTGAAGCATTTAGATGGATGAATAGATCTGCTAATAACGGTAGTAAGGAATGTATGTATCGTTTGGCAAGAGCTTTACATATGGGCTATGAGAATGTATCGATTAATATTCCAAAAGCATTTGAGATGTATAGCAAAGCTGCACAGATGGGAAGTCCTAAGTCTATGTACGCCCTTGTTAGAATATATGCAACAGGAGATAACTGCCAAAAAGATTTGAATAAAGCAACTAATATATTAGCTAAAGCTATTCAAACAGAATATATCTATGAAGAAGTATATGAATGTTTCTTGCTTTTAAATAAACCTGATTATGCTTACAAACATAGTGTTATGTATGCAAAGAAATATCCTAATGAATATATAGCTTTATTTAATACAGCAAAATGCTATTACTACGGAAATGGTGTTGCAGTTGATAAAGTACAAGCAACTCAATATTTTAAGAAGGTAATGGAACTTATAGAAGAGTCTAGAGAGGGAAGAGAGATATTCCATATCGGTCTTATGTATGAAAATGGTTGGGGTGTTGAAAAAGATGTATATGCAGCAGAAAAATACATACTTCATGCAATAAGAAAGGGATATATTCCTGCTCAAGAGTATTTTAAAAATAATAGTTTAGTTGGAAAATATAGCAATCTTTTAAGAAATATGACATTTAAAAGTGAAACAAAGGTTAAGTATAAGCTATATAATATAAATTTTAAAATAGATCTTAATATGGAATATTATATGTTTGCACAAAAGTTCTCTATGATTTTTGCTAGTTATGCAGAAAACTATATAAGACTTGACTATCAACAGAGAATAAATGGTGTAAATGATTATTTTGAAAGAGCACCACTAATTATTCATAAGCTAGTAAGAAATGCTGTTGATTATTCTATACGACTTATGAGTGCAAACACAGGAATAGATGTAGATAGAGATGAGTTTTACAATAAGTATGTTAGAGATAGTTTTGATCAAAAGTTATCTGAGATATACAAGAATTCTCTATTAGAAATGTTAAGTCTATGTTGTTCAAAAGAAGAATATGAAGTATATGAGAATTTAATAAAATTTCAAAATATATTGTTTAGAGATGATGATGTAGCAGAAACAGCTAATTTCATTATGCAGAAAAAGACAAATCTTACTAAAGTGTGCGTGACCCGAATAGCTCAATTGCTAGGCGGACTTAGTGAAGATAAGATGACTGCAGTTATGGATGCAATATCAGCTAAAGTTAATGATATTAAACTAAAAGCAATTACAACAAAAGTTAAGAATGCATTTTATGAATGTATACTAGATTTTGATGAAGTATTAGGGGACGGAATAGTAGAAGAGTTAAAGTTATGTTCTATAATGGACCCACTATTTGATTGCGATTTAGATGGAGGAGGATACTTCTTCCAATGTAAAAGTTCAAGTGGTGTAAAAGCTAAGAAATATCTTATATTTGCACTTTTAAAAGAACCTTATAATAGTGATTATTATAGATACGCTCTTGAGAATTTTGGTGATGATAATAATACATTAACTGAATTTGCAAATAAAGTAGGGGTAGATATAGATACTATAAAAGATGATATGGTGGAAGAATATGATGCACCATATGTAGAGGATCCTAATGAACAAGCTATGATTCGAAATATGTATGAGGCATTTTTAACGAAGATTAATTATCCTCATAAAGAGGTAAGTTTAGATGTCTACGATGAGCTTGTTTACGGTAGAGTAATGCAAGATAAAATTGCAAAAGAGCAGAGAAAGAGAAAGTCTGCTATGATATGTTCTGCTGTATGGGAGATTGTGTTCGAACAGAATAAAAGAGATGTATATGATGCACTAGATGCTAGTAGTAAAAAGTATGTTGAACAAGTAGCAGAATTAATTACTACAGGATATGGAGTTGCTTCGAAAGTTCCAATAAATGAAGTACTAGAGAAAGATATGGATGGAGTGCCACTAGCAGTACAAGAAGATGTGGCTCAGGGACTTGTACAAGCAGATAAAATACATTATGCAATAGATATGATGCTTAAGAATTTAGGACAAGGAGTACTATATAATAGTGCAGTACCAGTGCTTAATATATTGTACGATAGATATCTAAGCATATGTAAATATAATGTATACGATAAGTTAATCTATGATCAAAAAGTTAGAGGCATAATAGGTAAGCTAGGTGTTCTTAATAGTATAGCCGACCCAGTAGTTAAGAAGCATATAATAGGTGTAGACCGTAACTTTATATATACTTATAACAACTTAGTTAAAGATATGCCAGTTACACCTTTAGAAGTAGATGAAGTACCGTATGTAATATTAAATGAGGTGAAACTAATTACTAGAGAAGTGGTAAATGGTAGAAGAAAGGCAACAGAAACAGTTGAAAAGAAATCAAATATCACTGTAGTTATAACAAATAAAGCAGCATACATCTATAATACAAAAGATATGACATGTAAGAAAATAGAAACAGCTACACAAGAGAAATTCTCTCTAAGTCTTGTAAAAGACTCAATTGTAATCAAATATAGATATACAAAAGAGAAAATAGAAGTAGCAACAGATGATACATTTGTTGGAGAGAATATGATGCATTGTATAAAACAAGCAATTGGAATTACAACTGGTAAGATGTAAAAATAATTGCAGCAGGAGGTTGATTATGAATTTAAATAGGATGGGAATGAATTATATAAAAAGAATGATAGCCTTGGTAGTAGCCGTAGCCGTAATGGTCTGCGGCTTACCAGGGCTTGGTGTTATGGAAGCAAGAGCTGAAGGAGAGGGAACACCAGGGGATGCAAATAATATATATATAACAGGATTAGCAAAACCAGTTGCTGGTAAAAATTTATCAACTAGCATTGAGTGTACTATAGAATTGAATGGAGGAGAAAAAAATCCAATATCAGATTCTAGTATAAAGTGGTATGAATATAGGGATGGAAATACTGGTTATAGCGAAAGCAATGAACAGAGTGGTGTTGCAAGGGAAAATATAAAATATACAGCTGTTATTACAATGACAATACAAGGAGTCGTTAATGATACTGTTGGTATAAATAATGGATTGGATAGTGAAAATGAATATGATACTAGTAAATCTGTGGTAAAAATACCACAGAATACAGGAGGAGATTTTAGCGGTGAACCAAATGGTGAACAAGAAGGTGGAAGTACTACAGTTGTATATTATTGTGTGTTTAATGCAACTACTGAAATGGAAAATGTAGAGAATATAAATGTGAAATTAGGTTCATTAAGTAGCGGTATGACTTATGCGGATTTAAAGGAATTGAAAGCAGAAGTTATTCTAAATCCAAATGATGAAGGAATTGGTGAGGAGTTTGGAGTTATAAGTAGTCAAGACCCTAAATGGTATGAATATAATGCGTCTGAATGGAAAGAGGTTGAATTTGATTATAGGAAATATGTGGGTTCAATGGGAGAACAATTACAAAACATAAAATATCGATGCACAATGAAATTTGACATATATAAATGGGCATGTTTTAGTGTTGGGGAGCAGACTTCCGAAATTAATGTGAAACTAAATGGTGGTGATTTGGAATTTAATGAAGTGTTGGAAGAGAGTGAGACATTACAAGACGGAGAGTTTACAATACAGATTAATGAAGACGATCAAGAAAAATATACAATAACTATTACAAAAGACTTTAGTTTAACTGAAAAAATTTCAGGGTTGAAAATAAAAGATTTAGCAAAACCAGTTGCAGGAAGGAATTTAGATACCGAGATAACGATTTGTCATGAAAGTGAAGAAGTATATAGTGAACAAGGCTTTGATATAACAAATATTGAATGGACTGTTGAAAATAATGGTGAGAACGTGTCATCTAATATATTTGGCGATGAAATAGCAGAATATAATGCAAAATATAAAGTGACCATAATACTTACGGCTAAGGATGGGTATGATTTTAATGATAATAACGCAGTTATATTTGATCACACAGTTTATGAAGATGATGAAGGTGATAGTCAACCAGCATATAGCTTAATGGGAAATGTATTGACTATATCATATGTATATAATAGCGTTACAGAAAAGGCAACAATTAGTAGTCAGCCGATTGAGGTTGATACAAATGAACTTCAATTTGAAACAACAGCAACATCAAATAGTATATTAGCAAAATTAAATGAACAAACAGATGTTAAATTTAAGAAAGTGGAATTAACATTGGCAGATTCAGATGAGGATTCAACTAATGATGTACAAGTTAATAATGTTCCAATACTATGGCACAGTTATGATGTGGGAAATAGAATAGCAAGTGCTAAAATTAATAACAGTGATAATCAATATAGTTGGATAAATCTGTTTGAATCTGGACCGTCTGAAGAAATAGAAAAAGTAGTTGCAAAAACAAGCACAGTGCAGTTAATGCCACAAGTTGCAGCACCTACATTCCAATTTAATGAAACTACAGGAGCAATAACAGTATCAACAACAACGCAAGAAGCGAAGATTCGTTATAATATGACAATAAATGGCGGAGGGAATAATAGTGCTCCAACTGTTGTGTCAGGAACTGAATATAGTGTTCCAATTGAATTTACAGAATTAACACTAGGAATGCATACAATCAGAATAAAAGCAATTGCATATAAAGATGGTATGACACCAAGTAGTGTTTCTGAAGGCGAATTTATGTATACTAAAACAGCACCTCCAGCACAAGATCCAACAGACCAACCAACACCTACCCCAACTTCATCACCAGGTGGTGGAAGCGGCGGCAGCGGTGGTAGTGGTGGTGGAGGCGGAGGAAGTACAAAACCAGACCCAACACCAACTCCAAGCCCATCACCTTCACCAAGCCCAAGTCCATCTCCAACACCAGCTCCATCATTGGAGCCAGGTACACCAGATGACATGGTTCATGTAGGAGAGGAAGCTAAAACTAGTATTACTGATCAAATTAAGAAGATTATAGATGATATTCTTAATAATGTAGCTACTACAGCTGTTGATGCTGCTACTATTGAAAAAATAAAAGAAGCAGTTGCAGCAGGTAAGGACATTATCATAGACATTGTTTCAACAGTTGCGACTAAGGAAGATATAGGAACGGAAGCCCTAGGCAAGATAGATACTGCTGTAGGAAGTATATCTTCTACTGCAAAAATTGAACAATTCTTAGATATTGATATTGTTTTAAAGACAGAAGATGGAGTATTAGGTAATGTAAAAGAACTAGGTGAAGCTGTTACATTTACGGCGAAATTACCTGAAACTGTTGTAATAGACGGTAAGAAGTTCTTTGTTATTAGATTACATAACGACAAAATTGATATAATTGATGCCAAATTGAATAAGGAAGATAGAACTATATCATTTAAGAGTGATAGATTCTCAGTGTATGCAATTGCAAGTGATGATGTTGAAACTGAGCCTAAGCCAGAAGAGCCTACTAAACCAGGTGTTACTGATAGGGTAGAAGTTGATGCATATACACAAAATGCTATTAAGTTTACATGGGGTAAGGTTGAAGGAGCAACTGGTTATAGGGTATACAAATACAATCCAGTAACTAAGAAGTATGAAGTGCTTTCTGTGGCTCAAGCAGCTAACTCATATGTTGCAACAGGTTTAAATAGTGGAACTGCATATATATTTGCAATTAAAGCATATAGAATTGAAGGAGACAAAGTTATCTGGGCAGATACATTTGGCAAGTTTAAGACAAGAACTGCTCCAGGTAAAACTAGCAAAATAGTTGTTTCTGCTAGAACTGAAAGAGCTATTAAACTTACTTGGAGTCGTGTTGCTGGAGCAACAGGCTATAGAGTATATCAATATAATCCTGTTACAAAGAAATATATAGTCAAGTCAATTGCACAAGCTGGCAATTCATATGTATTTACAGGGTTAACTAGTGGTAAGAATTATATATTTGCTATAAAAGCATATACAATAGAAGATGGAGTTGTGTTCTGGTCAAATGTAGCAGTATCATATAAAACTGCAACTTGTCCAAGTAAAGTAACAAAGGTAAAGGTTACAGCTGCAACTAACAGAGCTATTAAGCTTATTTGGAATAAGGTTGTTGGTGCAACTGGATACAGAGTGTATGTATATGATACAAGGAAAAAGAAATATGTAGTTGTAGCAGCAGCTAATAAAGCTAACTCATATGTTGCAACAGGCTTAAAATCTAAGACAAATTATATATACTCAGTAAAACCATATATAATTGTAAATGGTCAAGTTGTATGGGCACAAGGCGGAACTTCATTAAAGGTCATAACAAAATAACATAGTACATTAAGATAGTATAATTCTAGAAAGTAGGTATGTTATGAGTGAGATAGAGGCTAAAGAGCAAAATAAAGAAAATAATGAAGAAGTAATTGAAGAGGAAATTAAAGAAGTAAAAAACGAAGAAAAAAATGAAGTACTTAAAGAAGTAGATAAAGCAGAAAACAATGAAGCAAATAAGGAAGCAAATAAAGAAACACAACAAGTAGTAAATAAAACGAAAATAATTATTACAACAGTTATATGGATTGCAATATTTATTGTATATACTATAATTATTAAAACTGTCGATGTGGCGCCAGTTGGACCAGAGGGTTCATATGTAGGATTAGCAACTATAAATAAAGCTGCTCATGATTACTTTGGAATTAATCTTGTATTCTATGAGTTATCAGATTATCTTGTAAAGTTTTCAATTGTTGTAGCATTTGCATTGGTATCAATTGGACTTGTACAATGGATAAAGAATAAAAGCTTTAAAAGCATAGATAAAGATATACATATATTATTCTGGTTTTATGCATTTGTAGTTGGCATGTATGGCGTATTTGAAATTCTAGAAATTAATTATAGGCCTATAATTATGGATGAAGGTTTAGAATCCTCCTACCCATCGTCACATACAATGGTTATGTTGTGTATAATGATACCTGCCATGATGCAGTTTGCTAGAAGAATTAAGAATAAGAAATTGCTTTTTGTGGCAAATGTAATATCAATGGCAATGATGTTTATTACAGTTGTAGCAAGATTTTTATCGGGTGTACATTGGCTCACTGACATAGTAGGCGGAATACTAGTAAGTGTTGCGTTAGTTAGGGTATATTATACATTTGAAAAACTAGTTTAATTCAAAAGGTATATGGATAGATTAAGATATCCAGCCAATGTCACCCATACTAGATATGGAATAAGAAGATAAGCAGCAGGTTTTGAAATCTTATAAAATTCAACAATAGTAAGTAGAATAAGAATCCATAGAAAAATAAGCCATATAAAGGCAAAAAGGTACATTTGCAAATTAAAGAATATAATGGACCAAAAGAAATTAAATACTAACTGTAGAGAATATAGATAAATTGCTAGGGAGTTGTTTCTGTTTGATTTGATAATCAAATAAGAGGCAACTCCCATTAGTGTGTAAAGAATTGTCCATACAATGGGGAAAATAAATCCAGGCGGTGCAAGGGCAGGTCTGTTGAGTTCAGGATAAATATCCATATTCCCTATAGTTAAAAGTGCAGAAAAGCCACCAACAATAAGTGGTATAGCAATAGCTATAATAAGAGAGCTGTATTTGTTGAAAATATTTCTAAAAAAATCTTTCATTAAAGAACTCCAAATAATAAATAAATTCTAATAAATATATATGCAGATAGGGAGAATATATGCTCTAAAAAGTTACTAATTTATTTTTAATAAAGTGAAAACTGTATTATAAATAAATGCAAAACTGTATAAGTAAATGAAGCAAAAACTATATTAAAAATAAATGTAAAACAGTATAAGTAATAACCCTTAAACGATGTTTGAAATAAAAATAACACTATAGTTTTAATGGATTTAAAGATATATATTAAAAAACTTAAAATCACATAATTCTTAAATCTAAAATTAATATAGAAAAAATACCCTCCACATAATATCTAAAAAATAAATATAAATATCCCCAGACTAGTATAAAAATAGAATAAATATAAACTTATGATTTTCTTATATTCCACTTTATATAAAAGTGATGTCAATAAAATTATGATAGAATTATATAGTATAGTAGCAACAAAAATTAAAGTAAAAAAGTAGTATATATAAAATTATGTTAATAATAATCAAAGGCATAAAATAATTAAGAAGCATTGAATTAAGAAAATAAGTGAGAAATTAATGTAAATGTATATATGGGATGTAAATGGAGGAGTTAGAAAATGAAGAAAAGTAACAAATTTATAAAAACAATACTAGGATTGTCATTGTGTGCAAGTTTGGTAATCGCACCATTTAGTAATGTTTATGCGCAAGATTTATTGGTAGATAGATTAGGGGCAAGTGGAAATGATTCATATAATTTAATTCCTAATTTAAATTTAACTAATAATAATGATTTAACATCTATAGGAAATAGTAAAAGTAAAAATCCAGGTGGAATATGTGCTGACCCTAATATCAGGGATACAAGTATAAGTAATACTTCACAGATAATTAATACTACAAGTATAAATAATAACAATAATAATGTAACCACTAATACTAACAGTGTAACTAATACAATAACAAGTAGCATATTAAGTAATGGAAGTATTAGTAGTATTACAAGCTCATTATTAATTGATAAGACTAATAAAGATAGTGTAGTAAATGATGAAAACAAAGATGATAAAAAAACTGATACTTCAGAAACAAGTGAAGTAGAATCAGAAGAGTCTAAAAAAACGAATGAAACAACATCAGAAGATCAAAAAGAAGATTCATCAGAAGATAAAACCGATAAACAAGAAGATGATAATAAAGATTCAAAACAAAATGAAGATCAAGAAGAAGTTACAGATAAATCATCAAAAGATGATATAAAGGATTCAGAAGATGGAACAAAGTCTAATAAATCAAATAAGGAGAAAGCTAAAGAACAAAAAAATACTAAGGAAAAATCATCAGATAAAGATGTAAAGGAAACATCAAAAGACCAAAAAGAAGAAAAAAACAATGATGAAACTTCAAAAGAAAAACAAGCAGCTAAAGAAGAAAAGAAATTAGCTCAAAAAGAAAAAATATCGCAACAAGACAAGAATACAACATTAGAAGCAGAAGAAAATGAAACATCACAAGAAAAATTATCAGTATCAGATGCATCAATAGAAAAAATAGATAATATACCACAGACAGCAGATGCTACTAATTTAAATACATGGTTTAGTTTAATGTTATGTAGCATTGTGAGTATAATTATAATAAAAAAATACGTTTATGAGCAGTAAAGTAAGTTGTTAATGGTAAATATTATATTCTCTTAAATTTGGAACTAGCATAAAAGTCTAAAACTTTCGCGGAGCTAAAAAAACTCCCAATTTGAGCGATAGCTCAAATTAAAGAATCTCCTAAGGATAGTGGTTACAAAATCCGATATAAGTTAAGGTTATGTGCGAATATCTAAATGGAGGTATTGATATGGCATTAGTATATTATGTAACAATGTTTGTTATTTCCTGTATTGGATGGGTAGTATTCGAAATACATTGGAAAAAGAAAAGTTTTACATATTTTAGTAATATGTTTGGTATTATTGCAATTAGTAATGCAGGGTCACTTGCGTTAGCATTATCTCAAAATGTCGATACTGCGATATTGGCCAATAAATTAGCATATGTAGGCGGCGTATTCATGCCATTAATGATATTATTGAATATTGCTAACCTGTGTAAAATAAAAGTACGAAGATTTGTTGCAGGTATTTTGTTTACAGTTGCATCAGTTGTATATGGATTTATATTAACTGCTGGGTATTCAACTATGTACTATAAATCTGTAGATATAAAATTTGACGATGGAATTGCCTATATTGAAAAAGATTATGGATTTTTACATAAATTCTTTTCAATATATTTGTATACAACAATGATATTATGTATAGTGTTGATAATATATGCATTTAAAAGGCAAAATAAAATATCTTATAGAAACAATATAATATTAATGGGAGGATATATAACTACATTAATGGCATATATTATGAAAAAAGTAACTGGTTCAATAATTGATTATGTACCACTTAGTTTCGCTTTATTTTCTATAGTGTTATATTATATATACTATCGTACGGAAACATATGATGTGGGTACATTAATATTAGATACAATGGAAGAGAAAAGTTATGGCTACATTGTTATTGATAATAAAAATAGATTTGTTGGTTGTAATGAAGTGGCTAAAAAATATGTTTCTTTTCTAAGTAAATTAAAAATTGATGAAGAATTAGAGAATGAATATCCTTTATTTCAACGTGTAAAAAAGGAAATTGAAGAGTTTGGAGATAAGGAACAAGTAATATGGTATATTCATGATAATGATATGGACATAAAATGTCTACTAAGAAAAATTTATTATAACACAACACCAAAAGGTTTTATGGTTGAAATGTCAGATGATACACAACAACAAGAATATATTAAGCTTATCAATAATTATAATACACAACTTGAGGAAGAAGTTAATAAGAAGACTAAGAGTATTCTTGATATACAGAATAAAATTATCTTTGGTATGGCCAATGTTGTTGAAAGTAGAGATAATAATACTGGTGGTCACATTAAACGAACAAGTGATGTTGTAAGAATTTTTGTAAATAAGTTGCAAGAAGCGAAATATGAGTTTAATACATCAGATAGCTTTTTTGATAATGTAATTAAGGCTGCACCAATGCATGATTTAGGGAAAATTGGTATTCCTGATAATATATTGTTAAAACCGGGTAAATTTACCGATGAGGAATATGAAATTATGAAAGAACATGCACATAAGGGTGTGGCAATTATAGATATGGTACTAGAAGGAGTACAAGATATAGAGTTTATTCAAATAGCTAAGAATATGGCTCATTATCATCATGAAAAATATGATGGAAATGGATATCCAGAAAAAATATCTGGAGAAAGTATTCCATTAGAATCCAGAATAATGGCACTTGCAGATGTATTTGATGCATTAGTAAGTAAAAGATGTTACAAGGAAAAAATGCCTTATGATAAAGCCTTTAGCATCATAAAAGAGTCTATAGGTAATCATTTTGATCCTAAATTAGGAGAGATATTTTTAGAATGTAGACAACAATTAGAAGAATATTATGATACGGTTGAATCATAATGGGGTCTAAAATCCCCCCCAATTTGAGAGAACATAATATATTATGTTCTCTTAAATTTTTACCCTTGCTTATGATTGTTATAGCTTTTATAAGAAAGAACTTAGTGCCACTACAAATTAAAGAAGTTTTTGGGAGAAAATTAATTAAAAATATTAGCAATAATAATTAATCAGAATATTAACTTTTGTCGATATAAATTAGAGAGAGTACGTGATAAAAATTAGAAAGATTATAAACAAAATTAAATATTTACAGACAATTTTGATTAGAAAAAACTAGAAAAAACTAAGTTTTTTTATAATATTAGTAACTATTAATTCAAATGAGGGGCCGCATGTTATTTTAGAAAGGAGCGTTTTTATGAAAAAAGGCGGTATTTTAAATAGCGATATTTCTAGAGTTTTGTCCTATATGGGACACACTGATTGTATCGCTATTGGCGATTGTGGTTTACCAATACCAGAGGAGGTAGAACGTATAGACCTTGCTCTTAAATTCGGAAGCCCAACATTTATGGAAACATTAGAGACCGTAGTAGGAGATATGAAGGTCGAGAAAATTGTTTTAGCAGAGGAAATTAAGGAACAAAACAAAGAGGTATTAAGTCAAATTGAAACATTGTTTAAAGACATGGAGGTCGAGGTAGAGTATGTGTCTCATACGGAGTTAAAAATGAGAACACATGAATGCAAAGCGGTTATAAGAACTGGAGAGACTACTCCTTATGCTAACATTATTTTACAATCGGGATGTATTTTTGCTTAAGAAAAATATGTTAGTGTAGCCTGTTCGGAAAGGAGATTTGACAAGATGAATGTTGAGATGAAAGGCATAAACAAGTCTTTTGGAACAAATCAAGTATTAAAAAATGCAGGCTTTAATTTAAAAGACGGTGAAGTTCATGCTCTTATGGGAGAGAACGGCGCAGGAAAATCAACTTTAATGAAAATACTTACTGGTGTTTACACAAGAGATGAGGGAACTGTACTTGTTGATGGACAAGAAGTTATGTACAAAAATCCACAAGAAGCTGAAAAGGCAGGAATCGTTTTTATTTATCAGGAATTAAATGTATTATTTGATTTAACTGTTGAAGAAAACTTGTTTATGGGAAAAGAAATTACTAAAAAATTTGGCATATGTGACAAGAAAGCTATGATTGCCAAAGCCCAAGAAATGTTAGATAAAATGGGGGTTCATATCCCTGTTACAGCAACTATGACAGAATTATCTGTAGGACAACAACAAATGATTGAAATATGTAAAGCATTAATGGTTGATGCAAAGGTTTTAATTATGGATGAGCCTACAGCTGCCTTAACTCAAAGTGAAACTAAGGTTTTATTTGATGTTATTAAATCACTTAAGAAAAAAGGTGTTTCAATTGTATACATATCTCATCGTATGGAAGAAATTTTTGAATTATGTGATCGTATTACCGTACTAAGAGATGGTGCATATATTGATACTAAAGAAATTA
This sequence comes from Lachnospiraceae bacterium, assembly GCA_015057455.1. Lineage (GTDB taxonomy): Bacteria > Bacillota > Clostridia > Lachnospirales > Lachnospiraceae > SIG301. Next base: position 21,819 of record SVEH01000015.1, on the reverse strand, counting down.
AAGATATTAATATGGACGATATTGTACAAATGATGATTGGTCGTACAATTGGCGAACGTTTTCCTAAGCGCGATGAAAAAATAGGAAAAGAAGTATTAAAAGTAGATGGACTTACAAGTGGTAATTTATTTAAAAATGTAAGTTTTTCTGTAAAAGCTGGTGAAGTAGTTGGATTTTCAGGCTTAATGGGTGCCGGAAGAACGGAAATTATGCAAGCAATTTTCGGCAATTTGCCTGTGGAATCTGGAAAAATTCTTATTGAAGGGAAAGAGGTGGTAATCAAAAACCCAAGACAAGCAATTGCAGCAGGTATAGGATTTATAACAGAAGATCGTAAAACAGAAGGTCTGTTGTTAGAAAAAACTATAGCCGAAAATATCGAAATAGCTAATCTTAAGAAAATATCTAAGAAAACAGTTATTCGTAAAGAGTTGCAAAATGTGCTTGTAGATAAGGGAATTAAAGACTTTAAGATTAAGTGCACTGGTCCAGAGCATGAATGTAACAACTTGAGTGGAGGTAATCAACAAAAAGTTGTACTTGCAAAATGGATTGCAACGGAGCCTAAGATTCTTATTTTAGACGAACCAACTCGTGGAGTTGATATTGGAGCTAAAAAGGAAATCTACAGCGTAATTAATGATTTGGCGAAGAAAGGTGTAGCTGTTATATTAGTTTCATCTGAATTACCTGAGGTGCTAGGCATGAGTGATAGAATCGTGGTTGTTCACGAAGGAAAAATCACAGGTGTTGTTGAAGCTAGCGATGCTGATCAAGCCAAGATTATGACTTTAGCGACAGGAGGAAGTTTATGATGGAAAATAAAAAGAAAATAGGAGCTTTTTTAAGCGAGTATGCCGCATTTATAGCATTAGTTTTATTAGTAATAGTGCTTGGCATAATAAGTCCAGAATTTAGAACAGCAAGCAACTTTTTAAATTTATTACGCCAGGCTACATTTAATGGTCTTATAGCATTTGGTATGACATGTGTTATTTTATCAGATGGTATAGATTTATCCGTTGGATCAACATTTGCTCTTAGTGCAATTATATGTGCAGAGTTGATTATGATGGATGTAGCTACAGGTTGGGCAATTTTAATTGCATTATTTGCAGGTACATTATTAGGTGCTATAAGTGGTTTACTTGTAGCAAAAGGAAGATTACAACCATTTATTGCGACGTTGATAACAATGACAGCTTATCGTGGGTTAGCTATGATTATCACAGATGGTAAACCTATTTCTAGATTAGCTTATAATATTGAGAGCGAGTCAGGTGCTGAATTGTTTAAGACATTAGGAAAAGGTAATATAGAATTAGGTGTGGTTAGCATACCAGTTCCAGCAATAATTTTGGTTATAGCATTACTTGTATTTTGGTTTATGCTTAACAAAACAACTTTTGGTAGAAAAATATATGCAACAGGTAGTAATGCAAAATGCGCTAACTTAGTTGGTGTAAATGTTTCAAAAACAAAAATAATAGTATATTCAATTTCAGGATTTATGTCAGCACTTGCAGGTTTAATAATGATTTCTCGTGTTGACTCAGCACAACCTGTATTAGGTGATGGTTATGAATTAGATGCCATAGCAGCTGTTGCCCTTGGTGGAACAAGTATGAGTGGTGGACGTGGAAAAATAAGCGGAACTTTTGCAGGTGTACTTATAATAGCTGTATTAAATAATGGATTAAATATACTTGGTGTTTCTACTTATTACCAAGAGGTTATTAAGGCAATTGTAATTTTAATTGCAGTAATGTCAGATCGTAAGAGATAAAGAATGTTAAACTCATAAAAGAAAATAACATAAAACTTAACTTTTATGAGACGAGTCGTAAATGACTTTCTATAGTATTAAGAAAATATTTTATTTAAGAAAATGGAGGAACTTATTATGAAAAAAAGTTTTGCGATTATTTTAATGTTATCTTTAGTTATAGGAATGTTTGCATTTGTAGGTTGTGATAAAAGTGATAAAAAGGCATGCGATATAGGATTATCAGTTTCAACACAAAACAACCCATTCTTTGTTACATTAGTAGAAGGTGCAGAAAAAGCTGCAAAAGATGCAGGAGTTGAAATTACAGTTGTAGATGCAGGAGACGACGCAACTAAGCAAGTTAGTGATATCGAAGATCTTGTATCAAAAGGAGTTAAAGTATTAATTGTTAACCCTGTTGATTCAGATGCAGTAAGTGGAGCAGTTCAAAGTGCAATAGACGAAGGTGTAAAAGTTATTGCAGTAGATAGAGTAGTTAATGATGTTGATGTTGATTGTACAATTGCATCAGATAACGTATTAGGTGCAGAACTTGCAACTCAATATCTAGTTGAAGAACTTGGTAAAAAAGCAAAAGTTGCAGAGCTTGTAGGTACTTCAGGAGCATCAGCAGCAATCGATAGAAGCGAAGGATTCCATAATATAGCAGATAAGAAATTAAAAGTTGTAGCAAGTCAAACAGCAGATTTTGACCGTACAAAAGGTATGGAAGTAATGGAAAATATCTTACAAAAGAACGGAAAAATCAAAGGTGTATTTGCTGCAAACGATGAAATGGCTCTTGGAGCAGTTGAAGCAATCGATGGAGCTAAAAAGAAAATTATGGTAGTTGGATTTGATGCAACAGATGATGCTATTGAAGCTATTAAGAAAGGCAAAATGGCAGCTACAATTGCACAACAACCAGACCTTATCGGTGCTACAGGTGTTGAAAATGCTATAAAACTTATTAACGGTGAAAAGATTGATAAGAAGATTCCTGTAGAAGTTAAACTTGTTACTAAGAAGAGCTTAAGCGGAGATGATGACGCAAAAGAGGAAAAAGAAGACAAGGAAGATAAAGAAGATAAAGTAGATAAAGAAGACTAATAAAGAATGCTATGTAGATACAGTATATTAGTTAATAGGAATGCTGAAGCTATATAGACAAACAAGACTAGATAAAAGGTAATGTTCCAAAGCGAAAAGGTCGCTTAGGAATGGAGGATTGACTATGAAAGTATTAAATATTGGTTCATTGAATTTAGATCATGTATATAAGGTGGATCATATTATCTTACCTGGCGAGACTGAGGCAACTGGTGGAATGGAAATATTTCTTGGTGGAAAAGGAATTAATCAATCAATGGCACTTGCTAAGGCTGGAGTAGATGTATACCATGGTGGTATGATTGGAAAAGATGGACAAGTTTTCATTGATGCATGCAAGGAACATGGTGTGAATTCTGACTATATAAGATTTATTGATGGTAAAACTGGACATACAATTATTCAGGTGGATAAAAACGCACAGAATAGTATATTGTTGTTTGGTGGCGCTAATCAAAGACTTACTACAGAGTATGTAGATGAAGTATTAGAGCATTTTGAAAAAGGTGATATATTATTACTTCAAAATGAGGTTAATTTACTTCCATATATAGTAGATGAAGCATATAAAAAGGAAATGGTAATTGCTTTAAATCCTTCTCCATTTAATGAAGCGTTAAATGAAGTTGATTTAACAAAAGTTAGTATATTCCTTTTAAATGAAGTAGAAGGTGGACAGATTACAGGTTTATCTGATCCAGATGAAATACTAACTTGTATGAGAGAAAAATTCCCTAATGCTAAGATAGTTCTTACACTAGGAAAAGATGGAGCAAAATATGCTGAAGGTGATAAGGTATATCATCAACCAATTTACAAGGTAAAAGCAGTAGATACTACTGCAGCTGGAGATACTTTTACAGGATACTTTTTAGCAGGTATGATTGATGGAATGGATGTTAAAGATATTTTGAATATGAGTGCTAAAGCATCTTCCATAGCAGTTACTAGAGAAGGAGCTGTTCAATCAATACCATTGAAGGATGAAGTGTTGAAGGCATTAGAAGAACAATAATATAATGGTAAACTATAAATTGTAGGTTATGGCCCCTGTCAGAAGAATGACAGGGGCCTGTTTGGGTATTTTATAATGAACAGAAGCTTGTTCATTTGGCCTTCTCTTTGATTTGAGCTATTGCTCAAAAGGGAAGAAATTGAAGAAAATTGTAAAAAAATGGATATTGTAATTTTTTGGAAGAAGTTTTATAATGATATATAACTGTATATGCACAATTGATATGGTTGATCTAAATTATTGGGATTTATTTTTGTGGGATGATTTTTAAAATAGCCGAGAGTGGCTATTGATTTAAATTATTTAAATAGGATTTAATTTAAGTTTTAAAGCGAAATCATTTAGCTTTCGAATAGAATTAATGAATGTTATTTAAATAGGATTAAGATTTGTTTAAAAGTAAGTTAATTAATAATAATTTAGGATGGAGGATTTGTATATGACATATGCAGAATTTTTTCAAGAAATCAAAAGTAGATTTATGGGAACTGATGTAAGTGATATTTATGAGCATCTTGCATATCAATTTTGCATTGATGACGAGGAAGCTGGAGGAATTTTTTATGTAGAGGTTAAAGATGGAATTCTACATGTAGAACCATATGAGTATTATGATAAACATGCGAATTTTATTTGTGATACAGACACTCTAATAAAAATAGCAGACGGGAAACTAGATCCAGTAAAAGCGTATACTGCTAATAAATTGAGAGTAGAAGGCGATATTGATAAAGCCCTTAGATTAAAAGAGATTATTGATCATAAGAAACGTCAAGAAAAAGAAGCAGCAAAGAAAGCTGCTGCAGAAAAGAAGGCAGCAGAAAAAGAGGCAGCAAAGAAGGCTGCAGCAGAGAAGAAAGCGGTTGCGAAAAAGACTACAACGAAGGCTGCAACAGAGAAGAAAGCGGTTGCGAAAAAGACTACAACAAAGACAGCAGAGAAGAAAACAACTGCAACAAAGACAGTAACAAAGGCAGCAGAGAAGAAAACAACTGCTAAAAAGACAGCAGGAACAACTGCTAAGAAAGCTTCTACAAAAAAGACTACTGACAAATAGGCTTATACATAGATGTTAATATGTAGCAATGTATATAATTATTAGTTATATAATTAGTTAAAGTGATTGTTAAATACTAATAATATAAAAATAGGGATATATTAAGGAGTAGTCGATGATGAAGAAAAATAAAACGTTAAAGACTATTAATAAAGTGATTAAGGTTCATAAGAAAGTTAAAAGAAAAGCAAAAAATAAAGCCAATAAGAAAAATGTTAATAACACAAATAATGTGTTAGGTAACAATATGGCAACTACTATTTCACAAATAGAAGACATAAACCTTTTGAATAAATCTGAAATTATTAATGGCAAGAGTACTACTATAAGGAAGAATTCAAATAAGGATAATGTTTCAAAGAGGACTAAGGTTTTAAAAGGTGTTGGAATTGGTGTTGGTTGCGTTGCTAGCGTAGCTATTATTGAGTCCATTATTACTGCATACTTTTATAGAAGAACAATGGTAAGACAAAGAGCAGATGTTAAGAGAACTATAAAAATGGCAGGTACTGATTGGGATCAATATATGGATATTATCGCACAAAGAAAGAAGTTTATGCTTGAACAGCCTCACGAGGATATGTATCAAACTTCTTTTGATGGGTTGAATTTGCATGCAACATATTTTCCAGCAATTAATGATAAAAAGAATAATAAGAGAGTGGTAATTTGTTTCCATGGTTATACAAGTCAAGGATTGAAAGATTTTATTGGCTTGACTGATTATTATTTTAAAAGAGGCTATGCTATGTTACATCCAGATGCTAGAGCTCATGGTGCTAGTGAGGGTGATTATGTTGGATTTGGATGCTTGGATAGAAAAGATGCTTTAGGTTGGATTAATCAGATTATTGATAAATGCGGTGAAGATGTTGAGATTTATTTACATGGGATTTCTATGGGAGGCGCAACTGTTTTAATGGCAAGTGGATTAGAATTGCCATCTCAGGTAAAAGGAATTATTTCTGATTGTGCATTTACATCTCCCAAGGAAGTATTTACACATGTATTAAGAAGTATGTATCATATGCCAGCATTTCCAATTATTCAAGGTGCCAATCTTCTAAATAAAAAGCTTGCAGGTTATGGAACGGATGAATGTAACGCAAGTAGGGAGATTGTGAATACTACTATTCCAATTTTATTTATACATGGCTCAGGAGACACATTTGTACCAGTGGCAATGTGTCATAAGTTATATGATGTTTGTGGAGCGCCTAAGAAGAAGTTAATTATTGAAGGGGCGGCTCATGCTGAAAGTTATTTTAAAGATATGGAAGCTTACGAAAAAGCTTTAGATGAATTTACAAAAGAATTATAGGAAGTTGGTGACATAATTTTGAAAACTAGAAAGGGATATAAGACTTATCCGTTAACTGTAGCTCAAAAGTTTCATCATTATTATTTGGAACATTGTCCAAAGAAGGAAGTAGTTAATGTAGGAACTAGTCTTACTATAGAGTATGAAATTGAAATTGATTTGTTAAAGCAATGTATTTATGAAGCCTATGATAGAAGCGAGGCAATGCGTGCTCGTTTGGCCTTTGATAAAAAGGAAAATCAATGGTATCAATATGTTGTAGAGAAAGAGGAACGTGATATAGAATACGTTGATTTTACAGGTAAGACAATGGATGAAGCTGCATATATTATGAAGCAGTGGACTAAAGTTCCATTTGTTAGAGAAGATTCTCCAATGAATAAAGTAGTAATGATAAAAACTCCAGATGGTAATCAAGGTATATATTTATTAGGGGATCATTTGCTTTTGGATGCTCAATCTCTAATAGGATTTTTAAGAGACGTTATAGAAATTTATTGCGCCAAGAAGTTTGAGGATGTTGAATATCCTGCGCCGATGCGTTCTTATCTAGAACAACTTGAGAAGGATTTGACTTACGAGGCAGGAAGTAAGGCGCAACAAAGAGATAGGGAGTTTTTCTATAAATTAATAGAAGAATCTGAACCTATCTATAACGGAATAGAAGGACCAGGTGAGTTAGAAGAAGCTAGAAAAAGTGATCCAAGTGCAAGGTCAGTTCAGTTTGGAGTAAGAAGTGTTGACGCTCAGTTAGATATATTCCATCTAGAAGAGGAACCAACTACTAGATTAATGAGATTTTGTGAAGAACATCATATTTCTTTACAATGTTTATTATTAATGGGAATACGAACTTATTTGCAAAAAATGAATGGTAATGATGATGTATCTGTAAATGTTGCATATGCAAGACGAGCAACATTATCAGAAAAGAAGTCTGGTGGAACAAGAATTCATTCATTCCCATTTAGAACTATAATAGATGAAAGTACATCTTTTATTGATGGTATACATATTATTCGAGATGGACAAAATGAAATTTTTAGACATACTAATTTTAATCCTGTTGAATATTTTGCTCATAGAAGAGAAGTTTATAATGTTGGACCAGGTAGTGTTTATGAGCCTATGACGCTTACATATCAACCATTAACATTAAAGGATAGAGGTTTAGTTAACATAGGTGATATTAAGTATAAGACAAAATGGTATCCAAATGGAGCAACAACTCAAGCTATGTATTTGACAGTAATGCATAGACCAGATGATAATGGATTAGATTTCAATTTTGAACATCAAATTGAAGCAATAACAAGAGACAAATTAGAATTTTTCTATTACTATTTGTGTAAAATTATGTTTAAGGGAATTGAGAATCCAGGGTTATCTATTGGTGAAATAATTAGATTAGTGTAGTGTTAAGTTATAAAATAATATAGCACAGGGTGAGGTAAACTGAAGTGTATGACTAGGTAAAGCTGAAAGTATATGGTAGGTGGAATAGAAGTGTATGATTAGGTGAAGCTGAAAGTATATGGTAGGTGGAATATAAAACTGTAGATAAGTGAATAAGAGAAAAGAGGAATATTTTATGTACGATAAATTAGTAGAAATTATGTTAAATTATATAGAAGTAAAAAAAGAAGATATTACACCAGATTCTCGTTTTATGGAGGATTTGGGATTTACTTCATTTGACTTTATGAGTATGCTTGGTGAAATTGAAGATGAACTAGATGTTGAAATAGAGCAAGAAAAGATTGTAGATATAATTACAGTAGGAGAAGCTGTAGAATATCTTGAGAGTATTTCAGAGTAGAAGAGAGATTAAGCAATATTAAAGTAAGTTTCATCCCTAGAAGGCGAAAAATGGCGGAAAGGGGTGAAAACAAGAAAGAAAAATCATCCCTAGAAGGCAAAAAATGGCGGAAAGGGGTGAAAACAAGAAAAGAAAAATCATCCCTAGAAGGCGAAAAATGGCGGAAAGGGGTGAAAACAAGAAAGAAAAAATCATCCCTAGAAGGCGAAAAATGGCGGAAAGGGGTGAAAAACAAGAAAAGATGAACAACCGACAGAAACATATGAAGGCTGGTGAATTATGAATAGTACAATTAGAGAAATAGTAGTAGAGGGACAGCAAAGATTTGGTAAACAAGATGCTTTTAGATACAAGATTAAGAGACTAGATGCTGAGGGCAAGAAAGTTACAGACATAGAAGGAAAATCATACAATGATGTAAAGGCAGATAGTGAAAGTTTTTCATTGGCATTAGATAAATTAGGTGAAAAGGGAAAACATATAGCTATTATTGGTGCTACATCCTATGAATGGATTATTGCATATTTAGGTACTGTAAATTGTGGTAGTGTAGCTGTGCCAATTGATGCGTTGCTTCCAGATGATGATATATGTGATTTGTTAAATAGAGCAGATGTTACGACTCTTGTTTTTCAAGAAACAAAAGCTAGTGTAGCAAAAATTGCCAAGGAAAAATGTCCAGGACTTAAGAATATAATTTCTATAAAAGATAATAGCAAGGTAGAAGGAGCAGTATCCTTGTGGAGTTTGATAAATTCACATAGAGAAGCTTATGATTATAATCCCAATCCAGAAGATTTGGCTACAATTATGTTTACATCAGGAACAACAGGTGTAAGTAAAGGTGTTATGTTATCACATCGTAATTTGGCCGAAAATGCTACGTGTCTAGATATGAAATTTGATGTGGGAACAGTAGTATTATCTGTTTTACCAATTCATCATGCATATTGTTTAAGTAATGATGTATTAAAAGCTATGTCAATAGGTGCTACTATATGTATAAATGATTCACTTCTTAGAGTGGCAAAGAATATTAAATTATTTGAACCAAATGTAATACTTATGGTTCCAATTATGATTGATACATTAGTAAAGAAATTAGAAGAAACATCTTGGATACCTGCACCAATAGTAAAGGCAAAAGCATTTGGAAAGCAACTTCACACAATTATAAGTGGTGGTGCATATCTTAATCCAGCATATATTGAGAGATTTAAAAAGTATAAAATTACAATTTTGCAAGGCTATGGAATGACTGAATGCGCACCTGTTATTAGTACTAATTTACACGATGAGTCAAAACTTGGCTCAGTTGGCAAAATTATGCCTAACTGTGAAGCTAAATCTGTTGAAGGAGAGCTTTGGGTTAAAGGTTCTAGTGTTATGCAAGGTTACTATAAGATGGACAGTGAAACTGCAGAAACTCTTGAAGATGGATGGCTTAAAACAGGTGATTTAGGTTATGTTGATGATGATGGTTTTATTTTCTTAACAGGAAGAAAGAAGAATCTTATAATTACTCAAAATGGAGAAAATGTTTCTCCAGAAGAGATTGAGAATAGGATTGGTGATAATAGACTTGTTTGCGAAGTTGTTGTAAGGGAAGCAGAAGGTGTGATTGAATCTGAGATTTTTCCAGACTTTGATTATGCAAGCAAGAAAAAGATTAACAATATGGAAGCAGAACTTCAAAAGATTGTAGATGCATACAATAAGGAGGTTCCTACATATAAGAGAATTGTAAGAATTAAGCTTCGTGATGTTGAATTTGAGAAGAATACAACAAAGAAGATTAAAAGATACTAAGATTAAAAGATATTTAAATTATATCTTGGATTGAAATTTGGAATAGAGATGTCCACTTTTAGCTATTTCTCACGTCTAATATATAGAGCGGAAATAGCTAAATCATTCTTACGGGATTTATAATGAGTATCTTTCTGAAAATATAAGCTTGCTCCAATTGTGAATGTAATTCAAAAGGGTTAATTCACAATTGGAGTAGGCTTTTCGTTTTATGGGAGAAAACTAATAAAAGTTAATAAAATATTAAGAAGTTTATAATTATTTATTACACAAATGTAACGAAAAATGTTATAATATATTTAGATAGGTATGTAAGTATACAAATATACTATATAAGGGAAACAAGTATAAAATACAAGTATACCAAAATGAGATTATAATTATGTAGTATGTAATTATATAACTAATTTTTTAGATTAGTTCTTGTATTATAGGAAAAGGGGTATAGCAATGGGAAACAAAATTAATATTAGTGAAAGTGATGTGGCTAGACATTCATCTGAAATTGAGAATTCAGCAGTTTCTATGGAAGTTAAGGCGCTTTCGCCTATGGATGAGGAATCAACAATTGTAGGTAATGATCTTTGTAAGAGCGCTTATGAAGCTAGCCAGCAAGCATTAGCTAAGTTAATTGAAGCATTAAGAACTGAAGCATCTAAAATTGAGGGACTTGGAGATGATTTTAGACAGATGGATGAAGAACTTGCATTATTAGTAAAACTTGTAAGTGAGTAATATTAAAGTAAGGGGAAGGTTAAAATGAAAGAAATCTTAGATATGACTGAGGAGGAATTACAACAATATTTGATAAATTCAGAAGCAGAATATGAGGAAGCTAGAATGAATATAGAAGCATTTTATATGCAAGAAGATGAAAGGGAGAAGACAAATATTCATTCATATGAATCAGTTGAGAGAATAAGGCAGTTATGTGATGAAGATGATTATATGTGTTCTTTAATGGATGATAAAGAGAATTTACTGAACAGTACTAGAATAAAATCAGCATTATTACAAGAGAATTTATTAGAATATCACAATACAGAAAAAAGAAATCATGAGGAGAGAATACAGTCTATATATAGTCAGATTAATCAAAGAAAGGCTGAGTATAATTAATGAAATTATATGAAAAATAGTGTATATAGAATTAATAAAAGAATGTTAATGGAAGAAGAATAAATAACATTTGTATTGATGAAATAAAAGATATTTGGCGTATGTGAAGTGTAGTTTGGGGGGAGAGCAATGGACGAGAATTCAAAATTAATACCAAGTAATATTAAGGCTCAATGTAATGCCGCTATTGCAATCTTAGAAGATAATAATAGATGTCTATGGAATGCATTTGCTAATATTGAGAGTTTTGAATTAGATTCTAGTATTGAATCTATAGCATTTGATGCAATTAAGACACAGATAGCAAACTTTTATTGTGGAATTAATTATTTGCGTACGGCAAATGATTTGGATATACAAGATTATAAAGAACTAATAGAGATAGTTGGTGATGAAGAATTAGACGGTAAGAAACTATTTGAGCAATTAGAAATCGCCAAGAAAGAGTTAAAAGCAAGTGAAGAAGCCTTAGCTAATTACAATAAATTGTCAAAAACGCTTAAAACTGACTCTAGCGCATATACTGAAACAAAAGAATTAATTGGTATGTATGAAGATACTCATGAGATTAATGCTAAGACAATAGCAGAGATTCAGAAGAAAATTGATTTATATGATGAGATAGATGCTAAAAGTAGCAAATTATTTGAAAATGGTAATGCTATAAGAAAAGCAGGTATGACAGCTATTGAAGAAACTATGAAATCATCATATGCACCTGGAAAATATACATATGTAAGTAATACAGATGTTGCTACAAAAACTATGGGAATGTTATCAAGTTCAAATTTATTGGCATATAATTCAGTTGATCAAAGAGAAGTAGAAACTGTAGAATATATAAAAAATGATTATTCTGTAACAGATTCAATTAAGTACTCAATAAAAAAAGGGAAAATTGCAGCAGTACAAGGATTTACATATAGCGCTCTTAGAAGAAATGATTTGGAAAATAATTCAGAACTACATATTGCATATGTTAATTCTAAAGCAAGTGCCGGTTTACAAATTAAAGATGGCGGAAAAGTAGATCCAAAAGTATGTTTAGATGAAGAAGTAGAGATGGATATGGTAAGATATGTTTCTCCAGAATTAAGTCATGAAGGGAAAATTGCAGGACAAGATGTAAAGGTATCTTGTACAAATACAACATCTCTTGGTGTTTTAGAATTAGATTTAAAAGTTGGTGTAGATAAAGAAGGAGAAGGGATAGAGCTTGACGCTAAGCCAGAGGCAGCTATATCAGTTATAAAAAATACTACTAATTACAATGTTGATGTTGGTGATTATAATTTAAAGGGAAAAATAGACCTAAAAGCAGGATATGTACTTGAAAAACCAGAGATTGATTTTACTGAAAAAGGTCTTGAAATCGATACACCATATGCAGATATATCTTTAAAAATTACAAAAGATTAAGATTCTATTTTATTAATTTGAGCTATCGCTCAAATTGGGATTTTTTATAGGCTCCGCGCAAGTGGAGCCTTTTATATGAGTTTAGATGTATGTAATTGTAAAAAAATGGGGAATATATGCCGATAATTTAGGAGATATAATAATGTATTTAAACGATACAATAAGACTAAAAATCTAATTGCGTAAAGTATTCTTTAAATATTAATTAATAACAAATTAATGGAGGTACGGTATGAAAAAAAATATTAAAAGAATAATTATTATTTTAGTTATTGTTATTATTGTAGGGGCAGCGGCATTTATTTTGCTAGGCAAGGATAAAGACGGTAAGAAAATTGTTAATATAGGTAAAAAGAATATTACAATAGAGGTTACTAATTCTAAAAAAGAAAAGAAACAATATTTAGTACAGACTACGGGAACAACTATAAAAGATGCTCTAGATAATACTGAAGGATTGACTATAAAATATATTGAGACTGAAGATGGAGCATCTATAATTGGAGTAAATGGGGAAGTACTTGATAATCAATATAAATTCTGGTCTTTCCAATTGAATGGTGAGTTTTGTGAGAACCCAGTTGATCGTCAAGAAATACAAGATGGGGATAAGATTACAATATATTTTACAATGATGTAAATACCAATTGTGTTAGTATAAAGGAAATATAAATAAGAAAAATAGTTGGTAATATGCGATAGACTTATTTGTAAGGAAATAAGAGAGGATGATAACATGGCAGCAATGTTTATTCTTGCGGCAATGATTTTATTTGTATGTATATTTGCAGAAAAATTTTCAGATAGGGTTGGCATGCCAGCCCTTATGACATTTATGTTTATAGGCATTTTATTTGGTGTGGATGGATTATTTAAGTTATCCTTTGAAAGTTTTGAGATGGCAGAAAGAGTTTGTTCAACTGCTCTTACTTTTATTATGTTTTATGGTGGATTTAATACAAAGTGGACAGTTGCCAAAGCTTATGCTGTAAAGTCAATTTCCTTATCTACCATAGGTGTTGTAATAACAGCAGGAATTGTTACATTTATGTGCCATCTTGTTTTACATATATCATTATTAGAAAGTTTTTTAATTGGTGCAGTTTTGTCTTGTACTGATGCAGCAAGTGTATTTGCAATTCTCAGAAAGAAGAAATTGAACTTAAGGAATGGTATGGCTTCAGTTTTAGAAGTAGAAAGTGGAAGTAATGACCCAATGGCATATTTGCTTACAATAATAGCAATAGCATTGGTAAATGGAAATGGATATTCTGAAATTGAAATCGTAAAAATTGTATTGCTTCAGATAATTATAGGAATTGTATTGGGATTTGCCCTTGCAGAGATTTCTATTTTTGTATTAACTAAGACAAAAGCAGTGTCTGAGGGATTGGATACTATATTTTTAATTTCAATGGTTTTATTGTGTTATGGTTCATCAGTTTTATTAGATGGAAATGAATATTTAGCTGTGTATATTTTAGGAATTGTGGTGGGAAATAGTAAGATATCCCATAAGAATACATTAATTCCTTTCTTTGATGGTGTAACTAGTTTGGCCCAAATAGTGATATTTTTCTTAATAGGCTTGCTTACTATACCTCATATGATGATAGATACTATTGGTGTAGCTGTTGGAATTGCTGTGTTAATTACATTTGTAGCAAGACCAATTGCAATATTTGTATTAATGTTACCTATGAAATATAGTTTTAAGGAATGTTTACTGTTATCGTGGGCAGGACTTAGGGGAGCATCGTCTTCAGTGTTTGCAATACATGCAGTTGCAGCTGGTGTTGCTATGAAACAGGACTTATTCCATATAGTTTTTATAGTGTCTCTTTTATCAGTTTTGGTACAGGGAACTTTGTTGCCAAGTATAGCAAGAGGGCTAAAGCTAGTGGATAATAACCAAGATGTTAGAAAGACATTTAATGATTATCAAGAAGAAACATCACTACAGCTTATGAGAATGCATATAGCACGAGGACATGAATGGGAGAATAAAATGATAAAGGATGTGAATCTTCCAACAGGTTCTTTAGCTCTTATGATAAAACGTGGAAAGGAAACTATTATTACAAAGGGAAATACAATTATTAAGGCGGGAGATAATTTGATATTAAATATTCCACCTTATACAACTAACGCTCAAGAACATTTGAAAGAAAAATATATAACTAAGGACCATAAGTGGTGTGGAAAAACAATAGGAAGGTTAAAATTAGCTAAAAATGTGTTAATTGCTATGGTTATTAGAGGTGAAGAAACAATAATTCCAGATGGAAAAACAATTATTCTTGATGGAGATATTGTGGTTATGTATAAGGAAGGAAAGGACCCAATAGAAGGAGTGCTATAAATTGTAATGAATAAGAGGTGATTGATATATCAATTACAAATGTTTTTGAAAGATATGAATTAAAGTATATTATTACAAAAGAACAGAAAAATGCAGTTTTAAAAGCATTAGAGCCATACATGCAAATGGATCAATACGGAAAAACAACTATTAGAAATATATATTTTGATACGGAGAATTTTCGATTGATACGACATTCCATTGAAAAGCCAGTGTATAGGGAAAAACTTCGTATTCGAAGCTATGATAAGGTTAAGAATGATGATTGTGTGTATGTAGAGATAAAGAAGAAGTTTGAAGATGTAGTTTATAAAAGAAGAATAGCATTACCATATAGCAAGGCCATGCCATGGCTTTGTGGAAAAAGTACCATAGATGATACATCTCAAATTGCCAATGAAATTGATTATTTTATCTCTTATTATAAGGATTTAAAACCTGAAGTTTATATTAGTTATGAAAGAGAAGCTTATTATATGAGGGATGGTAGTGATTTTAAAGTTACTTTTGATGAAAATATTCTTTGGCGAGAAGATAATTTGTCATTGGAAAAGGATGCCTATGGAACACCAATTTTAGAGAGTGGACATATGATTATGGAAATAAAAACTGCTAAGGCAATACCTTTGTGGTTAACGGCAGTTTTAACAAAAGAACATATATGTAAACAACCTTTTTCTAAATATGGAAAGGCTTATGAGGAATTAGTTAATGTTTATATTTAAGAATTTTAGATAAAAAATTTAATTGTAGAAAAAAGTAACTGTAAAAAAAATTACTGAAAAAAGTATGACTACGCAAAAGATTATAGATGGATAAATTAATATTATGGAATAAAAATAATATGACGGAACAAATAGGATTGAAGGAAATATATAATAGATAAGGAGATATATGAATATGGTAAATATTTTTAAAGGTTTATTTGATACAGAGACAACGAATATAATAAGTATAGGAGACTTTTTATTATGTGTAGGTGTGTCATTAGTAATAGGCTTAATTGTTACCCTTACATATATGTATAGAACTAGATGTACAAAAAGTTTTGTAATGACACTGGCAATGTTACCTGCCATAGTGTGTATCGTTATTATGATGGTAAATGGTAATATTGGTACAGGTGTTGCTGTTGCGGGAGCATTTAGCTTGGTAAGATTTCGTTCAGCACAAGGTACAGCTAGAGAAATAGGGATGCTTTTCTTAGCTATGGGAGCTGGTCTTATAAGCGGAATGGGATATTTAGCATATGCGGTATTATTTACCGTTATTATGTGTGGTGTGTGTCTGATTTATAGCAAATTGAATTTTGGTGAAACAAGAAATAACTTGATTTATAAAACAGTAAGAATAACAATTCCAGAGGATTTGGATTATACGGAAGTTTTTAGTGAAATTTTCGATGAATATGCTAAGGAAGTTGAGCTAATAAATGTAACAACAACTAATTTAGGTAGTTTGTTTAGATTAACATACAATATTACTCTAAAAGATGCAGGCGTGGAAAAGTTAATGATAGATAAACTACGTTGTAGAAATGGTAACTTAGAAATTACTATTTCAAGACAAGAGAATGAGTTGATAGAGCTATAAGGCATACAGACTAAACTTAAATATATAATTTAAGAGTATTAATATAGCTTAAAATAAATTAGACTTAATGAATGTAAAGTGGACTTTGTAAAAAAATATAGTTAATGTGATAAAGTCACAGAAAGTACAAACAGATTTGTATATAATAAACTCATAAATAACAAATAAGTTGTTTATAAGAAGTCACATCAATATAAATACAGAGTATTTTAGGCAACGAAAGTAAAATATAAAATACAGATTAAATGTGATAATAAGAAAATACTAGACAAATAAAAAATATAATGATAAGGAGAATGATATTATGAAAAAGTATAAGTGTAATGTATGTATGGAGGAATTTGAATTAGAAGAAGGACAAGAAGTTATATGTCCAGTATGTGGTGTTGGAGAAGAAGATTGCGAAGCAGTAGAGGAGTAAAAAACATTTAATTATTAAAAAGCAAAAACAAATAACATTTTGAATTAAGAATCCGATAATATAAAAACTTAAAAAACAAATAATGTTAAATTTAAAATACTAAAACAAAATAACTATAAGTTATGAATTTAGAAAGTTATGTATAAACATATGTATAAATATTAAATATAAGTATGGGCATTAAACTCATGTATAGATATTAAACATATGTATAAAGATTAAATACATGTATAAACAATAAACATATGTATAAAGATTAAATACATGTATAAACAATAAATATATGTGTAAAAATTAAATATATGTGTAAGAATAATATATATAATATATAATATATAATATATAAACATATAGTATATATGCTAATATTTATTAGAATGAAATAGTTTTATAGCAAATGAAAGGAAGGAAAGAATTATGTCTAAATATTCAGGAACAAAAACAGAGAAGAATTTAATGGAGGCTTTTGCAGGAGAATCACAAGCAAGAAATAAATACACATATTTTGCATCAGTTGCAAAGAAGGAAGGATTTGAGCAAATATCAGATATTTTCTTAAAGACAGCTAATAATGAAAAAGAACATGCAAAAATGTGGTTTAAAGAATTAGAAGGAATAGGTAATACAGCTGAGAACTTAGCTTCAGCAGCTCAAGGTGAGAACTATGAGTGGACTGATATGTATGAGGAATTTGCAAAAACAGCTGAGGAAGAAGGATTTACTGATTTAGCTAGAAAGTTTAGATTAGTTGCAGCAGTTGAAAAACATCATGAGGAAAGATATAGAGCATTACTTCATAATGTAGAAATGAAAGAAGTATTTGAAAAGAGTGAAGTAAAGGTTTGGGAGTGCCGTAACTGTGGACATATAATAGTAGGCACAAAAGCTCCTGAAGTTTGCCCAACATGTAATCATCCTCAAAGCTATTTTGAGATTAATGCAAGTAATTACTAGATAGAAATATTAATTTGTAAATCGAAGTTGTTGTTTGAGGTTATTTGAAAATTGATAGTTACTAGAAATTATGATTGTTTTTTCTATAAAATAATATCTAAAATAATATCTATGGAATAATAAGTATAATTCTAGAAAATACAGTTGAATAATAACAAAATTAGATGTAAAATTGGGAGTGATAGTCAAAGGAGGTAGATAGCTGTGGCAGTGTTAGAAGTGACTAAGAACAATTTTAACGAGGAAGTTTTAAATAGTGACAAAAAGGTATTAGTAGATTTTTGGGCTAGTTGGTGTGGACCATGCAAAATGATAGCACCTGTAGTTGAGGGAATTGCTAATGAGAATAACAATATAAAAGTAGTTAAGGTTAATGTTGATGAAGAAGGGGAATTGGCTGCTCAGTATCAAATTATGAGCATACCGACATTAGTCGTAATTGAGAATGGAGAAATAGTTAATAAATCAGTTGGACTTATCTCAAAAAGTGAGATTCAAGAACTTGTAAAATAGGATATTAGAACAATTTAGGCTCTCAGGAATAAGGTTATGAGAGCCTGAATTTTTAGGTATTGACAAATTAGTAAAAAAATGATATAAAGAAGATAAGGTTAGTATATACTAACCAAAAAATAAATGTTTTGGTTAGTTGCGACTAACATCAATATATTTGGATTTTTAGTATACGAATTGTTGCGTAGAATATTATAGAATGGAGGATATATTATGAGTTTAAGAGAAGCGGTAGAAGATAAAGAATATATTATTAAAAAGATTAATACTCAAGATGAAGAATTAGATGCATTTTTATTTTCTTTAGGTTGTTATTCGGGTGAACCTATAACTGTTGTTACTCGTCGTAAAAGTGGGTGTATAGTCTCAATTAAGGATAGTAGATATAATATTGATAATGCATTAGCAGATGCAATATTGGTTTAGTTGAGTTCAGTAACTTTAATACTATTGATTTTGTATATATTATTATAAAGATTAAGTTATATTGTTAAGATTGAAGATAATAATATAATTATTAGAGTTATGGTATTAGTTAGATATATATTATATTATTTGTAGGGTGGAAAAAGAGGAAGAATATAAGTTTTAAATAATAGTTTTTATTTTTTAGAAACCAGTTAGTGTAAACTAACTATCTTGGAAGTGTCATATAGGACAGATTAAAGGAGGAATAATAATGAGAATTGCCCTTGCAGGTAATCCCAACTCCGGTAAAACTACTATGTATAATGCTCTTACAGGGCGCAATGAAAAAGTAGGGAACTGGGCAGGTGTTACAGTAGATAAGAATGAGCATCCTATTAAGAAATGTTATAAAAAAGGGAAAGAGGAAGTAATTATTGTTGATTTACCAGGTGCATATTCTATGTCACCTTTTACATCAGATGAAAGTGTTACAAGTACTTATATTAAAGACGAGAAACCAGATGTGATAATCAACATTGTAGATGGAACGAATCTAAGTAGAAGTTTATTTTTTACTACACAATTATTAGAGTTAGGAATTCCTATGGTAGTAGCTCTAAATAAAAGTGATGTTAATGAAAAGAAAGATACGAAGATTGATATAGAGGTTTTATCAGCTAAATTAGGGTGTCCAGTTGTTAATACTATCTCGACTTCATCAAATGGATTAGATAAAGTAGTAGAAGCATCATATAATCATATGAAAGCAAAACAAGAAGCTCCATATGTTCAAGTTGATATTGATATGACAGATAAGGTTGCTGTTGAAGCAGCAGATCGTAAAAGATTTGAATTTGTAAATGATATAGTGAAAACAGTTGAGAATCGTAAGATTAAGACAAAGGATA
Source organism: Lachnospiraceae bacterium (assembly GCA_015057455.1). Classification (GTDB taxonomy): domain Bacteria; phylum Bacillota; class Clostridia; order Lachnospirales; family Lachnospiraceae; genus SIG301. The sequence goes on along the minus strand of SVEH01000015.1, from coordinate 2,223 downwards.
AGAATATTGGAGATAAAATTGATGCCGTAATTACTAATAAGTTGTTAGGTATTCCAGTATTTGCCCTTGTTATGTTTTTAGTATTTGATATATCTCAATCATCGCTAGGTCCGTGGCTTGCAGATACATTTGTAGGTTGGATAGAAATATTTCAAAGGTTTATTGGTAGTCTAGTAGAAGACGCGCATCCATTATTGCAAGCAATGCTAGTAGAAGGTATTATTGGTGGTGTTGGAGCAGTTGTTGGATTTTTACCTTTAGTAATGGTTATGTATTTTCTAATTGCTTTATTAGAAGATTGTGGATATATGTCTAGGGTGTCGGTAGTATTTGACCCAATATTTAAAAGAGTGGGTTTGTCAGGTAAGTCAGTAATTCCTTTTGTAGTAACAACAGGATGTGCTGTGCCTGGAATTATGGCATGTAGAACTATTCGTGACGAGAGAGAGAGAAGAGCAACTGCAATGCTAGCTCCATTTATGCCATGTGGAGCAAAACTTCCTGTAATAGCATTATTTGCAGGTGTATTTTTTGCAGATGCATCATGGATAGGAACTCTTATGTATTTTGTGGGTATTTTATTAATATTTATAGGTGCATTAGTAGTGAATAGAATTGTCGGACATAAGAACAAAAAATCATTTTTTATTATAGAATTACCAGATTATAAGTTGCCATCAATAAAAAGAGCATTTTTCTCAATGCTTTCCAGAGGGTGGTCGTATGTAGTTAAGGCAGGAACAGTTATACTTGTATGTAATACATTAGTTCAAATTATGCAGGCATTTAACTGGAACTTTGAACTAGTGGAAGAAGGTATGGAAAGTACGTCCATATTAGCAACAATTGCATCACCATTTGCAGTAGTGCTTATTCCATTAGGATTTGGTGTATGGCAGATGGCTGCGGCAGCTTTAACAGGATTTATTGCTAAGGAAAATGTAGTTGGAACACTTGCAGTTTGCTATGGTGTGACTAACTTTATTAATACAGAAGAGCTTGCATTAACAGGTGGTGCTACAGAAGTTGCAGCTATATTTGGAATAACAAAAGTAGCTGCACTAGCATGCCTAATGTTTAATTTATTTTCACCGCCATGTTTTGCAGCAATAGGAGCAATGAGCTCAGAAATAAATGATAGAAAATGGATGTTTGGAGGCGTTGCACTTCAACTAGTAACAGGATATATTGTAGCATTTTTGATATATCAAATAGGAACAATAATTACAGAAGGAACAGTAGGAAAAGGCTTTGTACCAGGACTAATAGCTGTAGCAACAATGATTGGAATAATAGTATATTTAATGCTAAAAGGTGATAAACAACAAACTTCTAAGAAAGTTGTTCAAAGCAAGATATAAAGAAAGAAGTATAAGTAGTAATAAAAAGTAATAAAAAGTGGTGATATAATATGATAGATATAATTATAATTTTAATTCTAATAGCTATTGTAGGCAGTGCATTTACATACATATATATATCAAAGAAAAATGGCCAGACATGTATAGGCTGCCCATATGGGAAAGAATGTAGCAAAAAAGCATGTGATTGCCAATCTAAACTCTAATTTGTCGGGGGCTAGGCCTCTGTCATTCTGACAGAGGCCTAATTAATTTTGAGCTTCGCTCAAAATTCGGGTGTTTTTTTAGCTTCGCGAAAGTTTTAGACTTTTATGCTAGTTTCAAATTTAAGAGGAATATAGTTTATTTTTCTCACCGCTTGCGCTCCGTTGCAAAGCGTAACGGTCGTTAAGTTCATACTTCGCATAATTTATGCTCGTATTCACTAAACGCCGACGGTTTGCAAACCCCGAAAAATATACTATATTCCTCTTAAATTTTAACCCTTGCTTATGAGTATTATAGCTTTTATGAGATATTTCTTTTTTGTTATATTCTTACCATAATTACTGTTTTGCCTCTTATGGGTAGAAAATTTTCATTTTTACTAGATTTATATTCTTACCATAATTACTGTTTTGGCTGTCATGGGTAGAAAATTTTTATTCTTACTAGATTTATATTCTTACCATAATTATTATTTTAGCTCTCATGGGTAGATTTATAAAACAAAGAATAATTATATCTATATGCTTTAGTACACAGCAAATAATAAAGGGGCTCGAATATATATGTTTAAAGGTGTCTGAGAACCTTGGTACTGTTATGATGTGACCATTGTCAAGTAGTAAATTTTATGAATTATTTTTACCTTAAATTGCAG
>SVEH01000014.1 GCA_015057455.1 Lachnospiraceae bacterium | reverse complement strand
CTTAAACGAGTCTCGGACAAGCAAATATAAAAAATATTAATAGGAAAATTTTTAGGAGGAAGAAAATGAGTAAGAAAAATTTTGCGAAAAAATTTGTGGCTTACACAATGGCATTTGCTGTAGCATTCGCAACAGTTAATGTAAGCCCTATATTTGTAAAAGATGCTCAAGCTGCACCTGCGGAACCACTAGATGTTACAGTGGATTTTAGTGATGTAACAATGACAGCATCAGGAGTTGTTGGAGATAACGACAATGTTCTTAGTGCAGGAGATATCATTTTAGGAAAAGTAACTACTAGCTGTGCGACTGCTGATGTTACTGGAACATATGCAAAGGATACAATAGATTCTAAAGTTTTAGCATCTAAAGCTGATTTATTAGGTTCAGTTATGACTGGATTAAGAGTTGTTACAGATACTACATCTGGATCAGCTGTTTATAAAATTAAAGGTGATGCAGCAGCTTATACATTAGGTGCTAAAGACGTATCAGGAAGTAATGCAATAGCATCAACTGATGTTGATTTCGTATTTAATGATTTGGTTTATTGTGATGGGGTTAGTCCTGAACATGCAGATCATATTGCAACTGGTGTTAAATGTAGTACTAAAGGTAACGTTAATTATTTAAAAGACTTTGGAACTGGAAAGTTTTCATTTTTTAAATTAGAACCTAAAACTGCTACATTCAATAACTCATATAAAGTTGGAGAAGAAGTTAAAACAGAAACTATTACTGTTGAATACTTTATGGTAGTTGCTAAAGATAGTGTATATCGTAAACAAGATGGCGAAATGAATAAGTTTGAGTGTGCAAAAGTTGAAGAAGATGATTTAGGTTTATATCTTTCAGCAAAATATGTGAATGATTCATTAGATACTGCTGCAGATTATACATTATTCGAAATAAATGAAGTGTCAGAGTTGACTGCATCTTCAATCGAGAAGAACCAAGCAGAAGTTTTTTCTACTGTAGGTGGAAATGCCGTATTAGAAGCTGTTGCAAAAAATACTAGTACAACAAGAAATCTTACTTGGAAATGGAGTTTATATGGAGAACCAGTTTCATCAAAAGATGGAAAAGTTGAATTATCAAATCTAAAAAAAGAAGATTTTGGTAGATATTACTTTACTGTTACAGATGGAATTGCAACAGAAACAGGATATGTTGATTTGACTGAGGCTACTGCATCTATGGCGGATGCAGTTAAAAGTGCAAATAAAGCGATTGCTTCATTTGCTAAGGTGTTGAATGTAGATGATAATGATACTGCTGGTAATACAGCTGATGACACATATACATTAAATCAAACAAAGGCTACGCTAACATCTGCAATACCTGAGAATAACGAGTTTGTATATATATGGGCATATGATACAAGTGTTTTACCGGTTACATATGAAGCAAAAATGGAACATAATGCAACTAATAAAACGGTTACTATGTTTTCTGCAGATACATACAATGCAAGCCAGTTGAAAGATGTTATATGTTATGCAGTGCCAAAAACTGAGTATAATGAAGTATTAAAAGCTGATTTAGCAGGTGTTACAAATGCAACTGATGAAGTGGCTAAAGCTCAAGCAATTGATACATTACGTACAGATGAAATTTTAGCAGTAACAACTGGAGATTTAAAAGACAAAATTGCTTATACTGAAACAATAAAGTTAGTAGATATTAATTCAAAGGATACTGCAGAGATTGTTATGCTACAACCTGGAAAAGCATTATCATTAAATGTAACAGGTGATGTTGAAGATACTTATGCTTGGACAAAACCATCTACTTTTACTGGAGATTTAGCAGATTATACAACTTCATGTGGAGTTAATACTGCTAGTGCAAACGAAATTGGAGTATATACATGTGTAAGAACAGACAAAGATGCTACTGGAGCTACTATTGGAACGTCTACACATTTATTTAATGTAATATATGTATCTGATTTAACAGCTACTGCTAAAAACGTAACTGCTAAATTAGGTGATAAAAACGTTGAGATAGTTGTAGATGCAAATGCAACACTTCCTATTAGGTATACATGGGGAAATCCTGTTGGTCTTGCTGGTACAGCTAAAGAGGCTTCAGCTACTAATAAAACAAAAATTACTGAGGTTAAGGGATTTACGGATTTTGTAGCTGATACAGATCCAGCTACAGGAAAATTAACAAATAATTATATTCCTGTAAAAGTTGAAGATGGTCTTTCTGAAATTGATTTACAAATAGCTATTGAAGAAATAACAACATTTACAGTGGCTGAATATGGTAAACTTCCAGCTGCAGTAGGGGCTACACTTGCTCCAGTGAAACCAGCTACAACTACTAAAGATATTCCTTCAAGTGTATACGGTGAAAAAGGTACTAGTGTAACTTTAGAGCCACAAATCACTGTATCAGAAGGAACAACACTTACTTATAAGTGGACTAGAGGAACAACTGTACTTGGCACAGATGCTAAATTAACTATTCCTTCATTTGCTGATGGTACAGTTGTGTTAACAGTAACATCAAGTGATAATAAAGTTATCACTGTAACATATACTTTAAATGAATTAGATAAAGCAGCTATTACTGTAGATAATGTTGATATTATTGATTATGAAGTTAAAGATGCTATGACTTATACAGGAGAAGAACTTAATCCTGTAACAAAAGTTATCTTTACGGATAAGACAGGTACTACAGAGAATGGTGTATATACTTTAGTAGAAGGTACTGATTATGAAGTAGTTCTTGAAGAAAATATTAATGTCGGAACTGCAAGATATACAATTAAGCCACTAGGAAAATTTGCAAAGGTTGATGGTGCAGGTGCATTAGTTGCTCAATTTGCAGCTCCAAAGACTGGAAAAGGAACATTCTTCATCGATAGAGCAAATAACGAAGTAGAAATCGCTAACGTTGACGTTAAAGTTGGTGAATCAGTGCAACCAGCTACAGTTAAGAACTTAGCAAACGCTACATTAACTTACAAATATTATTCAGATGCATCAGCTACAACTGAAATAGCAGTTCCAACAACTGAAGGAACTTACTATGTAGTAGCAAATGCAGATGCAACTGCAAACTACAATGCAGCAAAATCAAACGTTGCAACAGTTAAGATTTCAGCAGCTGATAAAGAAGATGAGAAACCAGAAGATGATGATTTCGTATTAGGAAAAACTGCTTCAATCAAAGCAGCAACTACTAAGTCAACATCAATCAAATTAGCTTGGGAAGCAGTTGAAGGAGCAGATGCTTATAGAGTATATGTATACTTAAACGGAGCTTACAAGGTACTTGCTGATGATTTAGATGCTTTAACTTTCACAGCTAAAGATTTAACAGCTGGTAAGAAGTATGTATTTGCTGTAAAAGCATTCAAGGATGGTAAAGCAGCAGCTACATTCACAAAAGCAACTTTACAAACAGCACCAGGAGTAACTTCAGCTATCAAAGTTGGTAGAGGATATACTTCACTTAAGTTAACTTGGAACGCAGTAACAGGAGCAACAGGATACAGAGTATACGTTGCACAAGATGGAAAATGGGTACAAGTTAAGAAAGCAACAACAGCTAAGACATTTACTAAGACTGGTTTAAAATCAGGAGCTTCATACAAGTTCGCAGTAAGAGCTTACAGAATTGAAGGAAGCAAGGTAATCTGGGCTGATACTTATAAATCAGTTACAGCTAAGACTGTAAAGAAATAATAAATGATTTATAGTAGAATTGAATAAATCGATAGTAGTATTGACGATATAGATTGATATTAATTTGATTAAATTGGATTAATTAGTAATTGATTATATAGAGTAAATATTATGTGTTGATATATATGAAGACTAGGTCTCTTAGGAGGCCTAGTTTTTGTACATATGTGCCCAATATGGTATGTAGTGGTAATATGGAATAGATGGTAAAGAAGTATTATGGGCTGATACTTATAAATCAGTAACAGCTAAAACTGTTGCGAAATAATTGCAATGTATTATTTAGATTGCATAAATAAATTGATTGTAGTATGGATGATATAGATTGATATTAGTTTATAATTATGTGTAATGATTGATTATATAAAGTAAATATTATGTGTAGATATAAAAAGACTAGGTTTTTAGGAACCTAGTCTTTTCAACATTAAGTCAACATTAAGGCATTGAAAAATTTAAGTTAATTAAATATGATTTTGCAACCTACACCAATGTTTTCTCTTCCCACTTCTTTGAATGAAATCTATGATATGAGATAAAACCACGAATTATTTCATCTAATGCCATACTAATATATGCGCCTAAAGCTAGTAGTTTTAGTTCTATGCCAAGTATATATGTTCCACCTGCGCCAACTAGTAGCATTATAATGGAAGCAACGATTACGATGTAGACGGCATCGCCGGCTGTTTTTAAGGCATTTGCAAATATTAAATTCATTACACGTCCAAGTTCTAAAAATATATCTACAAATAGTAGTGTTGTAGCTAAGGTTATTATTTCATTATTTGATGTAAATAAGCTTAATATTGGTCTTGCTAGTATAAATATTAAACCTGATATGGTTAAGGCTGTTATAAGGCCATATTTTAAAGCTCGATTAGTATCTTTATAGCATTTGTTATAGTTATGTTTTCCAATGTTCCATCCTAGCAGTATGGCGTTTGCAGATGCAAGGGCAACTCCTGCGCAGTAGGAGAAGTTTGTTATTGTAGAAACATAGGCTCTAGCTGTAACATTTATTCCATCAGGATCCATTTGGTTAAGGAACTTTATTATTATTGTCATAGAAAGGTTATATAGTGCTGTTTCAGCGGCAGCAGGAACGCCAACTTTTAATATTTGTAATAGAAGTTCCCTATTGGATATTTTTCGAGGCGACACGTTATCGATATTAATGTAATCATTGTTATTATTAGTAATTGTATTGTTATCGGTAGTAGCGTCGCTAGTTATAGAAGTGTTATCCATTATAGTATCACTATCATTATGCTTTATATTATAATCAGCATCCTCCTCCTCATCATCGTTTCTGATAGAGTGTATCTTAATATATCTCTCAGAGCATACCACAAGCACAATTAAATTTACAATTCTTGATATAACTGTTGCTATTGCCACACCTGCAACTCCCATTCTTAATACATATAGGAATAAACCATTTAGTAAAAGATTTAGGATGTTGGAGGATATTGTTGCGTACATTGGTATTTTTGTATAACCAAAGCAACGCAGATAGCTGTTATATATTGGTAATATAGCAACTAGAACACAGGAACCTCCTATTATTTTAGTATAGGTTGTTGCATAGGAGAGAAGTGTGGTTGCTGTTCCCATAAATGTAAGTATTTCTTTGGCAAATATGCCAAGGGCTAATGATAATAGTATTCCTAGAAATAGATTTAGTATTAAACCTAGGTTTTTGGCTTGTTTGGCTACATGGTTTTGTTTTGCGCCAATGTATTGTGTCATTACGGCAACCATACCTGAAGATATTATGGAAAACATAATAACTAGAATGCTTAGGTATGTATTGGCTGTTCCAACGGCGCCAACGGCTTTGTCATTTAGTCCACTAAGCATAAATGTGTCTATCATACCGGCCAACATTAGGAATAGGACTTCAAAGAAGCATGGCCAGAATAAATTCATTAGAGTTTTTTCGTTGTTCATGAGTATACCTCCCCCAATATTAAGTGCGATTGTGTTAATATGTATATAAATGTAATAAAAGAATTTAATGAAATAATTAAATAATAACAAATTGGCAAAAACTAGTATTATGGATATATATTAATAAAAAATAATATAGTCATAAATAATAGCATTGCATTAAATCAATTGTGGCTACTCATATAAGTAACAATACGAGTAGCCACATATTTACGGTCTAAATATTAAGTTTATCTTCTAAATAAAGTTTATTAATCATAAATTTATCGTTTATATTATTCTCTCCAATGTTCCAATATATATACGGAAATTATTTAGTGTATATCAAAAAGTATACATAATAAGCATTTAGCGAATTCCAAAATATATACATAATAAGTATTTAGCTTATTTCAAAAAATATATATAATAAGTATTTAGCCTATTTCAAAATATACACCGAATAATCATTTACATTTCCGTCAAATGTTTCATTAGTTAGTAAGTTTGTTTTGCCTTTTAGGGAGTTTACGGATACTGTATTTTCTCCATTATGAAGGATTATATATAATTCTTCTTTTTCATCAAAGGCTTTAAATATAATTAAATCTGTATCGTTCTCAACGGTCAAATATGTTCTGCCGCCTTCTATTATACATGGATGAGATTTTCTGATTTGGATAAGTGTTTTGTACCATTTTAACATGTCCAAATCTTGTTTTTCTTCATCCCATAGCATACCGCGTCTACAATCTGGGTCGTTGCCACCTGTCATGCCAACTTCGTCTCCGTAGTAAATCATCGGCATACCAGGAGTAATCATTTGAAGGGCAGCAGCTAGTTTAAGTGCAGTTTTGTTTTCATCTGCACAATGAAGGAATCTGCCAGTATCGTGGCTATCAATTAGATTCCATAGAATTTGATGAGTTTTTGCGTGGGAAACGCCACGAGTATATTCAAATTCATGTACAAAGTCTGTTGCACTAATTGAGTGAGTTGCAATATAGTCTACAACAGCTGTTCTAAAGTTATAGTTCATAATTGTGTCCCATTCATCGCCACTTATATATGAAGATGTAAAATGCCATATCTCGCCTGTAAGTAAAGCATCAGATTTTGTTTGTTTTACAACTTTACGAAGTTGCTTCCAAAAATCGTGGCCTACTTCGTCGGCTGCATCAAGGCGCCAACCATCTATGTTAAATTCATTTATCCAATAAGTTACAACGTTAAATACATAGTCACGCACTTCTTTATTGGCACAATTTAGTTTTGGCATTCCGCCATAATATGCAAATGTAAGGAAATTTGGTTTACCAGTTGTCTTTATTGGAAAACTTTCTGGATAATACCAATCTTTAAATTTGGAGTTTTCACCATTTTCAATTAAATCTTTAAATGCAAAGAAATCAGGTGAAGTGTGGTTAAATACACCATCTAGTATAACTTTCATTCCCATAGCATGAGCAGAATCTATTAGCTCGTGTAAATCGTCTTTTGTACCAAAATCAGGATCTATATCAAAATAGTCTAGAGTGTCGTATTTGTGGTTACTATTTGACTTAAATATTGGCGTCATGTATATTACGTCTACACCTAGGTCTTTAATGTAATTAAGTTTTGAAGTGATGCCTTTTAGTGTACCACCCAACATTCCATGACTTGTCATTGGTGCTTTGTACCATTTTTTATTAGGTGTGCCATTAGGGGCAAATCTATCTGGGAAGATTTCATATACTACAGCTCCTTTTGCCCATTCAGGAATGATGTACATTTCTTCTTCTTTAACTGGTTGAGGGCAATCGTACATATATGATAAATCTGTTATTTCCTTGCTGAAGAAACGATTGTTTCCGTAAAAATCATGTATATGACTATTGCTAGATGAGTTAGCAGAAATAAATTCAAAATAATATCTAACGCATAGCATATGAACATTTATTGTGGCTTCGTAATAATCAAGTAAACCATCAGAAGCAACTTTAGTCATTTTTAGCTTTTTGTGAGTGTTTTTATCGCGAATATATTTATCTAAATAGTGTAGATAAACGTGTTTAACATCACCAGCTTTAAGTGAAATTTTTATTAGTATTTTATCTTTATCTATTGCATAGCAATATTCATTATTCATAATATGATGAACACTTGATTTTTCCATTTTAAACCTCCAATTAAACATCGTAACCATAATAACGAGAATTTATTGTTATCATTTGAGTTAAATAATATATGTAAATATTTTATTTTCAGCTATGTTTATATGAAGAACATATTAATATACTACTTTCAATATGGGGGAGACATAAATCTCTGTAAATATAAAATAGTATATTTAAATTCTATATAATGTAACTTTAATAGCTTGATAATAACAATATATCTCATATAGAAAAATGCTTCTTGCACAAAATCTATAAAAAATAACACAATTTCTACTTTTTGGGCGAAAAATATGGTATTATATAATGTGAATATAAAAATGTGCCATACGGAGGTAATTTATGAACAAGGATTTTCTAAAGGAAATGGTGCGACATGGAACGGAAGAATACACTTATGCTCAATACCATGTTAGGGATTTGTTGTATCCTTTTTATATGTCTTATCATTGGCATAATGAGATAGAGATTATATACATAAAGAAGGGGAATTTAAAGATAATAATAGATGATAAGGAATATAATGGAGTGGAAAATGATGTGTTTGTTGTTAATCCAGGACAGATTCATATGATGACTACGAGTGATTTGAGTGTGGACTATTATACGATTTTGTTTGATATTAATCTTATAGAGTTTGAGCAAAAGGATGAGATGAATACATATTTAACGGCTATTAGAAATGAAGAGTTAAGATTGGCGACTTATGTAAATGAATGTGCATCATATAAGAAGATTCTAGCTTATTTAAAAGAAATATGTGCGCTAAATGAAGAAAAAAATAAGTTATATATGTTAGATACTAAGCTTAGAATTCTTTTGATTATTAGAGTGTTGTTGGAAAATTATATGGCAGATAGTGCAGGAAATGTATATGGTGGAAAGAATATAGCGATTAAAAGAGAAATTTTAACATATATAGAAAATAATTATAGTAGCAAAATAAGTTTGGGTGATATAGCTGATATAGTACATATGTCTGAGAAGTATTTTTCAAGATTTTTTAAGGAGAATTTTGGAGTGACATTTGTTGAATATGTAAATAGTGTACGCTTGGAAAAGGCAGCAGTTTTGCTTAACACTACTGATGATTCGGTGACAGAAGTGGCTCTTCAATGTGGGTATACTAATATAAGTTATTTTATAAGAAGTTTTAAGAAATCATTTAATGTATCACCTCATAAGTTTAAGAATCGTAAGTAGAAAATTATTAGATAGTCGCAAATATAAAAAGTTCGACTTTATTAATGAATTAGGAATAGAGAAATAGTAGTGCAGTTTAACAATTGGTAATATAGAATTGTTAACTTAATTAAAGAAATATAAATAGAAGATTAGTGGTTTAATCTAATAATTGTAAATAGAATTATAAATAGAAATATTCTAGACTGTAAATATTATATGTGGTAAAATGTTATGGGGATTTTGAAAGGGAATGGTGAAAAAATGGAAATTAATAAAGTCACTGATTTGGTTAAGATGTTCTCTGAAGAGAATGTTGATCCAAAGGTAAAGGAATTAGCAAAGTTATTAGGGAATGAAGAAAAATTTAGAACATTAATGGCATATTATCGATGTGCTATTATGGAAGTTGAAACTAAGTTTAGAGTATTGAATGAAAGTTTATCACTTAAATATGAGAGGAATCCAATTGAATCTATTAAGTCTAGATTGAAGGACCCTAAGAGTATTATAGATAAACTTTATAGAAAAGGTGTAGAGCCGAATTTTAGTGCAATTGACAAGTACTTAGAGGATATTGCAGGTTTGCGTGTTATATGTGCATTTAAAGAAGATGTTTATATGATATCTGATTATTTGCTTAAACAAGATGATATAACATTAGTTGAGTATATTGATTACATAAAGTCCCCAAAGCCAAATGGATATAGAAGTCTTCATGTAGTTGTAAATATTCCTATATTTTTAGGTAGTGAGAAGCGTGTTATGAAGGTTGAGATTCAATTTAGAACTATGGCTATGGATTTCTGGGCTAGCTTAGAGCATAAGATTAGATATAAAAAAGAACTTGAACTTATTAGTACAGAAGAGATTGAAGTTGAGTTAAAGGCGTGTGCTGACGCAAGTGATATGTTAGATGAGAAAATGCAAAAGATTAAGCATAATATAGACAACATAATTTTGGAGAGTCAATAATGATAATGAATAAATTATGATTATTGTTAGAAGATGGTATATAAAAACGATAAAACCAAAAACACATATGATAAATAAGAGTAAGAAATATATATGATAATATAGAATAAAATTACATATAATAAATATTTATTAGTGTAAAAGAAAAAGACAAATAGAATAATATAAGCAAAGGATGACAAGATGATTAAGATATTGCGATATTTAAAGGATTACAAGAAAGAATGTATATTAGGCCCTTTGTTCAAATTATTAGAAGCGACATTTGAGTTATTTATACCTATTATAATGGCACAGATTATTGATACAGGTATTGCTCGTGGAGATACAGGATATATAGTAAGAAGATGCTTGTTGATGGCATTGATGGGAATTATTGGGCTGGTGTGTGCACTTACAGCCCAATTTTTTGCAGCTAAAGCAGCAGTTGGTTATTCAACAAAATTAAGAAAGAATTTATTTGAACATATACAAAGATTGGCATATACAGAATTGGATAATGTGGGAGTATCGACACTTATTACAAGAATGACAAGTGACATTAATCAGATACAGACAGGAGTAAATCTAGTAATTAGATTGTTTTTGCGTTCACCATTTATAGTTTTTGGTGCAATGATAATGGCATTTAGAATTAATGTAAAGGCATCTATGGTATTTTTAATTACAATACCAGCGTTAGCAATAGTTGTATATGGAATTATGTTAATTAGTATACCTTTATATAAAAAGGTACAAAGTGGGCTAGATAAGGTATTGCTTTCTGTTAGAGAGAATCTATCCGGTGTTAGAGTAATTAGAGCAATTAATTATGAAGATGATGAAGTAGAGATTTTTAATGAAACAAATGATGCGCTTAATAAGATTCAACTAAAGGTTGGAAGATGGTCAGCCATTATGAATCCAATAACATATGCTATAATTAATATCTCTATTGTGGTTATAATTAGACAAGGTGCTATTCAAGTTAACAAAGGAATTATTACAACAGGAGAGGTAATTGCACTTGTTAATTATATGTCTCAGATATTGGTGGAATTAGTTAAATTGGCCAATTTAATTGTTACAGTTAATAAATCTGTGGCATGTGGAGATAGAGTGGCAGAAGTATTTGAAATAAAACCTAGTATGGAGAAGAATCTTGATATTAGTAAAATATGTGATAGTGCAAGTTACAATAATAGAATTGATAGTACAGATGCAAACTATATGATAGATAAGGAATGTACAATAGACAATGAATGTAAACTAGATAATGAACGTAAACTAAATAAGGAAAGTAAAATAGAGAAGAATAAAATACAAGAGATTAATAGAATAGATGAGGACATATTGTATAATGTTGAGAACATAGAGTTTTGCAATGTTGGGCTTATGTATGATAAGTCTAATGAAGAGTCTTTAAGTAATATGTCATTTGAGATAAAACAGGGTGAAACAATAGGTATTATAGGTGGTACAGGTTCTGGTAAAACAAGTTTGATTAATTTAATACCACGATACTATGATGCAACTAGTGGTGAAGTTAGAATTAATGGAAAGAATATAAAAGAATATGCTCTTGATAGCATAAGAAGAAAAATATGTGTGGTTCCACAAAAAACGGTGTTATTTAAAGGAACTATTAGAGAGAATATGAAGATTGCTTGTGAAGGTGCAACAGATGAAGCTATTATAAATGCTTTAAAAATTGCTAAAGCATATGATTTTGTATCTAAGAAAAAAGGTGTACTAGATTATGAAATAGAGCAAGAAGGAAAGAATTTATCAGGAGGACAGAAACAACGCCTTGCAATAGCAAGAGCATTACTGGCAGATTCATCAGTTATGATATTTGATGATAGTATGTCTGCACTAGATTATGCAACAGATGCATCTCTTAGAAAAGATTTATCTAAGATTACAGATAGGATAAAAATTATTGTATCTCAAAGAATTGCATCACTTGGGTTAGCAGATAGAATAATTGTCCTTGATGATGGTGAGATAGTAGGAATTGGAACACATGATGAATTAGTTGCAAGTAATGAGGTGTACCAAGAAATTTATTATTCACAGGTGAAGAATGACTAGAGATAAGAGTTGTTATTAGACAAAGTTAAGTGAAAATATACATAAGATTAATAAAAGGGATAGAGAAAAATAAAATAAATAATAGATTATATAATTAGAAAAAGGGAGAAGGGAAACAAAATAATAGCGAATATAATTAAAAAGGCTAGAGAAGAAATAGAGGAGTAGATAAATTAATAAAGGGTGGGAAAAACAGAGACAAATATAAGAAGAAAAAGTTGGAGAAGAGATGAAAAAAGGACAGAAAAACGTAATTATAAGAATACTAAAATATATTAAAAAACAAAGTCTATATATAATTATTTCATTGATTTCTGCAGTTGTTATGGTAATGGGGACTTTGTATTTCCCTATACTTACAGGTAATGCAATAGACCAAATAATAGGTCCTGGTAAGGTGGATTTTACGGAGATAGGAATAATACTAAAAAGTATGATATTTATTCTAGTAATAGTGGCTATAGCAACATGGTTAATGAATATATCAAATAATAGACTTGTGTATTATACAATTAGAGATATTAGAAAAGATGCATTTGCAAAGTTACAGAGGGTGCCTATAAGTAGAATAGATAGTGAACCACATGGAGATTTGGTGAGTCGTGTTGTTGCAGATGTTGACCAATTTGCAGATGGATTGCTGATGGGAATTTCAAGTTTCTTTACAGGTGTGCTTACAATAGTAGGAACATTGATATTTATGTTAAAGATAGATGTGAGAATAAGTTTAGTGGTTATATTACTTACACCAGTTTCATTGTTTGTTGCAAGTTTTATATCTAAAAGAACCTATAATATGTTTAAAGAACAATCGGCAACAAGAGGTGAGCAAACGTCTCTTATAAATGATATGGTAGGTAATGAAAAACTTGTACAAGCATATAACTATGAGACAAGAGCCATAGAGAGATTTAATGAGATAAATGATAGATTGGAAAAATGCTCACTAAAGGCTATATTTTTCTCATCGTTGACTAATCCAAGTACAAGATTTGTTAATTCATTGGTATATACGGGCGTTGGCTTGGTTGGTGCATTAATTGCTCTTGAAAAGGGAATAACAGTTGGACAATTGTCTTGTTTCCTATCTTATGCTAATCAATATACAAAACCATTTAATGAAATATCAGGTGTTGTAACAGAGCTTCAAAATGCATTAGCTTGTGCTGCAAGAATTTTTGAATTATTGGATTATGAAGAAATTGAAGTGAATGATAAGTCTATTAATATAGAAGAAACTAGTGGCAATATAGAATTTAAAGATGTAAGTTTTGCATATGTTCCAGGGCAAAAATTAATAGAGAATTTAAGCGTATCTATTAAGTCGGGAGAGACAGTTGCAATTGTTGGACCTACTGGATGCGGAAAGACAACATTAATTAATTTATTAATGCGATTTTATGATATTAATTCTGGGGAAATAAAAGTAGACGGTATTAATATAGAAGAAATTACTCGAGAAAGTCTTAGGAAAAACTATGGAATGGTGCTACAAGATACATGGATTAAGAGTGGTACAATAAAGGAAAATATTCTTATGGCAAAACCAGAGGCAACAGATGAAGAAGTAATAGAAGCGGCAAAGAAATCATTTGCCCATAGCTTTATAAAAAGATTGCCACAGGGATATGATACAGAATTAAGTGAAGGTGGCGGCGGATTGTCAGGAGGACAGAAACAGTTATTAGCAATAACAAGAGCCTTAGTAAGTAATCCTCATATGCTTATATTAGATGAGGCAACATCTTCAATAGATACTCGTACAGAATTGAAAGTACAGAAAGCTTTTGACAATATGATGAAAGGCAGAACAAGTTTTATAGTAGCCCATAGATTATCAACAATAAAGAATGCAGACATAATATTAGTAATGAAAGATGGTAATATAATAGAGCAAGGAAATCATAAAGTGCTATTAGAAAAGCGTGGATTCTATTATGAATTGTATAATAGCCAATTCAGTAATTAAAGTAAGGGGCCTATATCCAGGCCCCGTCTAGGGTGATGATTTGTCCGTTCAAATATTCATTTTTTTGACTTATTTGGTATACAAGATCTGCAACTTCGCTGGCGTTGCCTAGGCGATTAGCAGGGATATCGTTGATAATGGATAATAGTTCATCATCGTCTAAAAATTGATTCATTTCAGTGTCGATAGCACCGCAAGCAATGGCATTAACTTGAATATTGCTTGGTGCAAGTTCTTTGCCGAGAGCTTTAGTAAATGCATTGATAGCACCTTTTGTTGCAGAATAGGCAACTTCACAAGAAGCTCCATTATTACCCCAAACAGATGATATATTAATAATTTTACCACATTTTGCAGACACCATATCAGGTACAGCAAGTTTGCAGCAGTTGAAAACAGATGTTAAATTTGTATTAACAATTCTATTCCAATCATCAATAGACATATCTGTTAATAGGCCAATATATGAAATTCCTGCATTGTTGACTAAAACATCTACTTTTCCAAATTGAGATTTTATATTTTTGAAAAGTTCTTTTGCATTATTATATACACCTATATCACCAACATAGGCATAGCATTTTACGTTATAAGATTCGATTTCTTTCTTTGTTTCCATCAATTTATCTTCATTTTTAATGCAATTTATCACTACATTGTAATTTTTTTTCGCAAATTTTATTGCAATTGCCTTTCCGATGCCTCTTGAAGCGCCGGTAATTAGTACTGTTTTTTTGTTCATTATAACCAACTCCTTAAAAAATATTTTACCATATATAAGTAAAAATTGTAATATATTTACAAAAATAAGACGAATAATTTGTGAAGAAGAAACAAGAAATTAAAATTTAATTGAAATTATATACATATTCTTTTAAAATTATCAACAGTTGTACATGTATTTTGTTACAAAATCTATAACTTACTTAATAAAAAGTAATATATAGTTAATTGCATATAAGAGAATGTTTTGTTATAGTTTAATAGATTGGAGGCTTTGTTGATGAAAAATGAAACCAAGAAGATGATGAAGAATGTTTTGGTTGCCATTTTATCAATATTTCTTTTGATTTCAATTGGCGTTGGTTGCTATATTGGCATGGTTACTATGTTTGGAGTGGAGGCCAGTAAAGGAGTAGGGGCAGTTGAGAGGAAGATAGTAGCTTCTAATATATCTATGGATAGAAAGTTATGTAATGCAATATATTCCATTGATGAAGAGGATAGAATTGTAGAAGACATTATATTAGAGTTTTTTGATTCAGAAAGTGGCAAGATAGATTATGTAACTGTACCAGGGAATACAAAGTTAAGTATTAGTAATGATTGTATAAAGAAGATAAAGAAACATGGTTTTACTGTTACTAAGACAGTGACTGTTAGAAAATTTATAGAATTATTTGGAACAGAGAATGCATATCAGTTTGGACAGTTACTTTTAGAAGATGCATTTGGAATAAAGATTAGTTATTATACATGCTTTAAGAACAATATTTTAGCAAAGTATTTTGTAAAGGGAACATCTGAGATGTACATAACTACGGTTAACGCATACAAGAAGTATAAGTATGATGTATATGAATTGTCAGAATCATATATTACTAAGTGCGACCAGGTAGAGTATGATATTCCTACTTTGATGGAGCAAGGATACAAAGATTTAAAAAGCAATTTTACGTTAGAGAATAAACTTAGTTATGTGGATTGCTATGAAAATGCCGAGATAGAGAAAGTATATGTTTGGCATATAGTAGGTAAAGAACAGTATAATCAATTTATAGCAGACAAAGAAAATAACACAAAGTTATTTAAATATATATTAAATGCCGATAAACAGTATGAGTATACGCAGGATGAGTATAATGAAAAAATGGATGTTGTAAATGCAATGAAGTAAGGAAGTGTTTTAGTGGAAAATGATAATCAAAAAGACATTGAATTAAAGACTTATAATGACGAAGAGATACAAAATATTTTAAAAGAGTACATAAGTAATGAGTCATGCAATGTTGTTTTCACAGTTTCAGATAAAAATTTAGATATGGCACAAGAAGATGAAGAGTTTAAAGAGTGTTTGTTAAAAGCTGATTTGCTTGTATCAAGTGCTAATCTAAAGAGTGAATATGGTAGTGAGAATAGTGAAGCAGGAATAGATGTAGAGATAATAAATAAAATAACTGATGCAGAAGAGGTTGATGTGTTAAGTGTTATGTTACTTACAGATGAGGCTGAATTTGCAGAGAAGTTTGATGTGAAGATAGAAGAAACATGGAAAGATAACGAGTATATCGAATATGTTGGTAGTTATGTTATTGATGAAGACAGAGATGATGATTTAATTATTAACGAGATAAATGGAAGTATTCCAGATGTGTTACTTTGTATGTGTGAAAGTCCCGTTCAAGAGAAGTGGATTATTGAGAATAAGAGTAAGATAAGCGTTAAGTTAATTATTGCTCTTGGTGGTGAGAAAGAAGAACTGATGCAGAAGAAAGAAAGTGGAATTAAGTTTTTGTTAAGAATGTTTGGTAGATAAATAAGTTGATTAGAAGGAGCTGATATATGGCTCCTTTTGTTATTGCTAAAAATTTTCATTGTTAAAAGTGACTAAAAAATGACAAATATTATTTGGGAAAATTAGGCATTGTTCTGAAAATGCTTTTGTACACTTAAAATTCATAAATTTAAGATATACTGGTGACGATAACAGAAATATAGTTAAAATAGTAAAAATGTCTATTTGTTAGTGGGGAGGTTTGAAAAATTAACAAATGACATTATTAAAATTCTGCTAAATGTAGTATATTTTACTAAATTAATCGAAAAGTATACAAAATACACAAAAGAGTACAAAATTATTTGGTAAATTGAGATATGGACGAGAAAACCTAATTATAGTAAAATGTTACTTGATAAAATATGGTATGTTAGTTATAACAATACAATTTATTTACGGGAGGATATGAAGAGTATGGCAAGTTTATCTTTAAAAAACATTCACAAAGCGTATGATAACGGCTTTGTTGCAGTAAGAGATTTTAACCTTGAGATTGAAGATAAGGAGTTTGTTATTTTTGTTGGTCCATCTGGATGTGGTAAGTCAACTACTTTACGTATGATAGCAGGACTTGAAGACATCACATCAGGTGAATTATGGATTGGGGATAAATTGGTTAATGATGTAGAACCAAAGGATAGAGATATAGCGATGGTATTCCAAAACTATGCATTATATCCACATATGACAGTATTTGATAATATTGCATTCAGCTTAAAGTTAAAGAAAGTTCCAAAGGATCAAATTGAAAAATTAGTTCATGAGGCAGCTAAGATTCTTGATATCGAACATTTACTTGACCGTAAGCCAAAGGCTTTATCAGGAGGACAAAGACAACGTGTTGCTATGGGACGTGCTATTGTTCGTAGTCCAAAAGTATTTCTTATGGATGAGCCTTTATCAAACTTAGATGCTAAGCTAAGAGTTCAAATGAGATTAGAGATTTCAAAATTACATCAGAGATTACAATCAACTATTATCTACGTAACACACGATCAGACAGAAGCTATGACACTTGGAACAAGAATCGTTGTTATGAAAGATGGTGTTATTCAACAAGTTGATTCTCCTGAAGTATTATATAATAAACCAAATAACTTATTCGTTGCAGGATTTATTGGTTCACCACAGATGAACTTTATAGACTGTACAGTTAAGAAAGACGGCGAGGATGCTATTTTAGTATTTGGTGATACAGAGATTAAAGTATCAGCTAATAGAGCAGCTGCTTTATTTAAGGGTGGATATGCTGGTAAGACAATTGTACTTGGTATTAGACCAGAAGATATTCATGATGAGCAAATTTTCTTGAATCAATCACCAGATACAGTTGTTGAAGCAGAGATTAAAGTATACGAGATGCTTGGAGCAGAAGTTTACTTATATGTTGAAATTGAAGGACAAGAAGTAACTGCAAGAGTTAACCCTCGTACAACTGCTAGACCAGGAGATGTTATTAAGGTAGCATTTGATTCTACTAAGATTCACTTATTTGATAAGGATACAGAGCAAGTTATCTGCAACTAGTATGGAATTAGAATCTAGTAAGAATATATTTAAAAGAGAATAATTGATATATTAATATAAAAAGTTCGAGTGCTGTATAGCATTCGAACTTTTTATATGTTTGAATGTAGGCTAAAACGGTTTGTTTTAAAGTGCAATTTCTAGGTAAAGGTAAATTGGAGTTTAAAATTTATGAATTAGAAAAATGTTAGTATATGCTTAGAAAAATATTGAATATAAAAGCTTTAATAGGTGATTAGTGATGTTTTTGTTAGAACATGATAATTTTTTGGTTATATTGTCATATTAGTTGGAAAATACTACCAAAGTTTATAGAATTATTATAAAAATATCACAAAAAAACAATAGGAAATTAGTTTACTTTTCACGAAAAAGATGGTAAAATGTAACTAGTTGTTAAAGGAAAATTAATAACTGAATTAAGTTGGTAGGATAAAGAACGGAAAAGGTTCTATTACATTTAGTTGATTAGGGAGTTTATATTATTTATAAAAAAGGAGTTAGGAGCGGGGAATTATGATATCTAATCAAATACTTCAAAACACAATTGAAGGACTAAAAACAATTACTAGAGTGGATATCTGTGTTATGGGAACAGATGGAAGAGCTTTAGCAAGTACTATTCAGAATGCTGAGGCATACAGAGGTTCAGTGATGACATTTGTTGAGTCACCTGCAGAGAGTATGGTATTGCAGGGATTTCAATTTTTTAAAGTTTTTGATGAACGTCAATTAGAGTATGTTATTATGGCAAAAGGAGATAGCGATGATGTATATATGGTAGGAAAGATAGCAACTTTCCAGATACACAATTTGCTTATTGCCTATAAAGAAAGATATGACAAGGATAACTTCATAAAGAACTTATTGTTAGATAATCTATTATTAGTTGATATTTATAATAGAGCTAAGAAGTTACATATTAGCACAGATGTAAGAAGATGCGTATTTATCGTTGAAGTAAAAGGCGAGAACGAGAATAATGCATTTGAAACTGTTAAGAGTTTATTTGCAGGTAAGACAAAGGATTTTATAACAGAGGTTGATGAGAAGAATATAATCGTAGTTAAAGAACTTAAGGCTGATGAATCATATCAAGATATGGAGAAGACAGCTAAGATTATATTAGATATGCTTAATACAGAAGTTATGGCTAAGGTACATGTATCATATGGTACAATTGTTAGTGAAATTAAGGATGTATCTAGATCATATAAAGAAGCTAAGATGGCATTAGATGTTGGTAGAATTTTCTATAGTAACCGTAATGTTATAGCATATAGCAACTTGGGAATTGGAAGATTGATTTATCAATTACCTATTCCATTGTGTAAGATGTTTATTAAAGAAATCTTTGGTGGTAAGTCACCAGATGACTTCGATGAAGAGACATTAATCACAATTAATAGATTCTTTGATAATAATCTTAACGTATCAGAGACTTCAAGACAACTTTATATACACCGTAATACACTTGTATATAGACTTGATAAGTTGCAGAAGATGACAGGACTTGATATAAGATTATTTGAAGATGCAATTACATTTAAGATTGCATTAATGGTTGTTAAATATATGAAGTATATAGAGAAGACTGATTATTAGAATGTTGAAAAACAATATTATATTAATATATAACATTCAGTAAAGCGAATTATGTAAGACTAGGTATACTATATTCATTCAGAAAAGTGAATTATGTAAGATTAGGTATACTATATTACATAATAATATGAGTAAAGAAAAATTAAAGCCAGATATACTACGAGTTGATTGTAGTGTATTTGGCTTTTGTTATGTTGTAATGAATTTTTTTTGTTATTATTTTGCGAAGGAAAATATTTGTTTTTTATCTTGATATTTATTTTTGTAAAAAAATGCAAATATTTATCTTTTTTTGTTGATTATAAAAGGGTTTTGGTATAAACTATTTGTGAGAAACTTTAAGTATGGGAGGAAATTTATAATATAATTAGATATGGAGTCTGTTATATATAAATTTAGGAGGTACGACGTAACGTGGATATTAATGATAACGATTATGGAGAAGAGTTGAATACAATAGATGTAAGTGGTTTGTATACAAATGATAATGCTAATATACAGGGAATTAGTGATATAGATAATGGTGCAGCAACACAAGATATGTATGGAGCACAGGTGGATGTAGCTAAGAATTACGAGAATATGACTATTCAAGAATTAGAACAAGGTCTTAGTCTTGAAGATGATATTATTCTACAGTCACAAGTGAGTGCAGAGCAAGTACCAGTTGATAATGTGGGACTTGATTTTGGAGAAGCACAACCGTCATTGAATGGTGCAAGTCTTAATTTTGATGGTTCACAACCACAGTTAGATGTGGTAGGACTTGATTTTGACGAGACTCCGGGCCAGATACAACAAGGTGTGAATGATGGAACAGGACTTGTTTTAGATGATTTACAAGAGCCACAACCTATAATTCAGGATATAAATTATGCTGAGGGATTGCATCAAGAAGTATCTGCATTTACCAATTTACCTGAACCTAATAAGAAGAGAATAAAGAAACGCTTTAGAAAAGATGAAGATTTGGTATCTCACATAAAGGAAGAGGAATTACCTATTATAGAGATGTATAGAGTATACAAGTCGTATCAGCCTGGTGTGGACGCGGTAAAGAATATTAACTTTAGGATTAAGAAGGGTGAATTTGTATTTATTGTAGGACACAGTGGTTCTGGTAAAACTACACTTATGAATCTTATGATGAATGCTATACGACCTTCAAGTGGACGCGTTTATGTTAATGGATATGAGCTTACAAGACTTCATAAGAGAAAGATTGCTAAGTTTAGAAGAGGTATTGGCGTTGTATTCCAAGACTTTAAGTTGCTTGGCGATAGAGATGTATTTGAGAATATAGCATTTGCACAAAGAGTTATAGAGAAGACAACTCGACAAGTTAATAAGAATGTACCAGAAGTACTTTCTTTGGTTGGACTTACACATAAGCAAAAAGCTTTGCCGTCTGAATTGTCAGGTGGAGAGCAACAAAGAGTTGCTATTGCAAGGGCATTGGTTAACCAACCGACTATTCTCTTGGCAGATGAGCCTACAGGTAACTTAGATCCAAAGACTGCGTGGGAGATTATGGATTTGTTAGAGGAGATTAACAAAAGAGGGACAACTGTTATTGTTGTAACTCATAATCTCGAAATTGTCGAAGCTATGAGAAAAAGAGTAATAACTATTGATAAAGGTAATATAGTGGAAGACGGAATTAAAGGTGATAGTACGTATGAAATTAAGGACATTTAAATATAGTGTAAAAGAAGGCGTGAAAAGTTTATACAGAAATAAAGCATTTACATTAGCTTCAGTTGGAACTATTGTTGCATGTTTGTTTTTGTTTGGCGTGTTCTATTTTCTTATATCTAATATAACTAATATAGTTAAACAAGCAGAGAAATCTGTTTCAATAGTAACAGTTTTCTTTGATGAAGGAACGACAGATTTAACTAAACAGAATATAAAGACAAGAATCCTTGAAAGAGGAGAAGTTGCAGAAGTTAGTTATACATCATCTGAAGAGGCATGGGAGAAGTTTAAGGAGTCAACTTTTTCAGAGGAAGATAATGTTGATGAAACATTTGGTGGAGAG
The DNA here is from genome assembly GCA_015057455.1 of Lachnospiraceae bacterium. Lineage (GTDB taxonomy): Bacteria > Bacillota > Clostridia > Lachnospirales > Lachnospiraceae > SIG301. The sequence continues at coordinate 57,873 of SVEH01000014.1, read as the reverse complement.
AATCCACTTGAAGGATTTGATTCCTATGAGATAAAGCTAGAAGATATATCTATGCAAAGTGAATTTGTAGAATTCCTTGAGAATTTGGAAGGAGTTAGAACTGTCAAATGCAGTGAAGATTTCGCGGAGAATCTTACAACATTTAATTCAGTAGTTGCATATGTGGCTATTGCTACAATGTTTATATTATTAGCTGTATCAGTTTTCTTGATAAGTATTACTGTTTTAAATGGTGTTAATGTTAGATTTGAAGAGATTAGAATTATGAAGTTAATTGGTGCAACTGATGGCTTTATAAAAGCACCATTTATAGTAGAAGGTGTTATAATCGGTATGGTAGGTGCAATTGTACCATTAGGAATACTATTTCCAGCATATAAGAAGATTGTATCCTATTGTTTAGAGACTTTCGGTAATGTAATTCCAAGGTCAATAAGTTTTGTACCTGCAGGTGAGATATTTGCAACACTTATTCCAATTTCATTAGCAGTAGGTGTAGGAATTGGTCTTATGGGTACATGGTTAACTCTAAAGAGAAAACTAAGTGTATTGTATTAGAAAATGTTTTATTTAGAAAAAGTTTTATGTTAATACAGTTACAGACTAATAAGATTATAGATAAATAAGATTATAGATAAATAAGTTTATAGATAAGTAAAGTTATAGTTTAAAAGAGCTTTAAAGTAGGTATTATAGTAAAAAGCATTATATAGATTAAACAAAGTAGTATATAAAACAAATAAAGCATTATATAATAGGCGTTAGATGAATGACGTTTAAGACATAGTTAAGATTACAAAGGAAGAATAATGAAGAACATTGATAAAAGTATTTATGAGCTTTGGCATATCTGTATTGTATGACCTTAGATAAAGGGGATTATATACGGGTATTTATAATCAAAGTTTATAAATACTTTATAATTTACTAATAAATAAAAGGTTGTTTATTGTCGATGAATTAATTATAATAAGATGTAGTAGTTTTTAGGATGTAGATATTTAATGGGATTAGTAATTTACTAGGTTAGAAAGGAATATACTATGAAAAGAATAGCAAAAAAGTTTTTCGTAATGCTACTCGTTTTCGCAACTGTATTTTCTGCATCTAGATGGAACACTTATGCAAGTGAGATTTCAGATGCTAAGAATAAAAAAGCAGCTCTTGAGAAAAAGAAAAAAGAGATTGAAGAATCTTTGGCTAAGTTAGAGCAGAAGAAGACATCAATTGTAGAATATATATCAGAGCTAGATAAGCAGTTGGCAAGTATCGAAAGTAGTATAGAAGATTTAAATTACAGGATTACAACTACAAAAACTAATTTAGAGAAAACTAAAGTTGAGTTACAAAAAGCTGAAGCTGAAGAAGTTAAGCAATATGAAACAATGAAGAATAGAATTCAACATATGTACGTTAGTGGCAATGATGAATTTATTCAGATTCTTCTTTCATCAGAGAGTTTATCAGATTTTCTTAATAGATCAGAATATGTAAAACAAATATCCAATTATGACAAAAACATGTTTAATGAATTTAAGAAGATTAAAGAGGAAGTTGCAGCTAAGAAGGCAGATATAGAAGATAAGTTGGCAGAGTTACAAGCTATGAATGAAGAACTTCTATATAAGAAAAGAACTGTAGTTAAGTTATCTAGAGATAAACAAGCAGAGCTTGCTAAATATAACGCAGCTATTGCAGCTTCATCAGATGAATTAATTTCATACAATGAAGCTATTAAGGAACAACAAAGTGAATTGGATAGACTTATAGAGGAACAACAAAGAAAAATTGCAGCAAGCGAAGGAACATATAATTATGAGATTTCAAGTAATGCTGCTACAGGATTTGTATGGCCTACGCCAACAAGCTATAGAATTACATGTGGATTTGGATACAGAAACGCACCAACATCAGGTGCTAGTTCAAATCATAAAGGTATAGATATAGGTTTGCCTACTGGTTCACCTATAGTAGCAACTAAGTCTGGTACAGTTGTAATGTCTTCTTATAATAGTGCAAGAGGATATTATGTAGTGATTAATCATGGAAGTGGAATTATGTCGTATTATTATCACAATTCTCAATTACTTGTATCAGTAGGAGAAAAGGTAAGTGCAGGTCAACAGATTGCAAAGGCAGGTTCAACAGGTATTTCAACTGGACCACATTTGCATTTTGCAATTACTTTTAATGGCATATATGTGAATCCACGTAAGTATGTGGGATAGACAACTTGGCGAAGGGAATGTTATTTTTGAAGAATAAGAAGTTTAATACGGGAGTGTTAACTGGTGTTGTAGGTACTTTATTAATAATGGGGTTAGTGTTTGGAATTACTTTTTATAAGAATAAAGATATAATGAATATACTAACAGGTAATACTCATACAGCTAGATCTGTTGAGAAGTCTGGAGACACAATTATTTCAAAGGTAAAGTTCCTTATGGGGATTATAGACGAACAGTCAATATATGAACCTAATGATGAAGATGTTATTGAAGGAATCTATAAAGGTATTTTTGAAAGTTTAGATGATGATTATGCAACATATTATACAAAAGATGAATATGAGAAGTTTTTAGAAACAGCTACAGGAGAATATGTTGGAATTGGAGCATATGTAGCTATGAATGAGAATGGTTACACTTACATTGTTTCACCAATGAAAGGTTCTCCAGCAGAGAAAGTTGGATTAAAAACAGGAGATATATTCTATAAAATAGATGGCAAAGATGTTACGGACAAAGGTTCAGATGAAATCGCTGCTATGCTAAAAGGAAAAGAAGATACTAAGGTTAAAGTAAAAGTTGCAAGAGACGGTGAAGATGATTATTTATCATTTACAATAGTTCGTAAGAAGATAGAGAGCATTACAGTAGCTCATAAAGTTCTTGAAGATAATATTGGATATATTCAAGTGGCTTCATTTGATGATATTACAGTAAAGCAGTTCCAAGAAGCATTAAAGGAACTTCAGAAGGAAAAAGTAGAAGGACTTGTAATTGATTTAAGAGATAACCCAGGCGGTAATCTTGACGTTGTTGTAGAGATGTTAGATATGTTCTTGCCAAAGGATAGCATGATTGTTTATACAAAGAATAAGGCAGGGCAAGTTACATCAGAATATAAAGCTCAGAGTAATGATTTCACTAGTATTCCAATGTGTGTGTTAATTAATGGTAATAGTGCAAGTGCATCTGAGATATTTGCAGCCAATGTTAAGGATCATAAGTTAGGTAAATTAATTGGAACAACAACTTTTGGTAAAGGAATTGTACAGACAGTTACAAGACTTACAGATGGTTCGGCTATAAAGTTTACAACAGCGAAGTATTTTACACCAGAAGGATTAGATATTCATAAAAAAGGTGTTGAGCCAGATATAGAGATTGAACTAAATTTGGACGATTATAGAGATAAGAAGATTGATAGTCAGTTGAATGTGGCAGTGCAACAATTAAAGAAAGATTAAAATAGTGGTGGGGCCGTAAAAAAACATATAACTTTATATGTAAAAAGTTTTTTTGCTGCCCCATGGTTATGTTTACATATGATAAGAGTAATTAATGAAAGATATTTAATAAAAAGAACGATTTATATTATGAAAAGATATATGTTATGTATAGTGGCATTTTTGAAATGTTACGAAGTGGAGGGTATTAAAATATGCAAGACAACCTATTAATGAAAATTATTCAAAATTCATATATAGATGTGTTAGTGTGTTCTTATCTTGGAGATAGAACAGAACAGCAAGATGCAGTATATGCATCATTGTTGCAAGACAGAGCATTTGCCGTTGTAGCAGATGGAATGGGCGGCTTAGAAAATGGTAAGTGTGCAAGTAACACAGCTGTTAGAGTGCTAAAAAACTTATTTGATGAGAACGCAACAAAAGATAATATGCAAGGTTTCTATTACAATAGTATAAGAACTATAGATAAGGCTGTCTATGAAACTAGAGCCGAAGGTAATAAAAGTGGAACAACAATTGTTTCTGCAACTATAACAGGCGATAGAATGGATTGGCTATCAGTTGGTGATAGTAGATTATATAGAGTACATGGCGGAGCTATGGAACAGTTAACTAAGGACCATACTTTATATAATTATATTGAACAGAATAAGGATAATCCTGAGATTATTGCATCTTTGGGTGAAATAGATGAAAGTAAGTTAGATGCCCTTACAAGTTATATTGGAATGGGCGGTGTTACTTTCTATGATATTAATACTGCAATGTATAAGATTAAGTCTGGGGATTATATTCTTCTTACATCTGATGGTTTGTATAAGGCTGTATCAGATGATGAGATATTGAAGGTTATTAATGAGAATGCGGAAGTTCAAGCTATTGGTGAGAAGCTTATTGAATTATCTAAGAAGAACTCTACTGGTAGTCAGGATAATACTTCTTTTATTCTTATGAGGTGTAAGTAGGGGATGTTCTAGTGAAGCCTAATTAAAGTTTTAGTGGGGGTTATTCTAGTGAACACTAATTAAAGTTTAAGTGGGAGCTATCCTAGTCAAGCCTAATTAAAGTTGAAGAGATATTCTAGTGACGATTTCAGCATATCATTGTGGAGGTTGCTAGTTTTAAGATTAAAAAAGTCATAGTATCATAAAAGTCACGGCTCTCGCCTCGGTAGCGCCAACTAGCCCTTCTATGATTGCGATACTATTACATCTGTCTAGATATGATTCTTACAACATAAATGTTGCTCGAACCATACTAGCCATCTGTAACAGCACCGCAATTCATGAAGGAAGATGCCGCTAACGGACATTTTATCGATACTATGACTCTTTTTAATCTTATAGACTGGTGAATGGGGCAATGATATGCTGAAATCTGTTTACTGGGAATATGAAGAATTGTTTATTTGTAATAGGTAGACTTCTGTGGGGAGAAAAGTCATGCCTATAAGAGTCAATTGGTTACTATAGGCATGAAGAAATCATAGGAAAGCAAAAATAAAGTCATGCCTATAGATGGGGAGAGTAGCTGGTAGGCATGACTGAATTATAATAAGAGCAAGACAAAAATCACCCCTATAAGTAGGAGAAGTGTCTAATAGGGGTGATAATAAAGAAAGAAGCACTTTCGAAAGTTGAAAAAAATTAAAGTTTCGAAAGTGGAGGGATTATGAAAACTATTGAAAGAGAAAGATATTTAGAACGAATTAAAGGATTAAAAGATACACCAGATATAAAAATTATTACAGGTATAAGAAGAGCGGGTAAATCTAATCTTATGCAATGCTATATAGATTATTTAAGAAATAATTTTGAAGATGCTAATATTATATATATTGATTATATGGACCTGGAATTTGAAGAGATAAAAGAATATCATGCATTACACAAGTATGTTGAAGATAGATATGATAATAATAAGAAGAATTATGTATTTGTTGATGAGGTACAAATGTGCGAAGGATTTGAACTTGCTATTAATAGTCTATATGCAAAGAAAAAATATGATATTTATATAACAGGTTCGAATGCATTTTTATTAAGTGCGGATCTGGCGACATTATTTACTGGAAGATATATTCAAATTCATATGTTTCCATTTAGTTTTAAAGAATATTGTGAGTTTTATAAGGAAGAAAATGATAAAGATAAATTATTTGATGAATATTTTTTTAAAGGTGGATTATCTGGTTCGTATGCATATAATACGGAATTAGACAGAGTGGCATATATAACAGAAGTATATGAAACTATTGTAAATAGGGATTTAATACAAAAATATAAGTTAACAGATATGCAAGTTATGCGTCAAATAAGTGAGTTTTTGATGGATAATATAAGTGATTTAACATCGCCTAATAAAGTAAGTGATATCTTGATATCCAATAATACAAATACAAATCATGTGACGGTTGGAAAGTATATAAAGTATTTGTGCAATGCATTTGTTTTTTATAATATTAAAAGATATGATATTAGGGGAAAGAAATATTTAGAAACATTAGATAAATTTTACATTTGTGATACAGGAATGAGATATGCTATTTTAGGAAATCGAAATATGGATTATGGAAGAGCATATGAGAATATTGTGTGTATTGAATTACTTAGAAGAGGGTATAACGTTTACGTAGGGAAATTATATAATAAAGAAGTTGATTTTGTAGCAATGAAAGGTAATGAAAAATATATATACAGGTTAGTGATAATATATCGAATGAAGAAACATTTAAAAGAGAGTATTCACCATTGTTACAAATAAAAGATGCATACCCTAAGTTGGTAATTGCAAGAACAAAACATCCAAAGTACACATATGAAGGAATTGAAGTATGTGATATAGTGGAATGGTTGTTAAATGAATAGGTGTAGTGGCTGGTAGGCATGAATGTATTATAATAAAAGCAAGAATGAAGTCATGCCTATAGATAGGTAGAGTAGCTAGTAGGCATGAATAAGTCATAAGAGAAGCAAGAAAAAAGTCATGCCCATAGATAGGTAGAGTAGCTAGTAGGCATGAATAAACTATAATAAAGCAAGAATGAAGTCATGCCTATAGATAGGTAGAGTAGCTAGTAGGCATGAAAAATCAAAAGAAAGCAAGAATTAAAATCATCCCTATAAGGATAGAAGTAATCAATAGGGATGATGCTATATATGATGTTAGTATAAATAATATATAATGAAAAGATATATCTTCAATAGTAGGAGTTGAAAGTAACAATACACAATGGTAATTAATGGAAAATAAAAGAAATTTCTAGAAAAAGTGTTAAGTCTTTAGAAAAATAGACGATAAGATAATTGCTACGACTTAAACCGTACAAATATACGTGCAGTTCCACAAGAACTGTTACTTATAACAATTACATAAGTTACATTCATTATGAAGGTTTCGCTAATGACCAGAAGAATGAATTGGGAAAAGACCTTATTATATATAGAAGAAAAATATCGGTTTATATCTAATAAGTGAAAAAAAGGAAAATTTATGTAAAAAAATGGTTGAAAAATAAAAGGAGTCGTGGTACACTTGTCAAAGAGATAAGTAAGTTAGCGAGTGCTAAGAAAAATTAATCAAATTAAGAAAGCTAACAGTTATGCCTCACCACTTAGGTATGACATCAAGCAAAAAGAGGTAATTGATTAGTGTTCGCAAGGCTTAAACGAGTCTCGGACAAGCAAATATAAAAATATTAATAGGAAAATTTTTAGGAGGAAGAAAATGAGTAAGAAAAATTTTGCGAAAAAATTTGTGGCTTACACAATGGCATTTGCTGTAGCATTTGGTACAGTTAACGTGAGCCCTATATTTGTAAAAGATGCTCAAGCTGCTGAGTATGACGTTACAGTGGCTGCAGCAGCAGCAACTGTGGATGTTGCTCCAGGAATAGCAATATTAGATAATGATAGTATAGTGTCTGATGTTGATCAAGCAACAATTACAGCTGCAGGTGGTACATTAGTTACATTACCTGATTTGGCAGAAGCTGTTGGTATGAAAGGTAAATTAATAAATCCAGGCGTTGCGGTTACAGAAGACCAAGAAATGGCATCAACAAATTCAAGTATACCGTTAGGGTATGATAATATTGTAGTTGATGGAACTAAATTTAAAACTGCAGGAGCAAGTTTAGATGCTGTAGAAAAAAATGTATTAGTAGATATTGATACATTAACATTAGAGACAGGTGTTGCTGCAGATGATGACCCAGATACAGTAGATGGTTTTACTTGGTATAAGTTAATTCCAGCTACGGGAACGTTAAAACGTACAGGTGTTAAGATTGGGACAGATAAGACTACAGATGAGACAATAACATTTAATTATTATTTGTTGAAACAAGTAAATACAACTGGGGATGAGTATTCATTAGAAGTTGTAACTGATGATGAATTGGGATTATATTTGGCACAAAAAAATACAGTATCATCAACAGCTGCTGATAATTATAAGTTATTTAACGTAATAGAAGACTCAAAATTAGAAGCAGCAGCAGAGCATGGCGGAAACTTCTATGCAAAAGATGGAGAAGCTGCGAAATTAGTTGTTAATGCTACAAGTAATAAAAAAGATATTACATATACATGGTCACATGGTGCTGATCCAGAACCATCAACAACAAATGTATGTGAAATTGAAAAAGTCGATGGAACAACTAAAGGAATTTACTCATGTATAGTAGATGATGGTGTAAAGAGTATTACTATTGGCGCTATTAATTTAGCAACTTATCCAACACCAAAGTGCCCAAGTTTAAATAGTGATGATGCTATAGCTTACAAAACTATAGTAAATTGTTTAGAGGATAGTAATGCAGATAGCACAGTTGATGCTATTGCAGGTGGAAAAATAACATTAACTGCATGTGTACCACAATCAGATGATTATGTATATGTTTGGGATGTTCCTAGTGGTGAAATGTTAGAAACAGATGTGATTAATTATTCTGCAAGCAATAATTCAATTACAGTTGTTGATGATACAAAGGATGGTTTAGTATTTTCTGAAGGTGATTCAACTATATGTTATGTTTTAAATAAAGCAGAATATGAAGCAGAATTTGGATCACTTTTAGAAAAGGTTGCTTTAGCAAAAACAGATGTTGAAAAATATAATGCACAAGAAGCACTTCGTGACGCAGAGATAGCAGGTGCAACTGCAGCAAACTTAGCATTATTCAAAGAAACATTTGTTATGAAGAGTACAAAGAATGCGGTAGTTACATCAGAGGTTGTTGTTAAGAATGTTGGAGAAAGTTTAACTTTAACAGCACCAGAAGTTACTTTGAAAGATAATGAAGTAATAACATATGATGATCCTAGTGCATCAGATGAATTGGGAACAGTTTATTCTGTAACGGAATTATATCCAGGAGATTTTGGAACAGAAAGATTTTATGTTGGAAAAACAGTTTATACAGAAGCTGATACATTTGCAGCAGGTACATTCTATGTATATAATAGTGCATCAAAAACTTATGAGGTACAAGCTGTTGCAGATGCAGAAAAATTTAATGAATTAAAAACAGCAGGAGTGAAATTATATACTGCAGGTTCTGTAGAGAAAGTTGCTGAAAAATTTGTAAATATTGTTTATACATCAGATTTAGAATTATCAGCAGAGAATATTACTGCTAAAATTGGTTCAAAAGCAACTTTACAAGCAACTGCAACAAGTAAATTACCAGTAGATTATACATGGCAATGGTCTGCAGATGGTGTAGCTAAGTCAAATATGACTGCAAATACATCAGATCATTCAAAAACAGTAGAGTTTACTGTAAAAGATACTGATATTTATGTTCCAGCAGATGTTGATACTAATGGGAATCCAGTACCAGACAAACAATATGCGTTATGTACAGCATTTAATGGTATAGAAAGAAAAACAGTAAAAGTTCTTATTAATCAAGCAGGTGGATTTACATTTGTAGGTAATGATGAGGTTGTTTATAAATCAACTGACAATACTTCAGCTGCAACAGATGCTAAAGCATTTAATGTGTTTGCAATACCAGCAAAAGATTTTACATTAGAAGCTAATGTTACACCAGTAGATGGAACAGAGTTAACATATGCTTGGTATAAAGGATCAGTAGCAGGAACTCCTATAGCAACTGAGAAATCTTTCACTACTAAGGAAGCAACAATTAATCCTACAACAGGAGTTGTATATAACTGTGTTGTTACTGAAAAAGGTGCAGATGCTAATACAATTACATTAGAGTATACAGTAAAACCAGCAGCTATTTCAGCAAAGAATGTAGCAATTGAAAAGATACCAGCACAAGTATACAATGGAAATGCTATTGAGCCAGAGGTTAAGGTTTCATTAACAGAAGGTTTTGTTGGAGATTTAGTTAAAGGTGAAGATTATACTGTAAAATTTGAAAACAATATTAATACAGGAACTGCCAGAGTAATTGTTACTTTAACAAATAAATTAGGAACAACTGCTGAAGGAATAACAGCAGAATCAACTTTCGCTATCGATAGAGCAGAAAACGAAGTAGCAATCGCTAACGTTGATGTTAAAGTTGGAGAAGATGTTACTCCAGTAGTAACTAAGAACCTTGGAAAAGGTACTGTATCTTTCACATTCTACAAAGATGCAGCTTGTACAGAAGAAGTTGAAGAGAAAGTTGTTAAAGCAACTGCAGGTACTTACTATGTAGTAGCTACAGCTATCGCAACAGCTAACTATAACGAAGCTAAATCAGAAGCTGCAACTGTAAAAGTTTCAGCAGCTGAGGATGAAGAAGATGATGATTTCGTATTAGGAAAAACTGCTTCAATCAAAGCAGCAACTACTAAGTCAACATCAATCAAATTAGCTTGGGAAGCAGTTGAAGGAGCAGATGCTTATAGAGTATATGTATACTTAAACGGAGCTTACAAGGTACTTGCTGATGATTTAGATGCTTTAACTTTCACAGCTAAAGATTTAACAGCTGGTAAGAAGTATGTATTTGCTGTAAAAGCATTCAAGGATGGTAAAGCAGCAGCTACATTCACAAAAGCAACTTTACAAACAGCACCAGGAGTAACTTCAGCTATCAAAGTTGGTAGAGGATATACTTCACTTAAGTTAACTTGGAACAAGGTTACTGGAGCAACTGGATACAGAGTATACGTTGCACAAGACGGTAACTGGGTACAAGTTAAGAAAGCAACAACAGCTAACACATTTACTAAGACTGGATTAAAATCAGGAAAATCATACAAATTTGCAGTAAGAGCTTATAGAAGCGAAAACGGTAAAGTAGTATGGGCTGATACTTATAAGTCAGTTACAGCTAAGACTGTTGCAAAATAATTGAAATATATTATGTGTTGATATATATGAAGGCTAGGTCTTTTACAAGACCTAGCCTTTGTGTACATCACAAAATCTAATTATATGTCAGGTTGTTTGGAAATTTCCAAACAATCTATGAACTATTTCTAAAATTAATCTAAAAAAATAATACATGAGTTGAAGATATTCCCCTTTGTTTTTATAATATGTAAAGGTTGTATTGTATTAAGAAAAACTATGTTATATGATTTTAAACTGTATGGGTGAGACAGTTAGGGGAGGACATTATGCCAATAAAGGTGTATGTATATTCACATGATGCTTATAATGAGTATACATTGAGTAATGAGAATGATGAATGTGTTACAATTGAATTATTGGGGGAGTTTTACGGAGTATGTTCTAACATTGAGGTTGTTTTTGAGAGAAATAATGGTGAATGGACATTTGCTCCTAATTCTCAGTATGTTATATATAAAGAGGAGGTACCTTATACTGATGGGGTGCTTTCTTGTGGTTGCATTTATAAGATTATAACTACTTCTAGAGAGTATATTTATTTGTATGGTGTAGAGGTTTCTGACACTACTGATATGTATGACAAATATGATATTTCTAATATTTCTAAGATTTCCATTGGTGCTCTAGAGAAGAACACTATTATGTTTCAGAATTTGAATTTGGTTTCAAGGGTTCATGCAACTATGGAGAAGTTCCATAATGGAATTATTCTAGATGATTTAAGTTGCAATGGAGTTTTTGTAAATAATAAAAGGATAAATGGAAGGACTTATTTGACGTTTGGTAGTAGGATTTTTATGTTTGGCTTAGAAATGATTTATCTAGGCAATGTTCTTGCTATTCATGTAAGTACTTGTGATGAGTGTAGGCTTAGCAATGCTTTAATTAAGTATTATGAGCAGATGCCTGTTGTGTGCAATGATAAGGAAAATGTTAAGGCTGAAGTTATGTACTATAATCGTAGCCCAAGGGGGAATGTAAACGATGAAAAGAGTCGCATTAAGATTATGTGTAAGCCTAATATTGATTTGACTATTGATACTGACAAATATTTAACTTCAAGCAAGGATAATGTGATGTTTGTATGCATGGTTCTTGGCATTGGAGCTATGTTTGGTGCATTTTACAAGGGATTGACTAAGGTTACTGCATCTATTGCAGTTGTTATGGTTGGAATCTTGTTTATTTATCTTGCTCTTAAGGTGTTAGAGAAGAATAGAATTAATAAAATGATTAAGTTAAATAATGAAAGAGAGAAGCGTTCTACAAGGTTGTATGAGCGTTATCTTGGCGAGCAGGAGAAGATTATTTGCGAGAAAAATAATAAATATCGTGAATATATGTTGGATAGATATAAGTCTGCTGATGAGTATAGTGAATATGATTTTTCTAGTACTAGATTATGGAATAGAAATGTAAATCATGATGATTTTTTAAGGGTAAGAGTTGGTTTAGGAAGTGTATTTTCTAATCTTCAAGTGGATATTCCTGATAAAAGTGAATATAAAGAGGACGTAGCATTATATCGCAAAGCTAGAGCTCTTAAAAATAAGTATAGAGTTATGAAGGACATGCCTATTTGTATTGATTTACAGCAAGAAAGAGTTATTGGTATTGTGTCAGAGGACAAAAAGGGTGCTAAGGATTTGGCCAATGTATTGGTTACAGGTTTAGCGGCCAATGTTTGTTATAGTGATGTGAAGTTGGCATTTGTATTTGATGAAAAAGAAGAAAACTATGATATATATAAATGGTTACCTCATATTTGGTCTGAAGAGGGTGACAGAAGATTTATTGCCAACAATGAGGAAAGCGCTAAGGAATTGTTAAATGAGTTATACAAGAGAATTGTGTCTCAGACAAATGTTTCTGCAGCGGATAATTCACATGTTGTTTTATTTGTTAGTAAGGTCAGTTTCTTAATGAAGGAACCTTTCTTTAGACTATTACAAGAGAAGGATAAATACCAAGGATTTAGTGTTATTTTAACTAGTAGATATTGCAGACAGTTACCTAATGTATGTGAATTAATATTGCAAAATGATGACAAATTTAGAGGTATTTTAAATGTTAAAACTCAAAGAAGAACTAGAATTAATTTTGATTGTGTTGAGGAAGGAAAGGTAATAGACTTTGTTAGAAGATTAGCTCCTATTAAGGTGCCAGAGGTTGTTACAGGTGAGGTTGTTATGGACAAATGTACTTTACTTGAGACTTTTGGTGTAAAAACTGTAAAGGATTTGAATATTGAGAAGAGATGGAAAGAGAATAATTCCTATGAAGGATTAAATATTCCAATTGGTTTAAATAAGAAGAATGAGGTCTTTAATTTAAATGTTCATGAAAAATATTTTGGACCACATGGTTTAGTGGCAGGAACAACAGGTTCTGGTAAATCTGAGTTAATAAAGAGTTTTATTACATCCTTGGCAATTAATTATAGTCCAGAAGAAGTGAATTTCGTAGTTATTGATTACAAGGGTGGAATTATGGGATATGAGTTATCTGATATTCCACATGTGGTTGGTAATATTAACAATCTATCTAAGGAAATTGTGGATAGGGCATTGGTGACTTTAAAGGGTGAAGTGGATAGAAGACAGAAAATGTTGGCGACATATGGACTTAACAACATTGATATGTTGATTAAACTAAATAAGTGTGGAGAAATCCCTGTAAAAGTACCGTATTTGTTTATAATTGTGGACGAATTTGCAAGACTTAAGGAGAAGGAGCCAGAGTTTATAAAAGAGCTTATAGGTATATCTCAACTAGGTAGAAGTTTAGGGATTAATCTATTGTTAGCGACTCAAAAACCTAGTGGTAATGTAGACGATAACATTTGGAGTAATTCTAAGTATAGAATTTGTCTAAAGGTATTAGATGAACAGGATAGTTATGATGTTTTACATAATACTGTGGCATCTAAGATTACAAATGTTGGTGGCGCATATATTCAAGTTGGTAATGATGAAATATTTGAAGAGATTCAGACGGTTTATACTGGAGAAATATATGATGAACGAATTATTGAGAAAAAGCCATGTGCTGAATTAATTGAATATAATGGTAAGGTAAATGATTTTAAATTAGGAAAGATTATTAAGAAGAAAGAACAGCTAAGATTTTTATTTATCGAGAAGTTAATTTATCTACTTATTAATGTGAATAAGAAGATTAATATTATTTATTCTTCAGATTTAAATGAAGAAGATTTTGAATTAGTTATAAATAAGTTATATGACAAGCTTGCAGAGGAGAATATTGAATATGAAAGAACTAGTTTAAATAGTAAGAAATTATGTAATTTTGTTGGATTATTTATTCTAGTAGACAAATCTGAGTTTAAAACTATACATGAGCAGGCAGTTGAAATTATACGAAAAGCTGACGACGAGGATATTCTACTTCCAATGACTGAATATAAGACTGAACTTAGTGCTATAACTAAAGAAATAAGTGACATAGCAAAGGATAAATACAAAATGCAACCATTTATTTTAGATGAGTTACATACTAAGATTAATCATAATGAGTTGGTTAGTAAACCATTTATGAATCGATATGAGGCATTGGTAGGCGTATATGATGATCCATATGGAAAGAAGCAAGAAAACTTCTATATAAATATGGTAGAAGATGGCCACACAATTGTTTATGGAGGTATTATGAGTGGCAAATCAACATTTTTGCAAACTGTTGTCTATGATGTAATAGATAGATATGATTCAGAGGAAGTAGCTATATATGGTATAGATTTTAATAGTGGAGCAATGAAAGTATTTAGAGATGCAGATATGATGAAAATGTTGTATTTGGACGGTAAAAATTATGATTGTGATTCAGTAGAAGATATTCTTGAGGAGATTCAAAAGATTATAGATTCTCGTAAAGAAGATAATCTAGGTGGAGATATAATTCAAAGTTGGAAGGACAACAAGACTAAAGAACAGATGATTATGGTTGTTATTGATGACATTGTAAAGCTATGTCGTTATAAGACTGCACGATATGAATCAAAGATTATGGATATTTTAAAGGACGGAATGTCAGTAGGTGTATATGTTCTTGCATCAGCAAGTGGATTAGGTGCAAGCGCTGTTACAAGTAGATTGGCAAGCGTGTTTAAAACAAGTATCTGTATGCAACTAAGAGACAAATACGAATATATGCAATGTTTACACTATGTTGGTGAAATGGTTATGCCAAAGGCAAATATTCCAGGTAGAGGAGTAGCGTTAATTAACAATAAGGTTCTTGAATTCCAGGTGGCATTGCCTTATGGTGAGGCAAATGATGCTAAGAGAAGTGAGATAATAAAGGATCATATTAATGGTAAAGTGAAGTTAAAACCTGTTGTAAATGCTGAGCTTATTACAAAACCTATTCTGGCAAAGAAAGGTAAAAAAGATGATGAAAAGACAGATTTAAAAGAAGTTAAGCAAACGGACACTAAACAAAAGAAGAGTAAATTAAAAGAAAGCAAATCAAGCTTAACAGAAAACATACAAGATGACAGCAAGGAAACAGATGTGTTAAAAACAAATCAAAGTACATCTAAAGAGAGTTCAAAAGGTATAGCAAAAGGTACAGCAAAGGATAAGGCTAAGGGATTGATAGACGCTGCAATAGAGGTTAGTAAAGAAAATAGTAATAATACAGACATAGTGATAAATGATAGTGTTGAAGCTAATGTTGAGCCAAAAGAAAAAGACTTAAATATTAAGAGGATTAAGGTTGTAGAGGTTAGCAATTTACCAAAGATAACATGGACTACGCACAAAAATAATAAGGTAGTTAAGCAAATGCTTAAGGAGAACAAACTTCCATTAGGCGAAAATATTAAAGACAACAAGATGCATTGTGTAAATCTTGATGACACATTTGTTTATAAAGTGGCTGGAGCAGCAAGTACTGGAAAGACTGGAATTATGAAGGTGCTTATATCTTTGGCATCAGTTAATAAGAAGGATAAGGTATATGTTGTTGACTTTACTAAGCAATTATATGCAACTGTAGCACAGAGATTAAAGGTTAATTATGTTACTACTATGCAAGAGTTTAATGCAATGATGGAAGATTTGGCAGAAGAATTTAAGGCTAGAAAAGATAGTCCAAGGGAAGAAAAAATCTATATATTTGGAGATATGGAGCGATTTATAAAGGCTATATATAAACCATTAAAGTCAGGATTAGATGCTAAAGCATTTATGGAAAATGTTTCTGAAAAGGGAAGTGGATATAATATTTATTTCATAATGGAAACAGAGTTAGATTCTAATAGAAAGTTAAAGGGATATGAGGTTTATAATAACTTTATGGATTATAACACAGGAATTTGTACAAGTGAATGTGAGCTGGATTTTGAGCAAGCCCAAGATATAAATATTCCTATAATTAGAGGATAGTAGCAAGTTGTAACATTATGAAATGATGTAAGGTTATTTGTACAAGTTTTTAATAAGAGGATAGAGTACAGCTGTAACATAATGTAATTGAGTACGTTTAGTTGTACAAGTTTAATTAGAGGGTGAGTAAATGGTATCATTAATGGCATTTTGCAATGATATGCAAGAACTAATAATGGTAAGAGATGCTAGTCGCATCAATGCGGCAATAGTAAGTAAAGATAAATGGGCAATGGATTTTTATAGTAAATTGGAAGATGTTAAGAAAAAAATTGAGAAAAATCCAATGCTAGATATTATCTGTTTTGATTTAGCAGAAGATGAAGGATTAAGTTATGCAAAGTATTTGCGTAAATGCTATGAAGCAGCATATATGATTGTTATGGCAGATGGTGAGATGTCACCTAGGGAGTATTTAAGACCTGATATAATGCCAGCAGGTCTTATACTTCAACCTGCAGTGGAAGATGATGTGCGAAGAGTGACAAATGAAGTATTTGAAGCATATGTTGCCAAAATGAAGAAATACGAAAGTAAAGAATCCTATGTTATTTCAACAAGTAATGGATTGGTGAACATTCCGTATAAAGAGATTTCCTATTTTGAAGCTAGAAATAAAAAAATATATATAAGATATGAAAACAAAGAAGTGGGATTTTATTCGACTATGGACAAAATTGAAGAAGAGTTAGAGTATAATTTCGTTCGAACCCACAGGAGTTTTATGGTGAACAGAGAGTATATACGACATATTGATCTTACTGGTCAAGAAGTGATTCTCAAAAATGAAGAAGTTGTACCAGTATCTAGACGCTACAAGAAAGTATTAAAGGAGCTTGGCTATGACAGAATGTGTTAAAGGATATGTTATAACAACGATGGAATTATTATGTTTGGCTTCTTTGAAGAAAATGAACAAGATATATGGCTTTATTTTTGATGAAAGTAGTAGCCTAAAGAAAAATATACATTATGCATTGTATACATTGGCAAGGAGGAAAAATGTATATTTAGATGAACATAGTAATAAGATAATTATTTGCCAGGAATTAAATGAGATAATGGAGCATTTGAAGGTGGCAAATAGTATCTTTGATATAAAGAATTGTATTAATAATGAAAGAATTATTTTGTATAAAACCAAGAAAAATACAGTTTTTTTAAGACAGAGTCCTACAAAGGAAGGTCAATTAGTTATAGGTGTAATTCCTTCAAATGAAATAGTAGATTATTTGATTGAAGAAGGTTTTATAAAGGATATTATTAAAAATGATGTGTTGGATAGTGAAGGAGAATATGAAAATGAGATTTTTGGAAGTGTTAATGAAGATAGAACGCTTAGTATTAAGAAATTTAACAAAGAATGTAATATAGTTGGAAAAATAGAGATTTATGAGACATTTATAAGGAATGTTACAGATGATGTAGATATGTTAATGAGCAAGGAAAATATAGAGAGGGCTCTATAACAAAGCGAGTTTGTGATGGTAAGATAGATAAAACAGAATGGAGGATAAATATGATAATGGTAGAAATTCAAGTGCCTAGTTTGAAAAAGACATATGATTTTAAGCTTAATAAAGAAGTGCTTATAGATGAAATTATTGAAGAAGTATGTAGTGTTATATGTCAAAAAGAGAAAAAGGATGTATTACTTAGAACAAGAGATATGATGTTGTCTTCTATTTCTGATGGGATTATTATGAACAATATGCACACGTTAGGGGATTATAATGTCCTTGATGGAGCAGAATTAATATTAATTTAGGTTAAATATCTGACAGAATGGTTATCTGTCAGATTTGCTTTTTTTTAAGAAGTATTTGGTGTATTATATGGACTAAGGTTTTGAGTTTAGTCTGAAAAAATTTGTATGAAAAGATGAAGAAGTATATGACGGAAGGGGAGAATAAGGTGAAGTTTGATGGGAATATAATGATGCAAGCAGCTCAGAATCTTGAATATATTAATAAAAGATTAGGGGTGTATATAGAGGAATTAAAAAAGATAGTAAGTAAATTTGAGTATATAGATGGAGAGTATGACAGGGTGCAGCAGCTTAATAAAAATATAGAGAATGCAACTGCGCAAAGATACAATATTCGCAGCATAACTACAGCTATATATGAGGTGATTAATTATTATAAAAAATGTGAAATGGATAATGAGAGTGAGTGTTTAGAAGAAAGAATTATGTTTAGAGAAGCGCCAAGTGGCATAATTGATTTAGCAAGCATAACGAAAATACTAAACGAGATATAGACGGTGGCGTGTATATATAGATGGGATAAATGAATAATGGAGAAAGGAGCGTATGGATGTATTTAATTACTAATACATCATACAAGGTTAATATGAATTTTATACAATATGATAATAAGAAATTAACACAAGATAGTGTTGAACTAAGAAAAATTGTAAAGGAATTAGAGGATAATATATATAGACTAGTTGAAATAGAGGAAGATAGCTTATTAGTGAACATTGTTGAAAGACAAAGTGCCATAATCGGTGATTTAAATAAAGAATGTACTAGGCTTTCAAGAATATGCATGGAGCTAGATTACATAATCGGTTGTGTGGAAAGGTCTGTAAGTAATTATGTGAAATGTGAAGGCAAGGTGAGTGATCTATTAGAAAAGGTTAAGCTTATTGGAGAAGTATAAAATAATAAGCATATAGGGAGAGATAATAGTTATATGTAAGCAAACTTATTATTAGATTAGTAAAAATATATTAGATATTGAAGAAGTATATAATAAATAAAATATATAGTATATAAAAAAACATATTGGAGATAGGATGTGGAGAGATGGAGAATAACGCAAAAGAAGTGGTTGCAATTATTGCGGAAGAAATTCAACAGAATTTGAAAATGATAGATAACATATTTAAGTGTATGCCATTGTATTGGCAAGGTGATACGGCAGATATCGTGATGGATTTATATAAAGATATTGTTGAGGACATGAATAAGTCTGCAGAGTATTTGGATATGTTAAAGGAAGAATGTAGTAGTGTAGAAGTTAAAACATTACCAGGGGATATATTTTAAGAGCGTAGTAGTTAAGAAATTATAAGAGGCTGAATATATGGCGTGTAGTATGTAAGAAACTAGAGAGAGATGTAATGCAATAATGTTGGGTGCAATGTAATAATTACTTAACAATTAGTAATGCTTATTAATGAGAGGTTATTTATGAAAAATATTGAATTAGAGAAGGATTTAGAGAAAATATATGCTTTAGCAGAGGAAGTGGAACGTGTAGCTATAGTAGATATTGAAGAAGTAAAAACTCTTGTAGATAAAGGCTTTGATAGTGATAACGCGAGGGGGATAATAAGTTTAATATCTATGGTGCAAGGGAGTTTGATACAGGTATCAAATAACTTTAAAAAATATTAAAAAAAATTGACAAAAAATTAAATAAATGTTACAATAATATTACGCAAGGACAAGGAGTATTAAAAAAGAGTATCCTCGTAATTATTTCTGTAACTTAGTTAGGAGGAGAATATATTTTTTGTATAATTGTATAAGCGTGAACATTATTAAATATATACTGTTAGTGATATTGTTATTATTAGTGTCAATAACGGACATAAAGGAATTTCGGATTCCTAATACAATATTAGGTTCCTTTATGTTAATCCGAAGTGGCATTTTAGTATACGAGATTTCACAAAAAACAGTATATATAAATAATGTGATAAGTACTTTACTATTAGTAATCAGTATTTTTATTGTGGGGGTATTGATGAAAATAGTAATAGGTAATGGAATAGGATTTGGGGATATTAAGCTTTTAATGGTTGTAACATTTTATATGGGATCAGCAAAAAGTTTAGATATTATATATAGTTCTATTCTAGTTATGGGGGTTATTGATTTAATTGCTTTAGTGCTAAGATGTAAAACACGAAAGGATGCAATGCCATTTGCACCAGCTGTATTATTGGGAACAATATTTGCAAGTGTTTTATGGTAATCGCAAATAATAAATTGTATGGATTATTATTTGAATGCGATAAGTACTTCTTAAGTAAAAGAAGGAGGATGGTTATATGAGCAGCTTTTCTTATGAAAATGAGGGGCCAAATCTATATTTGGTGTACAGAGCAGATGCTAGTGAGAAAGTCAGCCAAGAGAATGTACAAAAACTTATTGAAAAAAAGAGAGAAGGAGTAGTAAAAACACAGTATAATACTGATGAACAGGGAAGCTACTTTAAATATAACGTAAACTCATTAATTACATTAAAGCAGTTTTTAGATCAAGGAATCGATGAAAAAATGTATTGCACTATATTACATAGTGTAGCATCTACTTTAGAACAATTGATAAAGGAGGACATAGGAATAGAACATTTAATTCTTAATGAAGAGTTAATTTATTATGATTATGTGAAAAAAGTAGTGAATTTCATTAGTATTCCAACAGATAAGTATGTTAATAAAATAACTCCTGGAATAATAGTATATGAATTTTCAAAGTTAATTATTAGTAGGATGGGGGTTACAAGTAATTTAATTTTAGAAGTAAATAATTATCTTGCTAGAGGAAATTATTCAAGTAATGAGTTTAACTGTTTAATTAATAGCATTATTATTATGAGCAATAAAAGTAATATTGCTAGCAGAAACAGTAGAAAAAAAAGTAAATCAATAACAATAAGAGAGTACTCTGAGGAAGAAATTGATACTATAAAAAAGGAAGAGTTATTAAGTCAAATAACAATTCAACCACAAATTGAAGAAGAGAAAGAAAATACCAATACCAACGGTCTAGCACAACAAATGGTGGTAGCAAGTGGTACAGATAATATAAATAAAACAGATAGTATAAATAATAATCTAAATGATTTAAATAATAATTTAGACACTTCAAAAGACAATTTAATTGATACAAAAGATAATGTTGCTATAGATAGTGACGTTAGTAACACAAATAGTTGTAGTATTGATGACATTATAAGAAGTCTATGCTGCGATAACGATATGAATGAAGCAGATAACGAAAGTGTAAGTAATTTTAATGATTTCAATATGAATAATACTATAAATAGTGTTAATGTTTATAATGGAACTAACGCGAGTAACATAAATGGCATGAACATTTGTAATGAAACAAAGGCAAATAGCGTGAATGGTGTAAACATTTTAAATGAAACAAACGCAAATAGCATAAATGGTGTAAACATTTTAAATGAAACAAACGCAAATAATATGAATGGCGTGAACATTTTAAATGAAACTAACGCTAATAATATGAATAGGGTAAATATCCTAAAAGAAGATGATGCCAATAGCGTGAGTATTGCAAATATTTATAATGATAATAATGCTAATGATAGCAATAATAGTAATATAAATGGCGCACAGCTTGTTGATAGAGCTGATAATGTGAATAACATTAAGGAATTTGCTGATAATGCAAAAAAAATAATTAAAGAAAAAGTAGGAGGTTTATCAAAGGATATTGCGAAAGTATTTGGTAATATAAAGAACGCAAATAATAATCCAGAAGTAAATAATCTTAATGTTACTGTGCCAATGGGAAGGGAGACATATCAAGAAAATATAAGGCAAGAAGTTGCACAAATAAAAGAAGATGATAAAAAACGAATGGAGGATATAAAGAAGAACTTCGAAGAGAATAAAATCTTCAATAATCAGACAAATAATGAAATGGGGGGACTTAATACAGAGTGTAATACAGTTATTATTGATTGTGTTACAGGTGACGTTGTTAATGGAAGAGATGTAAGTACATCTATGCCATATTTAATAAGAGAAAGCACAGGTGAGAAAATTTATATAAACTCTAATAATTTTAAATTAGGTAGAGGTCGCAGATTTGTAGATTATTATGTAGGAGGTAATGATACAATTAGCAAGGTTCATGCTTACATAACATCTAATGCTAAGGAGTATTTCTTAGTTGATAATAGCT
This sequence comes from Lachnospiraceae bacterium, assembly GCA_015057455.1. Classification (GTDB taxonomy): domain Bacteria; phylum Bacillota; class Clostridia; order Lachnospirales; family Lachnospiraceae; genus SIG301. The sequence goes on along the minus strand of SVEH01000014.1, from coordinate 35,714 downwards.
CAAGAAATCATACATTTTTAAATGGAAAAGTATTAGAACCTGTAAAACAAATGATTTTAAAACACAAAGCAAAAATTAAATTGGCAAAGGAGGAATTCACTTTCTATCTATATTAATAGTTAATTGAGTAATAAGGTAGAAAGATTATATAAATAAAAGAATTCAATTGTATAATAGGGAGAAAAAAGCTTATGTATACCGATAGTATATGTAGGCTTTTTACTTTGTGAAATATTTTAATAAAAAATGCAAATAATAAGATATATTGTAATTTAATAAAAGTCTAGAGGTTTAATGTTTTAGTGGCTCATTTAATATTGCATCAATATATAAATAGAGTTAAAATATTAGAAGATATAATGGGAGTACTAATATGGTAAAAGTGTATGTTACAGAAATACAAATATAGCTAAGGTATCTGTGATAAAAATACGGATATAGTAGAATGTATGTATAATATGAGTATGGATATGATAAATGTATAGAAATTATAGAATGCATAGATAGTATAGATAGTATAGAAAGGAATCTTTATGGCAGACTTTAAATTAGTATCAGAGTTTAAACCTACAGGCGATCAGCCACAGGCAATTGAAAAATTAGTAAAAGGATTTAAAGATGGCAATCAATTTCAAACATTATTAGGTGTAACAGGTTCAGGTAAGACTTTTACTATGGCCAACGTTATACAGGAATTGAATAAACCAACCTTAATAATTGCACATAATAAAACACTTGCAGCACAGCTTTATGGTGAGTTTAAAGAGTTTTTTCCGGAAAATGCAGTTGAGTATTTTGTGTCTTATTATGATTATTATCAACCAGAGGCATATGTGCCTTCAACAGATACTTATATTGAGAAAGATTCTGCAATTAACGATGAAATAGATAAACTACGACATTCAGCGACAGCTGCTTTGTCAGAGAGAAAAGATGTAATTATTGTATCTAGTGTATCTTGTATATATGGACTTGGTGCGCCAGTTGATTATGCTAATATGGTATTGTCTTTGAGACCAGGAATGGAAAGAGAACGAGATGAAGTTATACGAAGACTTATTGATATACAATATATGCGTAATGATATGGATTTTAAGCGTGGTACATTTAGGGTAAGAGGAGATGTAGTCGAGATTTTTCCAATATCAGAAGATGCTAAGGCTATAAGAGTTGAATTTTTTGGAGATGAAATTGATAGAATATCAGAAATTGATCCACTTACAGGAGCTATTAATTGTTTATTAGACCATATGATTATTTTCCCAGCTTCACATTATATTGTTCCACCTGATAAGATGGAGAAGGCTATCGCAGATATTCAAGTGGAGCTTGAGGAGAGAGTTAAATATTTTAAGTCAGAGGATAAATTAATAGAGGCCCAGAGAATATCAGAAAGAACAAATTTTGATATAGAAATGATGAGAGAGACAGGTTTTTGTTCTGGTATAGAGAATTATTCAAGACATTTGGCAGGACTTGAGCCAGGAGCTACACCATATACACTTATGGATTATTTTCCAGATGATTTTCTTATAATAGTGGACGAGTCTCATATGACTATTCCACAGGTTAGGGGTATGTATGCAGGAGACCAAGCAAGAAAATCTACTTTAGTTGATTATGGATTTAGATTGCCATCGGCTAAAGATAATAGACCACTTAACTTTGAAGAATTTGAAAATCATATATCTCAGATGATGTTTGTGTCTGCAACGCCTAGTGTATATGAGAATGAAATGGAACTTGATAGAGTTGAACAGCTTATTCGACCAACAGGTTTGTTAGATCCGTTAGTTGATGTGCGTCCAGTTGAAGGACAAATAGATGATTTGTTGGCAGAGATAAAGAAAGAAATTGCAAACAAAAACAAAGTTATGGTTACAACATTAACTAAAAGAATGGCAGAGGATTTGACAGAGTATCTTAAGAATGTTGGAATTAGAGTTAGATATCTTCATTCAGATATAGATACACTAGAGCGCTCCGAGATTATTAGAGATATGAGATTAGATGTGTTTGATGTTTTGGTAGGAATTAATCTGCTTAGAGAAGGTTTGGATATTCCAGAGATTACATTGGTAGCAATATTAGATGCAGATAAGGAAGGATTTTTGCGTTCTGAGACATCACTTATTCAGACTATTGGTAGAGCAGCTCGTAATGCGGATGGTCGAGTGTTGATGTATGCAGATACTATGACGGATTCTATGAAAAATGCTATAAATGAAACAAATCGTAGACGCGAAATACAGGATGCTTATAATAAAGAACATGGAATAACGCCACAGACTATTAAGAAAGCGGTACGAGATTTAATAAGTATTTCTAAGAAAGCAGAAGCTTCAAGTGGTGATATTGAGAAGGATATAGAATCTATGAGTCTAAATGAACTTAAGTCATTGGAGAAGAAGGTTACTAAGAAGATGAGAGTAGCGGCAGCAGAGCTTAATTTTGAGTTGGCAGCAGAGTATAGAGATAAGTTACTTGAGATTCGAAAGTATATGGATATGTAGAGGGATTTGAGGTAAAGAATAGAATTCGCATGACGAGAATAAGGCTTAGAATGATTTATTGATGGAGATATATGATATATAAGTTTAGAATAAGTTGGAGGAAAGAAAATGGGTAATGCAAAGGAGAACATAATTAAGGAGATTGCACAATCTCCTAGAAAGAATGTTATAAGGATAAGAGGGGCTAAAGAGCATAATTTAAAGAATATTAATTTAGAGATTCCAAGGGATGAATTTGTTGTAATTACAGGACTTAGTGGTTCTGGAAAGTCATCTCTTGCTTTTGATACAATTTATGCAGAAGGTCAAAGAAGATATATGGAATCTTTGTCTTCATATGCAAGACAGTTTTTAGGTCAAATGGAGAAACCTAATGTGGAGAGTATAGAGGGATTATCACCAGCTATATCAATTGATCAAAAATCAACTAATCGTAATCCACGTTCAACAGTAGGAACAGTAACTGAAGTATATGATTATTTTCGTTTATTGTATGCAAGAATTGGTACACCTCATTGTGTAAAATGTGGTAAGGAGATAAAGAAGCAAACTGTTGATCAAATGGTTGATGAGATTATGAAATTACCAGAAAGAAGTAAAATACAGCTATTGGCTCCTGTTGTAAGAGGAAGAAAAGGTGAACATGTAAAGTTATTTGAGCAGGCGAAGAAAAGTGGATATGTTCGTGCAAGAGTTGATGGCAATATGTATGAATTATCTGAGGAAATTAAACTTGATAAGAATAAGAAACATAATATTGAAATTATTATAGATAGACTAGTTGTAAAAGAAGGAATAGAAAAAAGACTTACAGATTCTATTGAAACAGTGCTTAAGTTAAGTGAAGGATTGTTAATTGTAGATGTAGTAGGTGATAAAGAGATAAACTTTAGTCAGAGTTTTTCTTGTCCAGATTGTGGAATTGGAATGGATGAATTAGAGCCAAGAACATTTTCATTTAATAATCCATTTGGAGCATGTCCAATGTGCCATGGAATTGGTATTGAGATGGAGTTTGATGAAGATTTAATGATTCCAGATAAAAGACTTAGCATAAATGAAGGAGCAATTGCTGTTCTTGGATGGCAATCTTGTTCAGATCCTAATAGTTTTACAGGAAGTATTTTAGTAGCGCTTGGAAAAGAGTATGGTTTTGATTTAGATACACCATTTAAAGATTATCCTAAAGAGATTCAGAATATTTTACTATATGGAACTAACGGAAGAACTGTTAAAGTGTATTATGAAAGCCAAAGAGGCAAAGGTGAGTATAATATTGCCTTTGAAGGATTATACGAGAATGTAAGAAAGAGATATCGTGAGACTAGTTCGGAGACAATGAAGGCTGAATATGAATCATTTATGAGAATAGCACACTGCAAAGAATGTGATGGTAGAAGACTTCGTAAAGAGGCATTGGCAGTAACTGTTGGTGATAAGAATATTTCTCAGTTAACTGATTTTTCAATTAGAAAGTTAAATGATTTTATGAATAATCTAGAACTAACGCCAACTCAAGAAAAAATTGGTAAGTTAGTTTTAAAGGAAATAAGAGCAAGGTTAGGATTTTTACTAGATGTAGGGTTAGAGTATCTTACATTGTCTAGAGCTACAGGCTCTTTATCAGGAGGAGAAGCTCAAAGAATTAGATTAGCAACCCAGATTGGTTCTGGTTTAGTAGGTGTGGTTTATATTCTTGATGAGCCTAGTATAGGTCTTCACCAAAGGGATAATGATAAGTTGCTAAAGACACTTAAGAATCTAAAAGATTTGGGTAATACATTATTAGTTGTAGAGCATGATGAGGATACAATGTTTGCAGCAGACCATATTATAGATATTGGTCCAGCAGCTGGAGTTCATGGTGGTGAGGTTATAGCTCAAGGTACAGCAGAAGATATTATGAAAGTAGAAGAATCTATAACGGGAGCTTACCTTAGTGGCAGAATACAAATTGATATTCCTAAGGTTAGAAAAGAACCAACAGGTTATCTTGAAATAAAAGGTGCAAGAGAGAATAATTTAAAGAATATAGATGTAGACATTCCACTTGGAGTTATGACATGTGTAACTGGTGTGTCTGGTTCAGGAAAAAGTTCTTTAATAAATGAAATTTTATATAAAAGACTTGCTAAGAAGTTAAATAGAGCAAGAACTATTGCAGGTGCCCATGATGATATACTTGGTATAGAACAGCTAGACAAGGTTATAGATATTGATCAATCACCAATAGGAAGGACACCACGTTCTAATCCAGCAACATATACAGGTGTATTTGACCAAATTAGAGATTTATTTGCAGCAACAGCAGATGCTAAGGCAAAGGGATATAAAAAAGGAAGATTTAGTTTTAATGTTAAGGGCGGACGATGTGAAGCTTGTGCAGGTGATGGAATCTTAAAAATAGAGATGAATTTTCTACCAGATGTATATGTACCATGTGAAGTGTGCGATGGTAAGAGGTATAATCGTGAAACTTTAGAGGTGAAATATAAAGGTAAGAATATTTATGAAGTTTTAGATATGACAGTAGAGGAAGCATTGACATTTTTCGAAAATATACCAAGTATAAAAAGAAAAATAGAAACACTTAATGATGTTGGGTTATCTTATATTAAGCTTGGACAACCTTCTACAACTTTGTCAGGTGGAGAAGCGCAGAGAATCAAACTTGCAACAGAGCTTAGTAGAAGAAGTACAGGAAGAACAATATATATTCTTGATGAACCAACTACAGGACTTCATTTTGCAGATGTTCATAAGCTTATAGAAATTTTGCATAGACTTGCAGAAGGTGGCAATACAGTAGTTGTAATTGAGCATAATTTAGATGTAATAAAAACAGCAGATTATATTATAGATATTGGACCTGAAGGTGGCGATAAAGGTGGAACAGTTATTGCTAAAGGAACACCAGAAGAAGTTATGAAGAATAAAAAATCATATACAGGTGAATATTTGAAGAAGCTTGTTCTCTTAAGATATGGATCATAATCTTCGATAAATATGTTTGAGAATATTTTACTAGGAGGTAAGACATATGGCAGTATGTGAAAATTTAGAAAAATGTCCATTTTATCAAGGAAGTATGAGTATAGAATCAGGTTTAGGAAAGATGTACAAACAAAAGTATTGTGAAGGAGATAAAACAACTTGTGCAAGATATATGGTTGCAACAACTTTAGGTAAGCAATTTGTTCCAACTGATTTATATCCTAATATGGATGCTAGAGCAAAGAGAATTATTGAAGAGAACAAATAAATAGTATATAAAAAGATAAAAAATATTTGTTTATGCAAGTACTTCAATGTGCCGATGAGTACATTGGAGTACTTTTTTGTTTTACAGGAAACTATAATTTATAGTGAATAACAATTTGAGGTTTTTAGTTGTTTGAAAAAACAAGAGCATTTCTCTTATTTAATTATATGTAAAACATTATTAAAGTTAATAAAAATAGATTTAGGTGGTAGATAGATATGAAAGGTAACTTTTTTGCAATGATGTCTAGAATGAAGTATATTGAGAGATGGGCGCTTATGAAGAATACGGCACAGGAAAATGTATGTGAACATTCATTGGAAGTAGCTATGATAGCACATGCCTTAGCTGTAATAGGTAATACTAGATTTAATAAGGATTTAAATGCTGAAAAAGCTGCACTTATAGGAATGTATCATGATAGTTCAGAAATAATAACTGGTGATATGCCAACTCCGGTAAAGTATTATAATGAAGAGATTAAAAATGCAATGAAAGAAGTTGAGTGTGTAGCTAATAAGAAAATTTTAAATATGTTACCAGAAGATATGAGAGAGTCTTATAAAAGTATATTTTTTAAGACAGAAGAAGATGAATATCTATGGAAATTAGTAAAAGGTGCAGACAAAATATCTGCATTAATTAAGTGTATGGAAGAAATGAATACAGGAAATACTGAATTTAGAAGTGCTAAAGCTTCTTTGGAAAAGTCTATTGATCAAATGGAACTTCCAGAGATAGAGGTTTTTATAAAGGATTTTTTACCAGCGTATGGGAATACGTTAGATGAATTAAGTAATCCAAATGAGTAGACAAAATAGGCTGTATATTTTGACTAGTTATATAGGAATATGGTAATATGATAATAATTGTAAAAAATTTACATTAGATTATATGTGTGGAGGCGTTAGAGTTGAGTAGTAATAAAACTTTGGATATTTTGCATGATGAGAATAATAAAACAGTTAATAAAATACAAGAGAAGATAATTGTACTTGATTTTGGCGGTCAGTATAATCAGCTAATTGCACGAAGAGTGCGAGAGTGTGATGTATATTGTGAAGTAAGACCATACAACATTTCTATTGAAAAAATAAAAGAGTTTAATCCTAAGGGAATAATATTTACAGGTGGACCATCAAGCGTATATACAGAGGGTGCGCCTATGTGTGATACTAAAATATTTGAATTAGGTGTACCTATACTTGGCATATGCTATGGTTCTCAATTAATGGCACACATGTTAGGTGGCAAAGTAGGCACTGCTGATGTAAGTGAGTATGGAAAAACTTATATTGATGTAGATAGAGAGTCAAAACTATTCTCAGGATTGAAGTTTAAGGATAACGTGGGAAATAGAACTGTGTGTTGGATGAGTCACACAGATAGCATAAAAGAAGTGCCACAAGGATTTAAAATAGTAGCCAATTCTGATAATTGTCCTGTGGCAGCTATGGAGAATGAAGAAAAAGAATTATATGCAATTCAGTATCACCCTGAAGTGGAGCATACAGAGTATGGGAAAGATATAATAAAGAACTTTTTGTATAGTATATGTGGATGCAAAGGACAGTGGAAAGTAGAATCATTTGTAGATAATATGGTAAAGGATATACGTGAAAAAGTTGGAGACGGTAAGGTACTTTTGGCATTATCAGGTGGAGTGGATTCATCAGTTGCAGCAGTACTTTTATCTAAAGCAGTAGGAAAACAGCTTACATGTATATTTGTAGATCATGGACTTCTTCGAAAAGATGAAGGCGATGAAGTAGAAAAGGTATTTACACAATTATACAAAGATTTAAATTTTGTAAGGGTTAATGTACAGCAAAGATTTTATAGTAAACTTGCAGGGGTAACAGAGCCTGAAACAAAACGTAAGATAATAGGTGAAGAATTTATACGAGTATTTGAAGAAGAAGCAAAAAAGATTGGAAAGGTAGACTTCCTAGCGCAAGGAACAATATATCCAGATGTTATTGAGAGTGGTTTAGGAAAGGCAGCTGTTATAAAAAGTCACCACAATGTTGGTGGTTTGCCAGATTATGTAGACTTTAAAGAAATAATTGAACCACTAAGACTATTATTTAAGGATGAAGTAAGAAAAGTAGGCTTAGAATTAGGGTTGCCTGAGTTTTTAGTGATGCGTCAACCATTTCCAGGACCGGGACTAGCAATTCGTATTATAGGAGAAGTTACAGAGCAAAAGGTTCATATTGTTCAAGATGCTGATGCAATATATCGTGAAGAAATAGATAAGGCAGGTATTGCAGGTGAGATAAACCAATATTTTGCAGCCCTTACAGATATGAAATCAGTAGGTGTAATGGGAGACGAAAGAAGTTATGATTATGCAGTTGCGCTAAGAGCCGTAACTACAACAGATTTTATGACAGCTGAGGCAGTACATTTGCCATGGGAAGTGTTAGACGTAGTAACTAACAGAATTGTTAATGAAGTTGAGCATGTGAATAGAGTATTCTATGATTGTACAGGGAAACCACCTGCAACAATAGAGTTGGAATAGTAGCAAGAGTAGAATGTAACATATATTATATTTAATTTTAATAAAAATGTTTTGAGTAGGAGTGATTATGTGCTTATAGAAAGTCGTATTATGAATACAGGAATTAAACCTATAGTGATAAAGGAAATATGTGATTTGGCTATTAAATATAATATAGAAAAAGTATATTTATTTGGTTCAAGAGCTAGAGGAGATTATAAAGAAAAAAGTGACATAGATTTAGCTACAGTAGGGGGAGATCATGTTAATTTTGCCCTAGATGTAGATGAATTAACATCAACTTTGTTAAGATATGATATAGTAGATTTAGATGGAAGGGTACAAGAAGCGCTTCGAGAATCAATTAGAAGAGAAGGACTGATAATTTATGAGAAAGTATGAGAATTTTTGTAATGCATTGCAGAATCTAAAAGATATATATAATTATGATGAGCCATATGACAATGTTATTATGACTGGATTAGTAGGATTGTTTGAGATTTGTTTTGAACAATCGTGGAAAGCCATGAAAGAAATACTAGAGGATGCAGGACATGATATGGCAGAGACAGGATCACCAAAGCAGATTATAAAAGTTGCTTATCAAGCGGGAATGATAGGTGACGAAAATCTATGGATAGAAGCACTTAAGTCTCGTAATAATACATCGCAGTCATATAATGCAGATATAGCTTTGGACATAATAGAAAAGACAAAAGATAAATATTATAATATGTTTGTTGAATTAAAGAATATAATGATGAAAAGTTGGTTATAAATTAGATATTAAGTATGTTAACATAATACCATTAGCTGAAGTAATATTTACATTAAAAAAATATATATAAAAAATTTATAAAATGTGAAAAATTAGCATTTGTATATGATAAAATTAGTATACAACATTTTATATAAGCTATGGTTTAGTAATTAATAAGAGGGTGAGAATTATGAATAAGAAGAAGGGAATTGTATTTGTATTAAGTGTTTTAATAAGTTGTATGTGTATGATGAATGTGGCATATGCAATGCAGATATTTGTTAAGACATTAACAGGAAAGACTATTACATTAGAAGTTGAGCCTAATGATAGTATAGATGCTATTAAGGCTAAAATACAAGAAAAAGAAGGAATTGCACCAGATCAACAAAGATTAATATATGCAGGTAAGCAAGTAGAGGAAGGAAAAACTTTATCAGATTATAATATACAAAAAGAATCTACATTACATTTGGTTCTTAGACTTAGACCTGCTCAACCTCAAGTATACTATTATTATGGATTGGGGGTAAATCCTAGTCAGGCTTTAATCTTTGAAGAATTAGATGAAGGATATGAGACATTACCTGAAGGAAAAACAGTAACTATAACTAATACAGGAAATTTATCTACAGATGTAAAAATTGAAGGAAATGAGAATTTTGATGTTATACTGGGAGATGGATTTGATGTAGCAAAAGAAAAGGCTACATTATACCCAGGTGGTAAGGCATATATTAATATAGTTCCTAAAATGGGGCTAGCTGAGGGTAATTATAGTGAAGATATAACTATTAAGGGAACAGGTATTAGTAAAAAGATAACTGTACAAATAAAGGTTAATCATGTGCATAGATATACTAATGAGGTTACAGCAGAAGAATATCTTAAATGTAATGCTAGTTGTACAGAAAAAGAAACATATTACAAGTCGTGTGTATGTGGCGTGAGTAGTAAAGATCAAGAAGGCGAATGTACATTTGAAGTAGGTGAAGTTTTAGGACATATATGGGATAAAGGTGTTGTAACAAAACAACCTACATATAAGTTTGATGGGGAGAAAACATATACTTGTGATAGATGTAATGGTAAAGAATATAAATCTATTGATAAGTTGTTAGGCAATGTAACTAAGTTAGTAACAACAAAGGTAACAACTACAACTGCCAAGATTACATTTAATAAACTACAAGATGCAGATGGATATAGAATATATCTTAAAAATACGAGAACTGGTAAGTATGTTTTATTAACAAGCATAAATAAAACTTCTTATACAGTTAAAGGCTTAGTAGCCGGTCAAAATAATAAAATTGCGGTTAGGGCATATAGATTAGTAGATGGAAAACAAGTGTTAGCACCAGATTATAGTGAGATAAAATTTAAAGCAGCACCAGCAACAACATCTAAAATGACAGTAACTACAACTAAAACAACTGCCAAGATTACATGGAATAAAGTACAAGGTGCAACAGGATATAGGGTATATATAAAAACATCTACAGGTTGGAAAAGATTATGCCAGATAAAGGGTAATAGTTATACATATAGTAAGTTGAAATCTGGTAAAACATATACATTTGCAGTTAGAGCATTTAATTATGATAGTAATAATAAAATGCAGTTGGCAGATACATATGTAAAAAGGAATGGAAAAACTAAATAAGGGTTTTACATAATAGGCTCCACTTGCGTGGAGCCTATTATGCTGGGCATCATTATCAACTTCATAAGAATTAATAATAACTAGCCTCATTGACCATAGTGTATATAACTGTGTATAATGAGTATATACAGTATAACAAGTATGAACACATTAAGTTTGTTATTATTGGTTACGAGGTGAGGGTATGATTATATTAATTGATAATACAGGTGGAGTGCCTATATATGAACAGATATATAAACAGATAAAGGCACACATTATCAACGGGGAACTTAAGGAAGATGATATGCTTCCGTCTATTAGAAGTCTAGCGAAGGAATTGCGCATCAGTGTTATAACTACCAAAAGAGCATATGAAGAATTAGAACGTGACAATTATATATATACAGTGGCTGGTAAAGGAAGCTATGTGGCTAAGAAGAATTTAGAGTTACTTAGAGAGGAGACTCTAAGAACTATTGAAGAACATTTATCAGAGGTTATTAAGTTAGCACAGATAAGTGGTATTGATATAGATGAGCTAGAACATATGCTACAAGTTATGAGCCAAGAAGTTTAGAGGAAATGGAGGTATATATATGAATGATAAATATGCAATAGAATTAGAAGGTGTCTCAAAGTCATATGATGATTTTCAACTTAAAAATATAAATATTAAAGTTCCTAAAGGAAGTATTATGGGGCTTATTGGAGAAAATGGTTCGGGTAAAAGTACTACTATAAAGCTTATTTTAAATATGGTTAAATGTGATGAAGGCAAGATAAAGGTATTTGGTAAGGATTGTAGTGATAATCCACATTTACTGATGGAAGATATAGGTATAGTATTTGATGAATTATATATGTCAGAGACAATAAATCCACTAGCGATTAATAAAATCATGAAAAATGTGTATAAAAACTGGGATAGTAATGTGTTTTGTGAATATCTTAAGAGATTTAATATCCCTAAGAAGAAAAAGATAAGAGATTTATCTAAAGGTACTAGGATGAAGTTAGGAATAGCTATTGCACTTTCTCATAAAGCAAAACTACTTATATTTGATGAGGCTACAGCTGGTTTAGATCCAGTAGTTCGTGATGACATAATTGATATTTGCATGGATTTTACAAAGGATGAAGAGCATTCAATACTTATGTCATCTCATATAGTTAGTGATTTAGAAAAGGCTTGTGATTATATAGCATTTTTACATAATGGTGAGCTAATTATGTGTGATGAAAAAGATGCAATAAAGGATAAATATAGAATAGCAAAAGGGTCTAAAGAAGAGATAGAACATATAGATAAATCAGCAATAAAAGGAAAGAAGGAAAATGCATACGGTGTATATGCTATGGTAGAGACAGATAGTGTACCGAGCACAGTACATACAGAGAATATAACCATAGAAGATTTATTTATATATACTATTAGAGGTCAACGAGTTTTAAGAGAAAAGGATTTAGATGGACAGGATATATTAGAGGAAGGAGAGTAGAGCTATGAAAGGATTATTTATAAAAGATATAATGGCTGCTTGGAAATTCGTACTTTTTAGTAATATAGCAATGGTGCTTATGGTAATGATATTAGAGGCTTTTTCTGGTGGAGAAGAAATTGCAACAACTTTGTTACTTGTATGCATATGGTTAATAATGATAAATGGAAATATGATAGCTATGGGGGTTATATCAGAAGAAGAAAGAAGTAAGTTTGATATGTATACGATGATACTTCCAATAGATAGAAGAAAGGCAGCATTAGAAAAATTTATTATGAGTGCATGTATATTAGGAGAACATACTTTGTTCGGTACAATTATTACTATTTTAGTAGATAAAAGTGTAGAAAATGTATGGTGGATAGTATATATAGCTGCACCGATAAGTTTAATTACAAATGCTATTGGGATTTTGATGACTAAGCTACTTGGAGCAAATGGAGCTATAATAATTGATATGTGTATTGTAGTAATTATAGATCCTGTTTTGGCAATAATTTCAGGCGTGATGGATTCTGTATATAGATTTGAAAGTGTAATGTATAATAATAGGTGGCTTGTGCTAATTGTAAGTATGCTTATATATGGTGTAATTGGATGGATAACATGTAATATAAAAGAAGAATGTTAGATGATAGCATATGAAAAATACATATAACATAAAGGGAGAACGTTAGAAGAAATATATATAGCGTATATAGAGTAGTGGAAGGAGATTATATATATATGAAGAAATCGAGAAAGCAAAAAATAAAGGTTGCTAAAGTGGCCATAATAGTAGCACTTATATGCTGTATTTGCTGTATTTGCTTAGTGTTTATATATCATATAGTTGTAAGAACAAGTAAGACACTAGAGTGGCAAGATTTTTCAACATATATGATTGGTTTAGATGCTAAAGAGCGTGTAAATAAGTTTTTAGATGGAGATATAGATAGCTTTGTTAATGATATATGTAATGAAAGTTTAACTTATGATAAACATATTAAAAATTATAAAGAGTATGTTTTAGATTTACAAAAGGAGTTAGAACAACTATATACAAAAGAGTTAAAGGGTAAGGATAGAGAAGTAAGTGTGGATTTTATAGAATGTATCACTGCAGAAGATACAGGTAATTTTCAAAAGTATACAGATGTTTGTGTGAAAGTAGTAATAGATGAAAAAAATACTTTTAAAATAGCATATCAGTATCAAAACTTTACTACTTGTAAGGTTATTGATTTATGCTATGAAGATGAATTGGGCAGAGTTGTAGATGTTGTAAATAAACCAAAGAATTATCAGAAGTTAGAAGAATTATTTTGTTTATTATATAATTCATCATACAGCCAACATACCCTTATGAAGAATATTGCAGAAAGATATGTAGCTAATTTAGATGAGGATTTTGAAACTAGAAAACATGTAATAGAGTCTGTTTTAGTTGGGGAAGATGGTGATACTAAAGAGATATGTAATAGATTAAATAAGATGTTTAAGAAAAAAATCAAGATAGATAGCTGTTTAACAACAAATGTAACATATAATGTAGAAAAAAAGGTGTTAGAAGCTAAATTAGTATTAATACTATCTGATAAAAATGATGATAAAGTAACACTAATTCAAGATATAGAAATGTTTACTCCATATAAATATAAGGATGATAATAGAGTTGTTTTAAGCACATATAAGTGTAAGGACAAAGACGCAGAATTAATAGGAGAAGGGTTAGATGGAATATCTAATAATTCCTTAAAGAAGTTATTGTCAGATTCATAAAATTATTGGTTTATATTATTATAAAAAGTATGGCTGTGAAGGCTAAAAAATAAGTAGCAATTTAAGTGACTATGTATGAAAGAGAAAAAAATATATAAATATATTTTATATATAATAAGAAAAAATAGTGTTAATAGTAAATCTTGCAACTGCAGAATAATTATATCTATATCTCTCAGTACACAGCATATAATAAAGGGCTAGAATGTATATGTTTAATGGTGTCTGAGCTCCTTGGCACTTAGTGATTTCAAGCGCTAGCGCTGAAAGAACTTAGTGCCACTAGGCGCGAAGTCAAGTGAGAACGTCCATTAAATATATATATTCTAGCCCGTATTATTGCGTCACTAGTATATTAAACTCCACTCGCGCGGAGCCTAATAAGAAACTATTTTTGTTCAATAACTTTAGTGTGAACAAGTGCTGGTAATGTATCACGACTAATAACAGGTTTTGTAGTTTTTAACTCTGTAATAAGAGCATTGTATTGGTCAATTGTGAATTTAGTCATTCTCCATGAACCTTCAGTTGCAGATAGGCCAACACAATCTTCAGCAAGACCTAGATATGCTGTTTTTCCACCCATATCTGCAGGGAACTTTTTGCCATTTGCATCAAAAGCATCAAGTGCTAATTGAACTGAATTGGCAATTCCTTTTAAAGCTGAGAAAATGATATTTTCTGATAAGTTTGATTGATCAACATCAACACCGATGATTTTTCTGTTAGGATCTGTTCCAGCAGCTTCAATAACAGAAGAAACGATTCCACCGCCACAACTAAATATTACTTGTGTTCCAGTAGCATACCAAACATTCATATCAGTAGTAAGTTGTGTTGTAGGTGCAAATCCACCAGCATATTTATAGTTGATTTGAAGAGCTCCAGCAGGAAGTGCAAGTTTTTTTGCTGCAGCTTCAGCACCTTGTACAAAACCATATCCAAATGCTTTAATTGGAGGGATATCAAGTCCACCAAGGAATCCTAATTTTGTGTATCCTTCCATTACAGCAGAGTAGCCAGCTAGGTAACCAGCTTCTTCTTCTTTATATAGTACAGAATATACATTTGATTCTGCTTTAACATTACCAGAAGGATCCTTTGGTTCAGCATCTATAAGGATGATTGATTTATCCTTATGTTTTGTTTGAATATCATAGATATTTGTTTCAAACAAGTAACCTGGACAAACAAGTACATCTGCACCAGCAGTAATTGCTTTTTCAAGAGCGTCATTTCTTGCATCAACATTTTCTTGAAGCTCAGCACGATAGAAGTCTTTTTTATAATTACTTTTTTTAGTAAAAGCGGTAATACCTTCCCAACTTGCTTGGTTAAAAGATTTGTCATCAATGTTACCAAAGTCAGTTACTAAGGCTACATATCCAGTATCGCTTGCAGTTGCTTCTTGTTTATCAGTATCTTTTGGTGATGTTTTACCAGTATCAGTTTTTGCGTTAGAACATCCAACTAAAGAAAGGGCTAGTAGACTGATACCCATTAGTTTGAAAAAAGTTTTCATGTTTTATTCTCCTATTCTAAATTGTATTGTATATCTCAGAATATATATCTACATTTTCTATAAAAATATTTAGAGTAAAAAGGTTTAAAAAAAAATAGTTTAAGTTAAAGACTTAAGTTTGAAAATAGGGGAGACGAAATACTATGTTGGAATTATGTAATTAATTAGTTCCTTAGGGAGGATGTTATGAAGAAAAAAGATAATTTGGACAAAAAACAAAAACATATAAAAATGAGTATATTTGTAAAAATACTAGCACCTATTTTGATTACAGTTATAGTGCTTAGTGTGGTTTTAACTATGGTTTCTTATAACATACAAAAAGAAAATTTGATTAATAATGCATGTGAATCAGCAAAAGTAATTGCAAAAAGTGCAAAGGTAATGTTAGATGATTATGATTATATGTCTATAAAACATGAGAAAGATATGAATACGGTTAGGTTCTTCGATACCTTTGAAGTGTTGAGAAAGATAGTGAGTAATAGTAATGTGGATTATTTGTATACAGTATATTTTGAAGATGAAAATATATATTATGGAATAGATGCAGATGATAATCCAGAAACTAGGTGTTTACCAGGGAAAGAATATGAAGTGGATAAAGTAACAAATATTGAATATAAGACATTGATTAAAAATGAAGTATATGTAGATACATATATTCATTATTATCAAGGGGTACCATATTTAACAGCTATTATACCTGTTAAAAGTGAGGCAGGCGATGTAGTTGGTGGTATTGGATGCGATTATAATGCTACATTAATTACAAAAAAATTAAATGAAACATTAAAACTGTTGATTTTAATAGCAATAATGTTTGTAGTGATTAGTTCTGTTGTAATTATTCTTATTACAAGAGTAATAGTAAAAAATATAACAGTAATCAATAATAAAATGATTACATTAATAGATAATAATGGTGATTTGACGCAGAAATTGAATATTAAATCAGGTGATGAAATAGAAAGAGTATCTAATAATACAAATAATTTTATATCATCAATAAGAAAGGTAATAGTTGGTATAAGAAAGAGTATTGGAAATATTGATGATTTATCGGATAAGTCATCAGATATGATGAAAAAGGCTCATAATGGTATAGAGGGTATAAATGAAAAATTAAAAGATATGAATGGTTCTATGACTAATGTTATAGATAAGTGTTCAACCATTACAGAAGCATCAGATAGTGTAAAGTATTCTGTTGAGGATATGAATACATATATAAAAAATGGTGTAGAAACTACAGTTAGAATGAATAATTATGCTAAAGATATAAGTGAACAAAATAGTAACAGTTATAATTATACGAAAGGTAAAGCAGAAGAATTAGCATTAAAGCTTAATGAGAAACTAGAACATGCAAAAGAGATTTATATGATAGCAAGTCTTGCTAAAAATATATTAGATATTACAGATCAGACAAATTTACTTGCATTAAATGCAAGTATAGAATCTGTACGAGCAGGGGATGTGGGTAAAGGTTTTATAGTGGTAGCAGAGCAAATAAACAAGCTTGCAACTTTAACAGGTGATGTGGCAAATCATATTCAGCAAGTGTCAGATTCTATTATTACATCTGTAGAAGATTTAACAATAGG
This sequence comes from Lachnospiraceae bacterium, assembly GCA_015057455.1. GTDB lineage: Bacteria > Bacillota > Clostridia > Lachnospirales > Lachnospiraceae > SIG301. The sequence continues at coordinate 18,633 of SVEH01000014.1, read as the reverse complement.
AGCACAAAATTTATTGGGATATTTAGATGAGACATTATTAGGTGGTTTTAATGAGTTAGTAGATAACAGTAATATGTATCAAAAAAACTCGGTTCAGTTAAAGGAGATATTTTTAGAATTTTCTGATTTTACCAAGGCTTTAACACGAAGTGTTGAAAGTATGCAACAGACTATATTAGAGGTAACAGATGATGTTGGGATAAATGCAAAAAGTATAGAAGATATATCCCATATATCAGAAGAATTAAATACTAAGATAATGCAATTACATGGAGAAGTAAATGAGATAACTCAAGCATCAAAAAGATTAAGTAATGAAGCGGATAAGTTTAAAGTTTAGTTACTTAAATTCTTACAGAATATATATAAAGAAGTGGAAGATTACTTCTTATTGGAGGGAACTATGGTAAAAAAGAATATTGTAAAAAAAGGAGAAGAAAAGAGGATAAATAAGTATTCAAGAAAAGAAAGTATAAAAAGAGAAAAAAATAGAAGGCTAGGTATATATTGGAAATTGATTATTCCAGCGTTATTACTGGTTAGTGTATTAGCCTATACGTTAAAAACAGTTTCTTATAATGAACAAAAGAAAAATATAGTAAATGATATTTCACAAACAACGTCATCATTGGCAAAGCTGTCATTAATGTCAATAAAAGCAGATGAAATAATAGAAATACGTGATGAAATGGATGTAATAAAAAGTTCGTATATAAACATTTCGGATTTGTTTAAACACGTTAAACAAAGTAATGGTCTAAAACATATATATACAGTTTATCAAGATGGCGATATATTGAGATATGGTGTTGATAGTGAGAATGAACAGGGAACGAGAGAATTCCCAGGTGTAGAAGTTACTGGACTTACAACAGAAGATATTGATATGGAAAGATTGAAAAAAGAAAAAGTTTATTCAGAAAATAAAGAAAAATATAATAAGGATAAACAGTTAGTAATGTATACATATGGCGGGATTTTTAATGAAAATAAGGAAATAGTTGCTATACTTATATGTGAGTATTCTGCTGAATCTATGATTAAAAGTCTCGAGGAGTTATCAAAAACATTTAATAGTGTTATTATAATATGTTTGATAGTAGTAAGTATAATACTTACAGTTGTTGTTCTAAGTGTTGTAAGGAATATAAATCATATAAATAATAAAATTTATAACTTGGCTAGTAGTGACGGAGATTTATCACAAACATTAGTTATTAATTCAAAGGATGAGATATCATATTTTGCTGAATTATTGAATAAGTTGATATTGTACATTAAAAACATAATGATTACAATAAAAGATAATTCTAACAGGATAAGTTGCGCAGTAGATAATGTATCCAATAACTTGGAGATAGTTCAAAAAAATATGAGTGATACAGATAATAAAATAGAGAATATTGATAAATCTGTTTCCAATATGTCAGAATTGATAAATAATGTAAATGGTGTATCAGAAGAAGTAAAAGATAGAGTATACGAGATTATCGAATTGCTAAAAACAGCGACGAAACATGTGGATTCTATTAAAGAACAATCGGCAAATTCTAGTGATAATGCTAAAATTACACGTGAGGAAGCAAATGAAAAAATTAGTTCTATACAGAAAAAAATAATAGAAAAGTTAGAGATGTCAAAGAATGTTTCATTGATAGAGGATTTGGCTAAGCAAATAATAGAAATAACAGAAGAGACACATTTATTGGCTATGAATGCTAATGTTAAAGCGGTTCGAGCAGGAGAGCAAGGAAAGGGATTTGTAGTAGTAGCAAATGAAATAGGAAATTTGGCTGTTACAACTGAGGAAGCTGCGGTACAAATTCAAAAATCAAGTGCTAGTATTATTGAAACAGTTAATGACTTATCAGAATCAATAGTAGAAATGCTAGAGTATGTGAATACGACAACTGGAGTAGTATTTGAGGATTTAGTTGATAAAAGTGATGTATTTTTATCAAGTTCTAATAAAGTTTCTAGTGTGTTAGAAGCATTTTCGTCTGCTACAGATACATTTTTAACAAGATTAAATAATATAACAGATTCTATAGGAAACGTTGATAGTATGATTAGTGATAGTAAGCACGTTATAGGTGATGTATCTAAAATGTCTAGTGAGTTGTCTAACGAGATACAAAGTATTAATACTAATATGGAACATACTAAAGAAGCTGGAAAAACGTTATATGAGGATGTAAATATATTTAAATTATAAAATTACATATAAAAATATAAGGCTTAGGAAAATGATTTAACTCATATTCCTAAGCCTTATATTTTCAATAAATTTATTTATTCATAATTACCTTAGTTTGAACAAGTGGAGGTAATGTATCACGATTAATAGTTGGGGGAGTAGCTTTCATTTCTGCAAGTAAAGTATCGTATTTGTCAACAGTATATGTAGGCATTCTCCATGAACCAGAAAATGCAGATAAACCAACACAATCTTCAGCAATTCCTAAATAAGAAGTCTTTCCAGCCATATCATCAGGTAATTTTTTTTCATTAGAAGCGAATTTATCAAGTGCTAATTGCACAGAATTAGCAATACCTTTCATAGCTGAGAAAATAATGTTTGATGATAAGTGAGTTTGATCAACGTCAACACCAATAATTTTTCTTTTTTCATCAGAACTAGCAGCTTCTATAATAGATGAAACAATTCCACCACCACAACTAAAGATTACTTCAGTACCGGCTGCATACCAAGCATTTGCATCAGAAACGATTGCTGAAGTTGGTAAAAATCCATTAACATATTTGAATTGAACTTGTAGGGAACCAGCAGGAAGAGCTAATTTTTTTGCAGCTGCTTCAGCTCCTTGAATATAACCATATCCAAATGCTTTAATAGATGGAATCTCCATACCACCCATAAAACCTAACTTTCTGTACCCCTCCATTACCGCACAGTAACCTGCAAGATAACCTACCTCTTCTTCTTTGTAAAGAATTGAGTATACATTTGGTTCAGATTTTATAACACCTTGTGCATCTTTTGGCTCAGCATCTATAAGTATAAAAGATACATCTTTATAATTTGTTTGTGCATCATATACAATTGTTTCAAATATACTTCCGGGACATACTACAATTTCAGCACCATCTTTAATTGCTTTATCTAGTGCTTGAGCTTTTGCATCAACACTATCTGCAACCGCAGCAGGATAGAATTTTTTTCTATATTTACTTTTAACCGCAAAAGCATTAACACCTTCCCAACTAGCTTGGTTAAAAGATTTGTCGTCAACACCGTCAAATTCAGTAACTAAGGCAACAAAGCCAGGGGCTTTGTTTACGGAAGTTTCTTTTGTTGTATTAGAGGAGGTGTCATTTACTTGTGTAGCAGAGCTATTATTAGCACATCCAACTAAACAAAGTGAAAGTAAACCAACACCGATTAGTTTAAAATATTTATTCATTATGTATTCTCCTATTCTGTAGTTTGATTTAAGTTAAACTCTATAATATATATCTCCACATAGGAAGAAAAAAATTAGGGATAGCAAAGAAAAGTTTTAAATTAATTTTTCCATATAAAGTTATAATTTATAGATTCGCCACCATCTACAAGTATATTTTGACCAGTGCAGAAGGTGTTTGTTACAGTTAAAAAATAGGCCCATTGCGCAATTTCCTCTGTGGTAGCCCATTTTTTTAGGGGAGTTTCATGCATTATTTGTTCCCAAAGAATAGGGTCATTCATTACACATTCATTAAGAGGTGTAATAACACCGCCAGGGTCTAGACTATTACAAGTAGCGCCATATGGTGCTACGCGTAGAGCAACATTTTTAGTATAAGATAAGATGCCACCTTTGCTAGCACAATATTCAGGAAATTCGGCACCAGTATGGGCGCTAGCTGAACCAATATTTAAAATAGAATGTATATTGTTTTGTATACCATATTTTTCAGTTATATAAATAAGTGCCTTTAGATTAATGTCAATATCATCTTCGTTTTGAGTTCCAGCATTGTTAATCAATATATTTACATCTTCTATGGAAGGTAGATTATCGTAATCACGGACATCTATTTGGTGATGTATATAGTTTTGGTGCTGAATGCTTGATTCTTGGCGATCAATACCTACTACTTCATGATTATAATCTAAAAAATGTTTAGCAATGGCTTGTCCAATACCTTGAGATGTTCCTGTTATTAATATTCGCATTTTTGTTTACCTCCTTTGATATGTGTAAGATATTCCTGCCCAATGTTGTGGGTTTTCCAATTGGTTACAATGCGATAACCGAAAGGAGAAAATACAATTTCCATAATTAGTTCTGCAATGGCGCCAGTTAAAGCGCATATAGTACACTGTAATATAGTCCAGTGAAAACCGTCCCAGAATATAGGTGCAAAACCTACAAAAACAATAATAGAAAAAATAAGGTTATCTAAAAATTGTCCTACAAATGTGGATATATATGTTTGAGTAGCATATGCTAGTTTACCATTTGGATTTTTATGAAATGCTTTACCAATTGTCCAATTTAAAAAGTTATTTATAACAGATGACATGAGAAATGCAATGGTGCTACCCAAGAGTATAAACCAAGTACCACCTAGAATTTCGTTAAGAGCGGTGTAATCATTGGCATTGGATGGAATAATGCTTGCAATATAAAATATAAGACATGTAAGTATATTAATTGCAGATGCAAGAATTGCTATTTTATTTGAAGCTTTTGGTCCAAAATATTTTGTAATAATATCCATGCACATAAAAGAGAGCCAGGATACAAGAATTCCACCATCTAGTGCAATCCAATGAGTTTGGATAAGAGTTTTGTTAGCTAGTAGATTCATACAAATAACGCTAACGACAAATAGAGTAACAACTGCAGACGGTATACATCTAAGTAATATGGCAGTTTCTTTTTGTTCTTTTTTTAACCAACTTTTTACCGAAGTGAAAGTATTGTTTGATTTTGAAAAAATTATATTCATAAAATCCCTCATTTCTAAAATATAAAACTACCCCATAAATAAAAATAAACATAAAAAAGACTTTGCAAAACGCAAAGCCACTATAATCACATTATTATGAATAGTAGTCCTGGTTTTGTTTAACGACAGGATGGTACAAACGAACTGTCGGACTCTAATTATATATTATATTTTTATATAATGCAAGCAAATAGATGATTATTTAAGAACAATATGATATATACAACATATACTATACTAAAAGATAAAAGGATTGAGACTATGGCAAAGTGTAAAGGAAAAAAATGTGGTTGTAGAACTCGAATCTTAAGTAACAAAGTTAATAGTATTAATGGACAAGGATGTTTTGATGTGTGTACAAATCCAGTATGTGGGGAACCTACTAATTTGGGGTTATTCGCACCTCTTATATATGACGAAATAGGCATCAATTTATGTACAACATTTGATTTAGGTGTGGATATACCATCAAGTTATCCAACGGCAACTAAAATAACAGCACAGATAGTAGATATAACATATGATTATGGGGATCTTAATGTGCAAGTTACTCAAATATCAGGAAGACCAAATTGTTATTCTGTGGTACTATCTAATTTATTAGTAGTATTCTCAATTAATATATATGATGATGCATGTAGATTATTAGATACAATAACAACTTCTGTGGATTACTTACCATCGAATTCAACTGTTCCAACATATAATGAAGATACTAATCCTTCATCTGTAGAGTTGGAGATATTTGCACCATATGGAGTTTCATATAATGTAAGTAGTTCAGGTGAATATACGCCTGCACTTAGTTATATAGGCTTTATATCAACTAATAATTATGTAAAACAAGGTTTGAATTTGTATGGTACAGCAAAAGTACTTGATTTTGATGAGGTAGATAGTACAGCAACAGTAGGTATAAGTTTAGTACTTCAAAGTTTATATTTTGTAGGATATAAGGTTCCGAATGAGGGAAAAATAGAAACTCCAAAGGGATGTAGTGTTTCATCGGAACAAACAGACTGTTTATGTTTTGTAGAGGGAGATTTGTTAGATTTAGAGATTAAACCATTAGAGCTTGGTGGATGTAATAATGAAGAAAATTCAAAACAAGATTGTATAAGCGATAATGGATGTAATAGTGGATGCAATAGTAGTTGCAATTGTACTACTATATGGTAAGTAAATAAGATAAAGGTAAAAAATAGGAGTTACTAAGTGAAGTGTACCTAAAAATGTTAGATGTATTCTATTTAACATAGGTGGCACTTCATTGGTAGCTCTTTAAAAAAAGTTGGAATTAAATTATATAATAACACCAAAGTAGTCGATATATTAAAAAGATTTTAGTTATAATGCGTAGCAAGTTATATAGTTGTTACGCATTTTTTCATAGGAGGATTAATATGTTAGAGAAAATAAAAAAATTGCCTTTGAAATATAAGATGTTTGGAGCATGGGGAATAATTATTGTTATTTTAATTTTAGTTATAATTATTAGAAGTAGTTTAGCTGATTTTGATAGTGGTAATGATGAAATATTAAAAAGCATAGATGAGATAACAAAGGTTGTAAAACCTACGCTAACAGAGGAAGAGTTAGTTGAATTAAGAGTAGCTGAAGAGAAAATAGAAGAAAAGCAAATGTCTAAAAAGCAAAAGTCATATAAAAATGAAATTCTTACAGAAGAGACAGCTATGAGACTTATACCAGGGCAAGAACGTTCTGTGGCAGTGTATTTAAATAATAAAGGTACTGCTACGGTAAAAGTTAAGAGTAAAGATAAGGATGTTGTTGTTTGTGAGGGTGATACACTTGAAATAAATGAAGAAAACTGTATGAGTCAGTTTGTACGATTTAAAGTAAAAGTAGCAGAGGAGGCAACAGTAAATAAAAAGGTTGCAGTAGAGTTATCTGCCAAGGATTTACCAACGGAGAAAGTTATTGTAACAATAGAAGATAAACCTAAGGATACTGAGAATATTGAGATGTATTTTGATATGGTACCAGGGATGACATTTAGTTCAGATTTTATATGTTCATTAGTAACAAAGCAAGAGGAAAAAACATTAAAACATACAGCTGAAATAAAAAATTATGCTAAAGATGTATTAATAAAAAAAGATGGTGAAATAAGGGCGTGGAATGTTGGAGATGCAGTTGTTACATTAACATATGAAGGTCAGAGTTATAAAATATATGTGCGTGTAAGAGAGGAAGAAATATATCCAGAGCCAAATAAAAAGGAGACATCTATTCACTTTATGAATCCAATAAAGGAAGAGTTAGAAGTTGGAGATGAATATTCTTTAATTGCAATAACATTGCCATATTCACATACAAAGAATAATAGCAATTATTATGATAAAATGGCATATTATGAAAGTAGTAACAAAGATGTGTGCACAGTTACATATGGTGATGTAAGGGCTGAAGGACCAGGAATATGCACTATTACAGCATATAATAAAGATAGAACATTGTCTACTTCTATACAGGTTAAAGTAGTTAAGAAGAAAGAAATAAAATATAACAAAGTAATGGAGATAACACCGTCAAAAGCTAGGGAATATGGATTAAGTAATACTGATGGAAGAAGTACTTTAAGGGGAATTATTAAAATTGTAAAAGATGCTAAGGCGCAAGGAAAGAATAGGGTTTATTTTACAGAATCTAAGGAATATATTATAGAACCTTATGATGTTCCCGAAGCCCAGGACGCTTATTTGATTTTATTAGAAAGTAATACGGAATACGATTTTAATGGAACAACTTTTAATGTAATAGAAGATCATATTCCAGAAGGAACAGAGTGGGGATATCAGTTATTTACCATGAGAGGAACGACACATACTGTTCTAAAAAACATAAATATTATGGGACCTAAGCATAGAAAAGGGAGTGTAGTTGCTGTTTCTATGCCAGAAGCAATTGAATGTACAGTAGAAGGGTGCAATATTGGATATAATTATTGGAATGTTGGAACATATTCAGATTATTATGCAGAAGATAAAATGAAAAATATTAATGCAGAGGTATTTGAATTTGGTAATATACGAAGTGATGGAACAGAAAGTGATTCAAAATGTCGTGTAAGAAGTGATTATTTAGATTTATCTTATATAGATGAGGACGAAGATTTTATGGTAGGTGATTATACAGAGTATGGTCATTATGGAAATTGTCCTTCTATATTGTATGATATGGCTTATTATGATAAGGATAAGAAATTTATTAAGAAAGAAAGTTGTCATGGTCAGTTTTTTGCATATTATAAACCAAAGGGAGCACAGTTTTGTAGATTAGTTTTCCATACAGAGGAGTTACCTAAGAATGGTGATTCGGACACAAATCCACATGGATTATACACTGGATATTGTATAAAAATGGGTCATGTAAAACGAGCATTTAAATGTGTTTATAAAGATAATATACTTCATAATGCAACCCATGTAAACTTAGTTATGTGTGGTGAGCAAAGGTGTGTAATTGAAGGTAATTATTTCTATATGGATGGAGATATTGGTTGTGATATAGACTGGGAAGATTTCTTTCAAGCTAAGAGTTGTGATATAGTTAGAGACAATGTATTTACAACAAGATATGATAGTTTTGCATGTGTATCTGGAATGGGATATGTATTTAGAAATAATGCATTTTATCATCAAGCATATACAAATATAACAGGAGGAACGAGACTATTTAGAATGTTTGGTAATATAATGAGAAATATACCAAGTAAGTTGGAAAATGGTTATGATTCTATATACAATAATAATATCTGGGGTAATACATTCTATAACTTTAGACATGAAACAGGACTAGAAACAAATGGAGTAATACCTAGATTAAGGGTTGAAAATAATACGGTATATTATTATTAATGCGATAATTATATTACTATTTTAAACAATGAAGGTTGAAATGATAGTAAAATGATTATTTGAGTTGGTTGAAACTATTATAGTGGTAAATGTAAATAGATAAATTTATGGGTTATAATTAAATATAATGAATAAAAAATACATATTTGAACAAAATATATATTATTAAATAGTTGTAGCTTTTTGTAATATATATAAATATGGTGTGTTGTAGGTGTTATAGTATATGTATAATATGTGAGCACGCTATTAGTTAATAATTAAATCAAAAAGCATAAGAATGGAGGAATATTATGATAGAACAAGATACAATAAAGCTTTTAAGAGAATGTGATGCAGGAGTAAAAATGGGAATATCCTCGATTGATGATGTGTTGGATTATGTATATGCAACTAATTTTAAGGAAAGGCTTATAGAATGTAGGGACAAGCATTTAAGATTGCAAAGTGAGATAGACGAATTGTTGAAAAAGTATCATGATGATGGGAAAGAACCTAATCCTATGGCAAAAAGTATGTCTTATATTAAGACAAATGTGAAATTAATTGTAAATGAATCAGATGGTACAATTGCAGATTTAATAACAGACGGTTGTAATATGGGGATTAAATCGCTTAATAAGTATTTAAATAAGTATGTTGCAGCGGATGAAAAGAGTAAAGATATTGCTAAGAAACTAATTAAGCAAGAACAAGATTTATTAGAAGGTATGCGAGACTTTTTATAGCTTGAAATTGCACGTTGCGTGTAGTCAGTAAGTAGTAAGACACAAATAATGGTATTAAAATAGGAGGAATAAGATGAGCAATATAAAAGAAAGTGTAATAGAATTAATAGGTGAAACACCGTTATTAAAGCTAAATAATTATATGAAAAGGGCAGGTATAAAAGAAGGCAATATTATTGCAAAATTAGAATATTTGAATCCAGCAGGTTCAGTAAAAGATAGAGTAGGATTATCAATGATAGAGGATGCAGAAAATAGAGGACTTATTAAACCAGGGGCAACAATTATTGAGCCTACATCAGGTAATACAGGGATTGGATTAGCTGCTGTTGCAGCTGCAAAAGGGTATAGAGTAATTTTAACTTTACCAGATACAATGAGTGTGGAAAGAAGAACAATGCTTGGGGCATATGGAGCAGAATTAGTGTTAACTGAAGGCACAAAGGGAATGAAAGGGGCTATTGAAAAGGCAGAAGAATTAAAGAATGAAATAGATGGTGCCATAATACTTGGGCAGTTTGATAATATGGCCAATGTAGAAGCTCATAAAGCAACAACAGGTCCAGAGATATGGGATCAAACAGAAGGGAAAATAGATATATTTGTTGCATGTGTTGGTACAGGTGGAACTATAACAGGCATTGGAGAATATTTAAAAGAAAAGAATTCCAATATAAAAATAGTTGCAGTAGAACCAGAAGCAAGTCCAGTATTATCTAAAGGAATATCAGGTGCACATAAAATTCAAGGTATTGGTGCAGGATTTGTACCTCAGATATTAAATACAAAGATATATGATGAAGTAATTACTGTGAAAGATGAAGAAGCATTTGAGGAAGGAAGAGAATTTGCAAAAAGTGAAGGGATATTAGTGGGAATATCTTCAGGTGCCGCATTAAAAGCAGCATTGACAGTGGCTGATAGACATGAAAACAAAGGAAAAACAATAGTTGTATTGTTGCCGGATTCAGGAGATAGATATTTATCTACTTCTTTATTTGAAAAATAAGAAGAAAATGTATAAAACATAAGTATAGAAAGTATTTAGTAATTTATAAAATAATCCGATATTACTAAAAAGTGTAAAAGTATTAGTAATGAACAAACTTTTAACAATGAAATATTAATGTGATTTTTATTATAGATTTAGAATCGGAGGATGATTTTATGAAGAAATTAATTACTATAGGAAGACAATATGGTAGTGGTGGATCAGAGGTAGCGGTTAAATTAGCTGAAAGATTAAACATTAAGTGTTATGACAAAGAAATTCTTTTAGAGGCAGCAAAAAAAAGTGGAATATATGAAGGTGTTGCTGATCAATACGATATAGATGGACAACAAAGTTATTTTTATTCATTAATAGCTAAAGGTCAAGCAGGAAAGATAATAAACCAACCATTAAATGCTCAAATACATAATGAACAGTTTCAATTAATTAAGAGTATAGCTAAAGAAGAGGGCGAAGGCATATTCTTAGGTAGATGTGCAGATTATGTATTAAGAGAATTTGATGATGTATTAGATGTGTACTTAAAGGCTGATTTAGATGATAGAGTAACAAGAATTGCTGAAAAACAAAATATGGAAGAAGCAGAAGCATATAAGCTTATTATGAGAAGAGATAATCAGAGAGAGGCTTATTATAATTATTATACAAATAAGAAATGGTCAGATTTAAATAGTTATGATTTGTGCATAAATCTTTCTGATGTGGGAATGGATGGAGCAGTAGACATAATACTAAATTATATGGAAATAAAAGAAAAAAATAAATAAACTATGGGATTTTTATAGGCTCCGCGCAAGTGGAGCCTTTTATATTTGTGACGCAATAATACGGGTTCGAATATATATGTTTAATGGACGTTCTCACTTGATGATGAATAGGTTTTGACAGATTGAAGAATTGATAGTAGAATTAAGTGATTTGTTTTTTGAATATATTTTAAATAACAGATATAAAATGCTTGTAAGAGAGTATTAAAATGGAATTGTAGATTTTAAGGGTGGATTTATGAAGTACTAAAGGAGATGGAATGTAATGCGTAAAATAAAGGGTAGTTTGTGTGTTAGGACTGCTATTGGTTTGTTGGGAATTGTATTAATTATTGGGATGTCTGGTTGCGTAAGTAATAAGGATAATGTTAATCAAAAGACAGAGAAGATTGCTAGTGATAAAAAGAATGAAGTTAGTACAAACAAGGAGAATGATGATGCAAATGATGTTAAGAATATAGGAGAAGGAGATAATAAATTTTCTTTAACTATTGAGGATGTAGATGGAGAGAAAACTTTTTATCAAGTAAGTACTAATAAAGATAATGTAGGAGAAGCATTATTAGAATTAGATTTAATTGCTGGAGAAGAGGGCCCATATGGTTTGTATATTAAATCTGTTAATGGTAAAAAACTTGATTATGATAAAGACAAAAAGTATTGGGCATTTTACATAAACGATAAGTATGCTAATACAGGAGTTGAACAAACAAAAATAACTGAGGGAGATAGTTATTTATTTAAGGCGGAATAAATATGAAAATAAAGACAAGAGAGATAACTGTGTTTGCAATGTTGGGAGCTATTATGTTTGTAACTAAGGTTATAATGGAGTTACTTCCGAATGTTCATTTGACAGGAGCTTTAATAGTTGCTTACACAATTGTTTATAGAAAGAAAGCATTGTATCCCATATATACATTTGTTTTATTAAATGGAATTATTGCGGGTTTTGCAACTTGGTGGATACCGTATTTATATGTTTGGTTTATTTTATGGGGAGTAGTAATGATACTTCCTAAAAATATGCCAACCAAAGTAAAGCCTTTTGTATATATGTTAGTAAGTGGGTTACATGGGATTTTATTCGGAGTGCTATATGCCCCGGCTCAGGCAATAATATTTGGTTTAGATATTAAAGGTATGATTTCTTGGATAGTGGCAGGGTTACCATTTGATGTTATACATGGAATAAGTAATTTTATATGCGGAATACTTATAATGCCAATTGTTAAAGTTCTTATTAAATTAGAAAATGCGCAATGATATGACACTAAAAATATGATACTTACATATATAAGTAGTATATATATGGGATGTAGATGGCATTAATAGTTAAATACATATTGCAAATACGTAAAATGTTGTCTATAATGTAAAAGTTGGTAGTGCTGTGTATTAATTTTTAACATGGTATACAGTAATGATGTTAATTAGGAAATTATTAATTTAACATTAAATAATAACAAAGGAAGAGGAAGTAAAATGGAGAAACAATTAAAGAAAGCAAGTGGATTTGTTAACGAATTTAAAGCATTTATTATGCGTGGTAATGTAATGGATATGGCAGTCGGTGTTATCATAGGTGGAGCATTTACAGCAATAGTAACATCACTTAATACTGATATTCTTACACCTATACTAGGTATATTTGGAGGAATGGATTTTAGTAATTTAAAAGTTAAGCTTGGAGAAGGAAAAGGTGCACCAGTATTATTATATGGTAATTTTATAACTGCAGTAATAAACTTTTTAATAACAGCATTTGTAATTTTCCTATTAATTAAGGGAATTAATGTTATTAACAATCGTTTGTCAAAAGTAGAAGAGGAAGTTGCACAAGAACCAACTACTAAGAAGTGCCCATATTGTTGTAGCGAGATACCTATTGAAGCAACTAAATGTGCACATTGTACATCAAATGTAGAATAAGATATAATATATGAAAGATGAAATGATTTTTAGAAGAAATCGTGGATATAAAATGTAATAAATAATAGAATAAATTATAAATATTAATAAAGGAATCATATGGATAATTTACTTATTGAAAGTTGTTGTCCATATGATTTTTTTAATATCTATATTCTATGAGAAGAGTAAATAATTGTAAAATAATTCAAAAATACTATGATTTATAGTGTGTAAAAGCTCGATATAGATTAAGGATGTATGTAATTATGTGATTTTTAGTTTTATACGGATGGAGGATTATTATGTCAGATGTAAAAAAATTAAATGCTAAGAAAAAGAAGATTATAGTTGTATCATTTTGTACAATGATTGCATTGTGTGCAATTATCGTGGCAAGTGTATCGTTTTTTACTAAGTCTAGTGCAAGTAAAAAACAAAGAGAGAAAAACAAAAGTCAACTTGCCATGAATCGTACATACACAAAACCGAAAGATTATGCGGAAGTAAAAAGAAATACTTCAATTTCTGCAGATAAAGGTGGACTGAAGATTACAAGAACTTCAAAAGATCAAGTAGCCATGGGAGAAGATGGTACATGGACTATTCTTATATATGTATCTGGAGCTGATTTGGAAAATATATTTTCAAGTGCAACAGATGAATTTATAGAGATTGGAAATAGTAAATTTACAAAAAAAGCAACTGAAAAGCTAAATATTATTATACAAACAGGAGGATGTGAAAATTGGAATTCTAATAATATTTCAAATAATAAGATTCAAAGGTATAAGATAAATGCCACAGGAAATTTACAATTAATTGAGTCAATAAAAAATGATAGTATGGGAAGTGCAAATAGTTTTTATAATTTTCTTGAGTGGGGTGTTGCTAATTATCCTGCCAAACATATGGGAACTATAATATGGAATAATGGTGGAAGTCCTATAGATGGTGTGTGTAGAGATGATTATTATTATGGAGATATGCTTACAATACCAGAAATGGATTATGGATTTGCTAAAGTAAGTAGTAAAATGACTTCGAAATTTGAATTTATTGGTTTTGATAGTAGTTTGTCGGGGTGTATAGAGGTTGCAAATGTACTTGTGCCATATGCTAGATATATGATTACAACACCACAAATAACTTACGGCGATGGTTGGGATTACAAAACAATGATAAATTATTTAATAGATAATCCAGATTGTGATGGATATGCATTAGGTAAGGCTATATGTAATGCTAATATGAATTATTATATACAAAAAGATGCTAAAGATAGTTTAGTATTTTCAATGTATGATTTGTCAAAGTTAGACTCAGCTTTAATAGAATATAATAAGCTTATGAAGTATTTTAATGACATGCTTACTAAAGATAAATCCATGGTTTCTAAAATTATGAAAATGGAGAATGAAGTCATTAGATTTGGTATGAATAATGAGCTTATGGATATAGGAAATTTAGTAAAGTATTTGGACGAAGCAAGTGTATTTAACTATGATTCATATAGATTGGAACAGACTTTTGACGATGTTATATGTTTTAGTAGAGTAAGTGATGATTATAAATTAGCGGATGTATTAGGCATAGCAATGTATTTTCCATCGGAAATTTTAACATATTATGATTTTTTACAGTTGAGAAATGTATGTGTATCACCTTATCATATGTCGGTAATTGAGAAAATGACATATGCGAGACATAATTTTGATTGGGATTTGTATGTTGATTATAATTGGGCTAGTAGTAAAATGTTTTATGAAAATAATTTTGATTTTATAAATAAAATACCAGATAACAAAATTATAGAGGATGTATACTATTCAGATACAAAACAAGAAAGAGATTTGCATAATATATTAATTTTAAATCCAAATTATGCTAAGGATGGATTTTTAGATGCTTGGTACAAGAATTTTAGCATTTATTCAGAATATCACAAAGATGAATATAAGAGAAATACATTAGATATTACATTTGATAAGAAAATTACAGTAGATAACAATAATGTATCAGCTAAAATTAATAAAGATGATTTGAAATATGTTAATACAGTTTATAGTACGATATTTGCAAAAGTAGGACCTAATACATATTGTTTAGGAGAAAACGATAGAGTGCGTTATGATGCGACAAGCGGAAGCATTGAATCTATCTTTAGAAATGAATGGTTTGTACTTGATGACGGACAATTTGTTACAACATATGTAGATTTAATTGATGAGAAAAAAGGTGAAACAATATATAGTATACCAGTATTATATAAGGATACAGAGATGTGTATAAAGATTAAAGAAACATCGGTTAATGCGGATTCTTATACTTATAAATGTATGGGCTTATGGAATGCAACAAGAAATAGTAATCATGCGCCAAAAGGAAAACTTAAATTAAGAAAGGGAGATAAGATTACACCAATTTATGATTTATATAATGAAGATTCACAAAGTTATGAAATAGCTTATGGAAAAGAATATACAATGAAGAGTAATTTTGACTTTTCTTTTGCTAAACTGCCTGCAGGACAATATTCATATGCATATAGTGTAAAGGCTGCGAGTGGTATAAATGTATTCTCTGATATGGTACAGTTTAAGAATAACTAAAAGGGTTATACATAAGCAATTATAAACAAAAAATAAACCAATTATAAATATAACGAAAATATTAATAACCTATTAACAAAGTGTATAGCTATTGTTAATAGGTTATGTTATACTAGAAACAAGTTAGGGGTAACTTAAGTGGTAGGTATAATATATGTGTGTTATAAGGGGGACTATTTAAATGAAATTTAAATGGCTAAAGAGGGTAACAGTAGGTACAATTATGGCAGCAATTTGCGTAGCAGCATTATGTGGAGGAAAGATTTCTGCAAGTGCAGCACCATCAGAAGAAACAGGCGCAGCAAGAAACGATAATGTAAAGAAATTAGTAAAGGTAGCTAAAAATGAAATTGGTTACACAGAAGAAGCATCAGGCTGGACAAAATATGGTCAATGGTATGCAGATATGGTAGGAGATCAAGAATATGCAACAGCGAATTGGTCATGTATGTTTGCTGCATGGTGTGGTAAAGAGGCAGGACTAAGTGAAGACGAATTTGGATACTTTGGCTATACAGGATATTGGGTATCATGGTTTAAGAACAATAATGCATATCATGAACCACAAAACTACAAGGCACAAAGTGGAGATATAGTATTCTTTGATACTAATAAAGATGGAAAAATTGATAATGTAGGTATCGTTGAAAAGAACTCTTGGGGTAAATTATCTGTTATAAAAGGTAATGTAAATAAAACAGTTACAAGAGTTAAATATAGCAATAAAGATGAAGCTATTTATGGATATGGTACACCACTTGGTTTAGAGAATAGTGGAAGACTTGCAAAACCTATTTTAGGAATTGATGTTTCTAGTTATAATGGAAATATTGATTGGAATCAAGTTAAAACTTCAGATGTGAAATTTGCATTTGTTCGTTGTGGATATAGAGGTTATGGACAAGGAACATTTGCTAAAGATAAAGCATTTGAGAAAAATATGCAAGGTGCATTAAGCATTGGTTTAGATGTTGGAGTATATTTTGTGACACAAGCAATTACAGTTGAAGAAGCAATAGAAGAAGCTGATTGGGTGCTTAATTTAATTAAAAACTATGATGTTAAATATCCAGTAGTAATTGATACAGAGCAAGCTAGTCCAACTGAGAGAAGTAAAGACTTAACTAAATCAGAAAGAACTGCTATTATTAAAGCATTCTGTGATAGAGTTGAAGAAAAAGGATATAAGAGCCAAATTTATTCAGGAAAGTATTGGTTCAAAGATAAATTAAATATGAGTGAACTAGAAGGATATGATATATGGGTAGCAGAATATACTCATAATCAAAATGGACAAACTTCATTCGAGCATGACTATAGCATATGGCAATATTCAGATTCAGGTGTTGTACCAGGAATTAACGGTGTTGTTGACGTAAACAACTGTTATGTAGACTACATTAGTGATGACGAGGATGATGGATGGTTTAGTAATTTATTTAACTAATATTTATATGGGCTCTCGCACATGCGAGAGCCCTATGTTTAATATTTTTTACTATTCTAGTTACGAAATGAGCAATGATATAGGTATTTTTTCTCACGCTCTCGCTCCGTTGCGTTGCCTAGGAGTACTAAGTTCTTTCTTCGCTAATGTGTTCATTAGCTTGAAATCACTAAGTGCTCAGGCACGCAAACCCCGAAAAAATACCTATATCATTGCTCATTTTGTTAGGACTTATTAATTATATAGGAAATAACGATATTATAGGGGAAAGCGTGGTGTTTATATGATTAAGATTGAAAAGGTTAGTAAAACTTATAATGGTTCGTTAAAGGCTGTTGATAATTTGAGTTTAACAGTAAAGGATGGAGAGATAGTTGGTTTTATAGGGCCTAATGGTGCTGGTAAATCAAGTACATTAAAGATGTTAACAGGAATTATAAGAGCTGATGAAGGTGATATTTATATAAATGAATTTAATGTAAGAAAAGATGCATTAAAGGCAAAAGAAAAGATAGGATATATTGCAGATAGTCCAGATATGTTTCTTAGACTTAAAGGAATAGAGTTTTTAAACTTAATTGCAGATATATATAAGGTTCCGACAAATGAAAGACAAGAAAGAATTGAGACATTTGCTAAGAGATTTGATTTAATAGAGGTGCTTGATAAGCCAATGCAAAGTTATTCTCATGGAATGAGACAGAAGATGATGGTTGCAGCAGCTTTAGTACATAATCCAGCTGTGTGGATATTAGATGAGCCACTTACAGGTTTGGATCCTAAATCAGCATATGAGTTAAAAAATATGATGAGAGAACATGCAGATGCAGGAAATTCAGTATTATTCTCAACACACGTATTAGAAGTAGCAGAGAAATTATGTGATAAAGTTATAATAATAAACCATGGAAAAACACTATTCTATGGAACATTAGATGAATTAACAAAGAAATATCCCGATATGGATTTAGAAAAAATCTTCTTAGAAATGACTAAGGAGTAGTAAACTATAATTTGTAGGTTTCTTGTGCCCCTGTCGTTCCGACAGGGGCATGGTTGTGGTATTTAAGCTTCTTTATAATTTGAGCTATCGCTCAAATTAGGGGATTTTGCTTCTCGAAAGTTTTAGTTTACAGTTCTAGTGACGCAATAATACGGGTTCGAATATATATGTTTAATGGACGTTCTTACTTGACTTCAAACCTAATGGATACTAAGTTCTTTCTGCGCTAACGCTTGAAATCACTAAGATAATATGAAGTGACCCCACGATTGCATTTATCGTGGATTTACCGATAATAAGTTTAACAACAAAA
>SVEH01000013.1 GCA_015057455.1 Lachnospiraceae bacterium | reverse complement strand
TTTGCTTATTTAGTCTTTAAGCTAATAAGCCTAATTGTTCTCTGTATTGAAGAGGACTAAGTCCTCCCAATGTTAATTTTCGTCGTTTAGTTCCGTACCAGTGGATATATTGATCAAGTGTTTCTATAAATTCTTCTATAGATATATTTGTCCATGTCCTATTATAAAACATTTATTTCTTAATATTCAACTCTGCGACAAATACATATTTTTCGCAGAGTTGCGTTGCAGTTTTAAGCTAATAGACAATATTAACGATATTTGATATATCAAGGGTATTTCGTCCTTATAAAATAGGCGTATATATTAAATATATTTTTAACTATTAATACTCTATACGCAAAAAGAACTATTATTATATAATTATATTTATGTTAGTTACAATACAAAAATAATATTATACGGAGGAATTTATAATATGGCACTAGACGCTAATAATTATCATGAACAAAAGAAAATTGAATATACAGAGAAACTTAGAGATGTACTTTCTACTATGCCGTCATTTTGTAAAGATTATTTTAGAGCAATTGACCAAACATCATCTGCAAAAACTAAATTATCTTATGCATATGATATACGACTATTTTTTAATTTTATTATAGAAAATAATCCATTATATAAGAATATCAATTCAACGGATTTTAAATTAGATATGTTAAATAATATAAAAGTTCAAGATATTGTTGAATATCAAGAATATCTAAAATTATATAATTCTACTGATAATAAGAAGGTAACTAATACAGAAGTTGGTGTTTCAAGAAAATTATCTGCTCTTCGCAGTTTTTTAAACTATTATTATAAACATGAACATATAGAATCTAATCCTGCTATGCTTATAAGTATGCCTAAAATCCACGAAAAGGCCATTATAAGGCTTGATGCAGATGAAGTGGCATCTTTATTAGATTATATTGAAGAATGCTCAGATTCCTTATCTGAACGCCAGAAAATCTATTATAACATAACTAAATATCGTGATTTGGCAATTGTAACACTACTATTAGGTACAGGAATTCGTGTGTCTGAGCTTGTAGGCTTAGATTTAGATCATATAGACTTTAAGAATAATGGTATTACTGTTACTCGAAAAGGTGGAAATCAAATGATTGTTTACTTTGGTGATGAAGTATGCGATGTATTGGTTGATTATATTAACGATGTAAGAAAATCAATTACGCCTATTGCTGGTCATGAAAATGCGCTATTTTTATCAATTCAACGCAAAAGAATAAGTGTTCGAGCTGTTGAGGATTTAGTAAAGAAATATGCAAAGGCAATTGTACCATATAAGAAAATTACACCTCATAAACTTAGAAGTACCTATGGTACTACCCTATACAAAGAAACAAACGACATATATCTTGTTGCTGACGTTCTAGGCCACAAAGATGTTAATACAACTAGAAAACATTATGCTGATATGGACGATGCTAACAGACGAAAGGCCGCAAGAGTTGTAAAACTTCGTGAGGATTAAACAATCTCTAATTTGTAGGTATCTTGTGCCCCTGTCGTTCCGACAGGGGCATGGTTGTGGTATTTAAGCTTCTTTATATAATTTGAGCTATCGCTCAAATTGGGGGATTTTGCTTCTCGAAAGTTTTAGTTTACAGTTCTAGTGACGCAATAATACGGGTTCGAATATATATGTTTAATGGACGTTCTCACTTGACTTCGCGCCTAGCGGACACTAAGTTCTTTCGGCGCTGATGCTTGAAATCACTAAGTGCCGAGGGGCTCAGACACCTTTAAACATATATATTCGAGCCCCTTTATTATTTGCTGTGTACTTAGAGATTTAAATGCATTTATTCTACATATTCATTGTGCTATTAACAATAAAAACTATAATAGTTATAAGCAAGGGTTAAAATTTAAGAGGAATATAGTATATTTTTCGGGGTTTGCAAACCGTCGGCGTTTAGTGAATACGAGCATAAATTATGCGAAGTATGAACTTAACGACCGTTACGCTTTGCAACGGAGCGCAAGCGGTGAGAAAAATATATTATATTCTCTTAAATTTGAAACTAGCATAAAAGTCTAAAACTTTTGCGGAGTTAAAAAAACACCCGAATTTTGAGCGAAGCTCAAAATTAATTAGGCCTCTGTCAGAATGACAGGGGCCTAGAGCTCGACAAATTAGAGTTTAGACACTAGTCTATTACCTTCTTTGTCAAAGGTTGCCTTAAGTGCCTTTTCTGTTTTATGTATACTTATAAAGATTGGTACAATTTCAAGGATTTCTATTATAGCTCCACCATATCCTATTACATCGTTACTTTGGCCTATAAATGGTATAAATATTATGCTTGCTATAATTAAAGTAATCTTTCCATATTTACAAAAAAGTCTACCTACATAGTCATGAGCAAAATCCCATGTATCTTTATTTATCATAGACATCTTTGTTCTATAGCCCCAATAATTATTAATATCACCAGGATCTGTTTTATAAAGCATTAATCCAATTAATATTAGAATAACTGGTATAGATAGATTCATTATAAACATAAATATCCAAAAGCCCATATAATACTCTCTCCTTATTTTACAAAATGCTTATCATTAGCGACTCTAAGCATCTCCATACGTTCAGCTTTGCTTAATCCTTTATTACTTGCATATTCAAGGATAAATTTTGAAAATGAACCTTCAAATAATGTATTCATAAGCACTTCTGTTTCAATAGCTTGTACTCTTCTTTTACTAATAAGTGGTGTACATATAAAACCAGGATCTTCTCTTTTAATAGCTCCTTTATCAATAAGTCTCTTTATAACAGTATAAGTGGTATTCTTCTCCCACCCTATAAATTCCTTTATAATCTTTGCTATATCTTTAGCTGGAAGTGTTCCATTAGTCCATAATAATTCCATTACATTTAATTCACCTTCGTGAATTCTCATCATTGTTTTTGCCATAATTATGCCTTTCTATCGTAAAATTATTAACTACTTTAAATATTAATTACTCTATTTAATAGTAGATTTATGTATATTATCCATTAAAATTATTATTTTATATGCGAATCAACAACAGGTTGTAATCGTATATAAAATATTGTTCTACACTTGTAGATTTTACAATATTTGACATTATATGTCAACCATAACACTCACAATGTTATATATTTAGTATTTTTAATTCACTATTAGGCTCTAGAATTTATAATATTACATATTATTATCTTCAGTAGGTTTATGCATAAGTATATATATCCATAGAATAATACCTATTAATGTAACACATACACCTAATATAGACCATCTTATCTCAGTTTTAATATATAATAATGAATTATCATCCATAGATGTATATATATCTTATAAACTAATAGGTTCAAAATCTTGGTGATATTCCTCATTTAACGAATTTAATTTATTCAGAGTTTTTTCATCTTCAAGGTAGATATAGGTTGATACATCTGGCGTGAAAACAATATCCTTATTATCTTTAAAATATCGATTATCATAACATTAAAAAACAGCTCCTTATAGTAGTATATTGGGATAGAAAAAAGCCCCCAATGATGGGGGCTTATGAGGGGAGTATAAATAATTAATAAGGGTTGTAAATAAATAACATATCTGTTATTTGACTATATGTTAGCACAGGATTTCCAATTTGGCAAGAACTTTTTACAAAAATAGGAATAAAGTCCTATTAAAAGTTAATAAAATACATTTTTTTGTTGTGAAATATAAGAAAAAACACCATATTTTGTATGGTGTTTCTAATGTTTGATAATATTTTCCAAAGATATAAATTTATTTACAGTAAATATTTAGATAAAACTGTAAATGTCAAATTCTTGTTTAAAATCCTAAGCACTTAGATGTTAAGTATATTCCAGCCGTAAAGAACACTCCTATTGAAACCAATAATAAAAATACTAACTTATAGAATAAGTCAAATTTGCGAATCTTCACATAGGCAAATGGTGATATAGATGCAATTATTAGGGATATATCAAATGTAGCTATTGGATAAAGGTTAGCCATTAATAGCATGATGCTAAAATAAGCTACATATTCTAAAAAATACTTACATGCTTTTATCAAATAATATTGTAACATTTGATCTTTTCCTAAAGTTATATCATGACTAAAATATGTTTTATAACCAAATATAGCTAAAACTAATACTATGCCCAATGATATATATCCTATTATTCCAATTAAAAATGAAGCTTTCTTACTCTTTATAATAAATGGGTATTGTTTTGAAAATAAACCATAATTAGTTATAGCAAGGATTAAACCAACAGGATCAATATATCTATGAAGTTTTAAAATATCTGGGCAAATAACCATTTTGTCATACTTTTTGTTATATATGTGTATATAACACTTGTATGCAAGTGCTTTAGATAGTTCATGCACTATCATAACAACAGATGCGGCTATTAAAGCAACAAGTACTGCCATACAAGAATCTATTAATTGCTCTTTCACAAAAAAGTTCCTCCACTATATATTAAGTTCTATTTCAGCTTCTTTTACAGCTTCTTCTTTAAAATCTTCAATCTTTTCTTGATTAACAATTGGTAAATCTTCAAGTGAATTAATACCAAAATTACGCAAGAAATCTTCAGTTGTACCAAAAACTATTGGCTTTCCTGGTGCATCTAATCTTCCTATTTCACATACTAAATTATATTCAATAAGTTTGTTAACGGCATGGTCAGATTTAACACCCCTAATATTCTCAATAGCTAATTTTGTTACAGGTTGTTTATATGCAATAATTGATAAAGTTTCCAATAATACATCAGATAACACATGTTTTTTAGGTACATGTGCAATTTTAATTAAAGATTCATAAGTAGATGCCTTTGTACCCATCTGGTATGAATTCTCAAGTTGTATAATCTGAATACCTCTATCATCTGCATTATATTCATCCATTAATCCACGCATGAAAAAATGTAATTCATCTATACCTATATCAACTGCAGCGGCAAGTCTTTCTGCCTCAACAGCTTCTCCCATTGTAAATAGTATTGCTTCTAATGCTGCTTTAATCTTATTGTTGTCCAATTTATTCACCTCTATACTTATGCAAATGATAATTCTTCTACATCAAGTTCTTCATTAGTTTCTTGATAATCTATATAAATATCATCAAATATTTCTTCCTGTACTACATGTATTCTTCCCATCTTTATTAATTCTAGAATACCTAGAAAAGTAACAATAATCTCTATCTTATCATGTTGACCTTCAAGTAACTTTTTAAAACTAAAACGCTTATTCTTAGCTCCATAAGTGTCGATGAAACGGATTTTGTCAGATAAATTAACTTCTTCCTTTTCTATACGGCCAAATTTACTTCTAATAGGGTCAATTTTATCTTCTTGACGCTTAATAATAGTCTTAAATACCAAATGTAACTTAGATAAAGTAAGACCATCTAGTAATTCATCAATATTCACTTCTTCTTTAATATCTTTAAGTTCAGGCGGAATGGTATTAACCTTAAATAATATCTTCTCCGCATCAAATTGTTTGTCTTTTAATTCATCTGATATGTACTTAAATTTCTTATATTCTAATAAGCGCTCTACCAGTTCCTGTCTAGGGTCTATATCTTCTTCATCTTCCTCGACTTCTACCTTAGGTAGTAGCATCTTTGATTTTATTTTTAATAAAGTAGCTGCCATAACTAAAAATTCACTTATAATATCTAAATTATTAGTTGATTGAAGTTGTCTTACATATTCCATATACTGTTCTGTTATTGTAACAATAGGAATATCATATATATTAACTTTATTCTTCTCAATTAAATATAGTAATAAATCTAATGGTCCTTCAAAAACTTCTAGCTTTACTGGAATAGCCATGTGTTACCTCTCCGTTTCTTTCTTAACATGTAAAACTACTAACTCCGGAGGATTAAAGAATCTAAATCTAATAGTATGTGTCCCCAATCCTCGTGATAAAATCAATGTTGCCTTATCTTCCTTATATAACCCACCTGAATACTTTGGAAATAATACCATCTGGGGCGATATAACACCACCTATAAATGGTAATTGCATTATTCCACCATGAATATGACCTGATACAACTAAATCAGCTCCCCATTTGGCATATTTTTTAAAATACATAGGATTATGAGCTAACAATATATTATAGTACTTATCAGAACTTTTACCTAATAAGTCTTCTAAATATTCATCAGTAAATTCAGGTCTATTAAAACGTCTATAAAATCTACGTCTTATTCTTAAACCATAAATCCTTATATCATTAATTTCAATGTAAGAATTGGCTAAGTGGATAAAATTACTTCCATTATGTACTTTATCATATATTGACTCTGATTGCAAATTAGAAAAAAATAAATTATATTTATTTTCACTAAAATCGCCAAAGAAATCTTTAAAAAAGCCTTGTTCATGATTACCATCACTATAAAAGACTTTATGTTTTGAATATAAGTAATTAACAACATCTCTAGCATAGAAATTGTTATCGCTAGAACCATTATTAACCATATCACCGGCAATAAATATATATGCTGGTGATATGGCGTCTATGTGTTCCTTTAATTTACTATTATTGTGGCCAAAGCTACAATTGTGTAAATCAGATAATATAACAATAGGCTTATCTCCTACTTCTTTATATAACTTATCTGATTTAATAGTATAATTTGTTGTTACATACTTAAAATTAGATATATATCCATATATAAAGAATAATATAATAAACAAAAGTATACAAACTAAAATAATTAAAATTCTCATACTGTCTCCTAAATAGTTAGTCTAAATATATTTTAAAATATTGTTTATAATAGCACCAACTTTATCATAGTCATAATCTTCCATTGCTTGTGTACACTCTTCTATTTTTATGGCAAATGCTTCTGGTAAATTACATCCATTAAGCTCCTTTAATAAATGAAGCGCGCTTTCTGAATCATAGTTATTAACTGCACTTGATATAGAAATCAAGGATTTCTTAAACATATCTCCTGAGATATTCTTTTTTTGTACAGGTGCCTGCGATCCTTGAGGTGCTAAGTTCTTAAAGATATCTGTAATAACTTGATCATATAAATTAATATATTCTTGTAAATGTGAATTAATAAATCCCCAATCATTGCTCTTTCCAGCCATTTCTAATTGATAAGATTGTTCAGATAAGGACATAGCTCCTATACTTTTTGCTGAGGATTTTACACTATGTACATAAGTTGTAAAGTCTTTAATAGCCCCCATCTTTGAAGAGTTAATAATTAAGTTTATATTTTTCTTACCAGATTTGGCAAATATCATAAGAATCTCTTTATATGCGTTTTTATCACCCATACAGCTATTTAATCCTGCTTGAATGTCAATTAATTTAAGATTCATAGATTCTTTATTTTGAGTGAAGCCTTGTTGATTATTATTTTGTTGATTTTGCATTTTAGCAACATCTCCGCTTACTTTTTCTAATTTATCCTTAGGTATCCATTTCATTAATATCTGCTTTAATGCTTTAACTTCAATAGGTTTTGCTAAGAAGTCATTAAAACCATTATTTAAAAACATAAGTTGTGCTTCCTTAACAGCATTGGCTGAGAAGGCAATAATAGGAACTTTTCTACAATATAAACTGTTAGAACTACGAATTAATTTTACGGTATCAACACCATCTATTTGCGGCATCATATGATCCATTAAAACTAAATCAAAGTTTTGTTCCTTCATAATTATATCAATAGCTTCAAAACCACCTGTTGCAGGTGTTACTTGAACTTTAAACTTCTCTAACAAACCTTCAGCAACTTTTAAGTTAACGAAGTTATCATCAACGATAAGAACTTTGGCTGTTGGAGCAATAAATGTATATTCATTTTGTGCTTTCTTATTCTGAGTAAGGTTTTCTCCATTTAAAATTGGAACAATAGAAATAAAATGTAATGGTTTAAGGACTAATGTTATAATATCATTTGGATCTGAAATATTATAATCATTTTTACAAACCATAGCGATACTTTTTACTCTGTTATTCTCTCTTGCAAATTTCTTCATATAAGTGTACGCAATTTCATAATCGAAAAATGTATGGGTATAACTTCTACAATTAAGTAGAACCTTATATTCTTCAAAATCATCTGTTACATCATGTTTTACTTGCAATGCTTTTAATAAACCAGATAATGAAGTACGAACATATGGATCTGTATCAAATATAAGAACAGATGTATGTCTAGGATTTTTAACAACGGCACAAGGAATCTTAGATTTTACCTTTTGTACCATTGTTACGGTAACCTTTGTACCAATTCCATATTTACTGTCCATAACGATAGTTCCACCCATTAGTGTTGCAAGTCTTTTACAAATAGCAAGACCAAGACCAGTTCCTTGAATATTACGGTTACGTCTTGTATCAACTTGCTTAAATTCATCAAATATTTCATCTAAGTTCTCTTCTTTTATACCAATACCACTATCGTTAATCTCCAATGTAAGCATAATTTCATCTTTTGAAACTGGTTGATAGTTAATATTAAATATAATAAATCCTTGCTTAGTAAACTTAGTAGCATTAGACAGAATATTAAGTGCTATTTGCTTAACTCTTAGCTCATCTCCAATTAATTCAGATGGAAGATTTGGATTAATATTAACATTAAATGAAACATGTTCTTTATCTATTTTTGTATTAATAAGGTTTACTATATCTGTAATAAGTGAACCTGGATTATATTCAACATCAATAATATCTAACTTACCAGCTTCTATTTTAGAGAAGTCTAGTATATCATTAATAAGTGATAACAAACCACCCGCAGCTGATTTTATGGTACTAACATACTCGTATTCCTTATCTGACAACTCATTCTGCATTAGAAGTTCAACCATACCAGTAATGGCATTCATAGGTGTTCTAATTTCGTGAGACATATTTGCAAGGAAGTCTGACTTTGCTTGGTCAGCACGCTCAGCTTGATTCTTTTTATCTTCAACCTCCATAAGCAACTCTTGAACTTGTAGGGTTTTATTTTTTGAACTATTAAGGGCATTACGACAGAATATAAGAAGAATTATAATCATTAATTGCCCAATAAACAATGAAAATAAATTGATAAATATCTCTGATTCATCTATTTTGGCTGCATAAAGCTTGTTATTGTATAAGAATATAAATGCATATAACACTAATGAATACACCATAATAAGGCCTGTCATAACTAGATCCGCATATAGAGATGAAATACATGAAATCGCTAAAATTAGGATAGCGATTACATTCAATTTGCGTGATTCATATCCATACAACGTAACTAGTGTAACTAACATAACAGGCACACTATATTTGGTAACAGTTTGTAATTTGTCATTATTTAAAAGTGTTAATGTTCCTCCAACTATTGCTGATGCTGCTGCGAAAATAATTAAATATCTAGGCAACTTTAATGTCTCATAAAATATAACAAAATACGCGCAGAGTATTAAATGAACATATAAAACAGCTTTGGAGACCATCTTATAATCAAACACACTCTATTCCTCCCCGAAACTTTGAGATAGACTTCTGAATGCTTCAGAACATTGCAAAAATGCATCTGTAAGCATAGGATCAAAATGACTACCTCTTAGTTGCATAATTGTTCTAACTGCATCATCGTGACTATAAGGTTCTTTGTATGAACGCTTAGTTGTAAGTGCATCATATACATCTACAATTGCCATAATTCTTGCCGAAAATGGAATCTGCTCTCCCACTAAGCCGTTAGGATAACCCCCGCCTGACCAACGTTCGTGGTGACATAAAGCAATTTCTCTTGCTGTATGAAGAAACTTATTATTAGGCAACTGATTAAGTGCATTCTCAAAGGCCATACCACCTAGAATGGTATGTTGTTGCATATAAGCAAATTCATTATTATTAAGACCAGAGTCTTTATTTAAAACATTATCATTAATACCTATCTTTCCTACGTCATGCAAAGGTGCTGCTCGTAACATATTCTCAATAGTTTCGTCATCTAGAAGGTCTCTATAATGAGGAATTCTTCTTAAATATTTTACAAATAAATCAAAATACTTAGCTGTACGTTTTGCATGACCACCTGTAACCTTATCACGGAAATCCACTAGGTCAGTGATACTATTAACGATAACATCTTGTAATTTCTCAACTATGTGAGTTTGTTCTTTAACCATATGCTCTAACTGATTACGGTATAAAGATAATTCTATTTGAAGACTAATTCTTCTAAGCATTGTTTCAGGAACAAAAGGTTTTGTAATAAAATCTGCTGCCCCTAAATTCAATGCGTTAACTTCATCTATACTTTCTGTTTTAGCTGTTAAGAAAATAACTGGAATATCTCTAGTATATGGATTAGACTTGATTCGCCTAATAGTTTCAAATCCATCAAGTCCAGGCATCAATATATCTAGTAATATTAAATCAGGTCTATTTTTGGTCAAAAACTTAAGTGCCTGTTCGCCTGATATAAGCAAAGTAACTTTATAATGAGCTCGAAGTGCGTTTTCTGCCAATTTTAGATTGGTTGTATTATCATCAACTACTAGCACATGTTTTTGCATCCAAAGGACCTCCTTAATTAGCTGTGACATAAAATATTAGAACAATCCTGTTATAACTCCATCTTGGTTAACATCGATTAGTTCTGCTGCCGGCTTCTTTGGTAAGCCTGGCATAGTCATAACCGTTCCTGTAATAGCAACAATAAATCCTGCTCCGGCACTGACATATAAATCTCTTATATTAATAGTAAAATCTGTTGGTCTACCAAGCTTAGTAGGATCATCTGATAATGAGTATTGATTTTTAGCCATACATATAGGTAACTTGTCATATCCTAATTTTTCTAAATTAGCGATAGTCTTCTCAACACTTACATCATATGTAACACCGCTTGCACCATAAATCTTACTTGCAATTGTCTCTATCTTATCTTTTATTGATAAATCTATATCATATAATACTTTAAAATTACTTTCTTTAGATTCAAGAGTATTAAGAACAGCCTTAGCTAAGTTAATTCCGCCTTCTCCACCATGTTCCCATACCTCTGATAAAGCAAAATCACAATTATGTGTTTCACAATAGTCTCTAATTATCGCAACTTCATTATCAGTATCTGATATAAACTTATTCAATGTAACAATAACTGGAACACCATATTGTTGTAAATTCTCTACATGTTTCTCTAAATTAGCTAAACCAACTTTTAGAGCTTCTAAATTCTCATTAGATAAATTGTCTTTAGCTACGCCACCATGATACTTAAGTGCTCTTACTGTTGCAACTAACACTACTGCATCAGGTTTTAAATTGCCAAATCTACACTTAATATCGAAGAACTTCTCAGCACCTAAATCAGCACCAAATCCAGCTTCAGTAACAACATAATCAGCTAACTTAAGAGCTAACTTAGTTGCACTAATACTGTTACATCCATGTGCTATATTAGCAAATGGTCCACCATGAACTATGGCAGGTGTGTTCTCTAGTGTTTGAATAAGATTTGGTTTAATAGCATCTTTTAACAAAGCTGCCATAGAACCAACAGCACCTATCTGCCCTGCTGTAACAGGTTCTCCATCATAATTGTAAGCTACAATTATTCTACTTAATCTATCTTTTAAATCATTAATATCTTTTGCTAAACAAAGAATAGCCATAATTTCAGAAGCTACTGTTATAATAAAATGGTCTTCTCTAACTACACCATCTAATTTTCTTCCTAATCCTATAACTATATTACGCAATGCTCTGTCATTCATATCAACACATCTTTTCCAAACAACTTGGTTAGGATCAATGCGAAGTGTATTACCTTGGTGAATATGATTATCCATCATAGCAGCTAACAAGTTATTAGCTGAAGTAATTGCATGAAAATCACCCGTAAAATGCAAGTTCAAATCATCCATTGGAACAACTTGTGCATATCCACCACCTGCAGCTCCACCTTTTATACCAAAACATGGACCTAAAGATGGTTCTCTAAGTGCAATTAATGTCTTCTTATCAAGCTTACTAAGTGCTTGACCTAAACCTACTGTTATAGTTGTTTTACCTTCTCCTGCTGGAGTTGGATTAATTGCAGTTACTAAAATTAACTTACCATCTTTATTATTCTTTGATTTATTAATTAATTCATTAGACAACTTAGCTTTATACTTGCCATATAATTCTAAATCATCTTCCATAATTCCTATTTGCGCAGCAACATCCTTAATATGTTGCATACTTGCACTTTGTGCAATTTCAATGTCACTTTTCATCTGTAAATCCTCCAAAACTTCAAAATAATATACTCCTAAACAACCCATTCTATGCTATTATACATATACATAATTATACCAAATTACACCTTTAATTGCAAATTTTTACCAATTCACATTTATATAAAATACTTATATTTATATATAGAATTATTTATAAATTATTGTAATTTTAGCCTATCCTGTATCTCTTTCAAATACACATCCACTATATCAATATCACTAACTTGATATAGCATTCGACTTCCTACTACATCTTCTATTTCATTAAATAAGAATTTTCCACTATCATCGATTATAAAATCTATCCCAACATAAAATAATCCTTGTATATAATAATTCTTTGTATAGTTATTAAAAATACTAATAATCTTATTTACAATTGATACTTCAGATGGAGATAAATTATATAATGATACTTCTCCACCTAAGGAATAGTTAGATTTAAAGCTATTTTTGCCTTGGCGTAAAACGGCACCAATAATTTTATTATTAAGTACATATACACGAACATCTTTATTATCACCTTTAATTAAAGGCTGTATAACCATATCTTTTAACTGTATGTTTTTAATAGATGTGTTATCTGTTAAGTCTGTCTGATTTGTAATATTATGTCCTATAGATTTATTATCATAAACATTATTAATAGTACAAGTTGCATTAGATTTATTATTATGTGTAAGTAAATCTATATAGTCTTTTAATAGATATACCTCTGTTCCACCATGGCCATCAACTGATTTTATAATTTTATCTTCTATACTAGCATCCGATTCCATGTGCTGATTAGATACATTATTATATATATATTGATTAATAGTAGATGCGCTAACAAATTCAGTATCAATTATATCAATCCCATTATTGCTTAATAATTGATATGCTTTAGCTTTATTGTTACATATCTCTGATACAAAAGAATTGTTATACACAGGTATATCTAGTAATTCTAATTGCTTCGATATTAATGAGTATCTACTTCTCATAATAACAAAATCAGGCAAATGTATATCTTCACCATTGTATGTTACAAAGCGTCTGTTATTTTTAATACCAAAAGAAAGACATTCAACCAATATAAGCTGAATGTCTAAGTTGTACTTAACACCCTTTTCTTTATGCATATTATAATATGCTTCATTCTTTTTATAATCTTCTAAATTATAAATCATCCATCCAGTTAGAATTCTATTACTTTTATCTTCTCTCATGTTTATAATCCTTATACTACTATAATTATTTATATAATAAATATCTACATAATACCGTATTTATTATATTTATTTGCTTTACCAGTTTAATATTAGTCTATAATACTTTAATTATAATGAATATTATAACTAGTATTATTGATATTATTAAAATACCTATTATTGTTTGCACTTAGAAATAATATCTAATATATACTTTGTTATACAATCAGCTACATCAACGCCAGTTAAATCGTATATGTTTCTAAAATGTGCATTGGAATTAACTTCACAAACAAGTCTTGTGTCGTTATCTCCAAATAATAAATCAACACCGGCAAAATCTAATCCTAATGCCATAGAAGCTTTAACAGCTAAATCACACTCTTCTTTAGAAGGTATATATTCTTTCATATGACCTCCATTAGAGATATTGGCTCTAAAATCAGAATCAGAATATCTATACATAGCACATACAACTTTATCGCCTACAACTTGTAATCTAATATCTTTTCCATGGGAAGTCTTTATATATTCTTGATAAATTACATTCCCAGCATTGTATAGCTCGGTAACTTCTTGTAATTCATTTTGATTATTGGCTATGTGTACTTGTGCACCAAAGGAACCTTGTCTTGCCTTTACAACCATAGGAAATCCTAATTTATTAGCTACATCTTCTAAAAAACCATTATGATGTTGATTATATTGGATATCGTAAGTAAATGGCGACACAATAGTTCTTGGCATAGGTATATTGGAATTACTTAATTCTATATGAGTTAAGGCTTTATCATCACATATACGAATAGCCTCTGAACTATTAAATACTCGATATCCTTTACTCTCTAAGTATCTAGCAAGTAAGACATCCTTGTCCCAAAATAATATGAATGAGATATTATTATTAATGTTATCTTTATCATTATAATTATTATTAAAAATATTATCTCTATCATTAGATGTCTGCTCTGTTATTATATGTTTATTTGATATATCATGAGTTAATAATGCATCATTAATGGATAATGTATCTGTAGTATATAAACTATTCTCCGCTAAAGATGTAGAACTTTCAATATCAAGCAGAATCTCTCTGTTAGTTTTAACAGAGAGATTTATATTATTATTGTATGCACTTGTTTTAAACATATTGTATAAATCATCAAACTTGTTACTTCTTAAGTAATGATTTATAACTAATATACCATTTATCATAAGCACTCCTCAATATATTGATTAAATTGATCATGAGTCATTAAGATATTTCTTGGTTTTGTACCATCTTCGCCACTTACAACACCAGCTTCACATAGCTGGTCCATAATTCTAGCAGCTCGGTTAAACCCTATCTTATAAACTCTTTGAAGCATTCCTATAGATGCTTTATCTTTTTCTATTACAAATCTTCCAGCTTCAATAAAGTATTCATCCTTATCAGTAGCTTTCTTTTCTTGAACCTCAACCTTCTCAACTGCAGCAGATGTAATCTGTTTATCTACAACATCATCATATCCTGCACTAAATTGTTTTAAATAAGTTACTACATCACTAACCTCTTTATCAGAGATAAATGCACCTTGAACACGAACTGGTTTTGGATAACCTGATGGGTAGAATAACATATCACCTTTACCAAGTAACTTTTCAGCGCCACCACCATCAATAATTGTTCTAGAATCAATTGCAGAGGCAACTGAGAACGCTATTCTTGAAGGTACATTGGCTTTAATTAAACCAGTAATTACGTTAACTGATGGTCTTTGAGTTGCAATAATAAGATGTAAGCCAGCGGCACGAGCCATCTGTGCAAGTCTACATATTGCATCTTCTACTTCTCCAGGTGCAACCATCATAAGGTCAGCTAACTCATCTATAATTATAACTATTTGAGGCATTTTCTGATATCTAGGTGGTAAACTCTCAGGATTAGGAATAGATTCAATCTTCTCATTGAAACTAGTAATATCCCTTACACCAGCTTCTGCAAATTTTTGGTATCTTTCAGTCATCTCTTGTAATGCCCAATTAAGTGCTCCAGATGCTTTCTTAGGATCTGTAACAACTGGTACAAGTAGATGTGGTATGCCATTATATACACTTAACTCAACTACTTTAGGGTCTATCATAATAAGTTTTACATCATCAGGAGATGCTTTATACAACAAACTCATAATTAAAGTGTTGATACAAACTGATTTACCTGCTCCTGTTTGTCCTGCAATTAGTAAATGAGGCATCTTAGCAATATCTGCAATAACAACTTGACCACTTATATCTTTACCAACTGCAAAGGCAAGGTCTGATTTCTTAGTTTTAAATTCCTTAGATTCTATAAGTTCTCTAAGCATAACTGTTGAATTCTCACCTTTGTTAGGAACTTCTATACCTACAGCTGCTTTTCCTGGAATAGGAGCTTCAATACGAATATCTGCAGCAGCTAAATTAAGTTTAATATCATCTGCAAGATTAGTAATTTTACTTACTTTAACACCTTGATTTGGTTGTACCTCATATCTTGTAACAGCTGGACCTGCACTTATATTAGTAAGCTTAGCACCAACTCCAAAACTATCAAATGTCTCTTGAAGTCGTTTAGCTGTTTCTTTTTGTTCTTCTTTCGCTTGCTTTGTATCAGCTGCAAAAGGAGGTTTTAAAAACTTATATGGTGGTCGCACATACTTTCTTCTAGTCTTCTTAGGTGTTGTATCAAATGGTCTTATAATCTGTGTAACAGTTTCGCCACTAACCATATTACCACCAGTACCTATATGACTTTGTCCATGAGTAACAACTGTTTCATAAGGACTAATCAAAGTATCTTTTGTAATAATAGCTTTAGAAGTTGTCGTTGGTGATACTTCATGCATCTTACCTGATTTTGCATCAAATACATCATCAGTAGTAAGTTGCTCAAATGTTAGATTATCAGCATCAAAATCAACTTCTGGAATATTATCTAAATTACCACTAATTAATCTATCAGCTAAATTACGAATATCATATTCTTGTGATGTAGAACCAAATTTGTGAGACATTTCTTGTTCTGCTATATCATCAAATTCTTCAGATTCTTCATTCATAGTATCCTGTACTTCATAATTATCATCATAATCATTAGTTTCTTCATCTAAATCATTATCTTCAAGATTAGAATCCTCATTATTAACTTCATTATCAGAAACTTCTTCATTAGATTCTTCACTCTTAGCTTCTGTAAAGCTTTTAAATATATTAAATGTTTTAGCCCTACGTTTTCTAGGCTTTGCTACTTTAATTTCTTCATCTTCTTCAGAATCATTATATCCATCATAATAATCATCAGCTACATCTTCTGGGTACTCTTCTTGATATTCTTCTTCAGCTTCATCAACTTCAGCAACTGCACCACGAGATTGGAACTTATATGTAATAGATTCTAAAGCTCGAGTCATTGCTTTCATGAAAGTCTTCTCAGATATAATTATTCCACAAATTATAGCCATAAGTATTAACACTACTATGCCGCCACCAAAACCGAATAATTCATATAACAATGAACACATAGCTCCACCTATAAGTCCACCACCAGTTTTCTCAGTAGATGACATAGTATAATATGTAGTTATCTTATATGATTCATCAAAATTAGTCATCTGTATAAGCGAACATACTACAACTAATAGTACTGATGCGCATATACACTTCCTAATAGCAAACATATTGTTCTTATTCGCTAAATATATTAGCACTACAAAAACCAAAACTATAGGTGCAATATATGCAGGAATACCAAATATTCCAAATAACACACCATTAACAAAAGCTCCAACTTTACCAGACATATTAAAGTTACTCATAACAAGTAAAATTGCTGCAGCAATTGCTATTAATGCTATGATTTCATCATGATATACAGCTTTTGGTCTTTCGTACACTTCGTCGTCATGAAGAATCTCTTCTTCATATTCATAATCTCTTGTATATCTTCTTGCCATTTTAACCCTCCTAACTGAAATTCAACATTAATTATAAAATCATAATCAAAAAATCAAACATAAATACAAATAAATATAAGTTCAAATTAACTTAATAATGATATTTAATTAATGTATAAAATGGTAAGCTATGGCAATAGCTCCTACAACAAAACAATATATTGAGAAGCCAATAAATTTCTTGTCTTTGACAATCTTAAGCATAGTCTTTATACACACATAACCTACTACACCAGCTACTACAGTTCCCACTAAGTAATTTAAAATCAAATCACTGTTAATAGTATCGTCAAAATCAGCTATTTCCAAAACAGCTGCACCTAAAATAGCAGGTATTGACATGATAAATGAATACTTTACTGCATAGGCTTTGTTAAACCCGCATAATAAGCATGCGGTAATTGTTGTTCCCGAACGTGAAAGTCCTGGAAGTGTTGCAAATCCTTGTGCAATTCCAACCAATCCAGCCTTCTTATAAGGTGTTGTTTGAGCATCTAGCGTTCCTGGCTTAGTGATATCAGCAATTCTTAATAAAACACCTGTCATTAATAAACATATACCTGGAATAAGAACCGTCTCACTGGCCTTGTCTATTAGATC
Source organism: Lachnospiraceae bacterium (assembly GCA_015057455.1). GTDB lineage: Bacteria > Bacillota > Clostridia > Lachnospirales > Lachnospiraceae > SIG301. Next base: position 64,604 of record SVEH01000013.1, on the reverse strand, counting down.
TCCAAAACACACACCCATAATTCCTGTTGGAATGGTTGACACAATAATAAGTGCTACAAATCTTCTATATGGTGTTCCTAAAATCTTTCTGTAAGACTTATTATGACTGTTATATTTAACATTCAATTCGTTATTATGTACCTGTTCCTGAGCATGTTTAATCTGCTCATCTTCATCAACAGATTTCTTATTACTACTAGTTTGAAGTATATCGTTGTCTATATTTTCACTATTCTCTTTACTATTACGAGAAAAAAAAGAGGAAACAGCAATAAAGAGATTTATAAAAATATCCCTTACAATGCCAATTCCCTCAATAATTAATTCTTTTATATCTTCCCAAAATGCGATAAACACCGCAATTAATGTTCCTATGTGTAGCATAACGTCATATAACATATCTACTTCTGTATTCAACCCCAAGACATACTTCCCAAAACACAAATGTCCCGAGCTACTAATAGGTAAAAATTCAGCAACTCCCTGTATAATTCCCATTATAATTGTTTCAAATAAATTCACTGTCCCATTTCCTTTCTAGCCTATATCAAAAACATTATACTCGCAAATGGTAATTATTTCAAGGAAAATCCATAAATTTGTTAAAATAATATTTCTTTATATTTCTTGTATCTACTAGTGTAGAATAGACCTATTTTCTTCAATTAACTGATACATTTTTTTCATAGCTTGGCTAATTCCGCCAACTTCATGTATTAAACCTTCATTTACAGTATCTTCTCCAACAAGAATAGTCCCTAAATCCTTTGTTAGTATGCCTCTAGCAAGCATTAACTCTTCAATTCTTTCATTTTTCATATTACTATGTTTTTCAATAAATGCAACAATTCGATCTTGAATTGTCTTCATATATTCAAAGGTTTGTGGCGCACCAATAACAGTACCACTTATTCTAACAGGATGCAAAATCATAGTTGCACTAGGTGCAATAAAAGAATAATCAGTAGAAACAGCAAGTGGGACACCTATTGAATGACTATCACCTATAATCAAGGATACTGTAGGTTTGCTAAGGGTTGCTATCATTTCAGCTATGGCAAGTCCGGCAGAACAGTCACCTCCTGTAGTCTGCATTAAAATAATAACGCCATCTATTTTATCACTATCTTCAATGGCTGCTAAAATAGGTAAAATATGCTCATATTTAGTTGTTTTTGTATTAGATGGAAGATTCTCGTGACCTTCCACTTCACCTATTATTGTTAGTAAATATATATTGTAATCTTTACTATTCTTATCAAGCATTACTTGTCCAAACGCTTCAATTCTTTCATCTATTAGTCTTTCCATCTCAGTATTGTTATCAGAATTAGCATTGTTATGTGCTTTTTCTTTAGTGTTAGGTGTATTATTTACGGTATTATTTTTAATAGTATTTTCTGTATTGTTTTGTGTATTATTCTTTACATTATTCTTTACATTATTACGTATTATATTATTTTCTGTATAATGCTTTATATTATTTGCTGTATTACTTGAAATATCTGTAGTATTAGTAATATTTTTATTATTTAAATTCTTGTATAGATTATTATTTGAGTTATATATATTTGACATAATTCCCTCCTGAAGATAATTTTTTGAATTCAAACTATAATTCTATAGTTTAAGCCAATATTACTATTCCTATAATAGTGATATTCTAATGATGTAGAATAAAAATATAAGTTATTTATTATATACCTTAATATAATGAAATTATTATATTAAATTAAGAAGGATAACATTTTACAGTTTAGAAACTATAAAACGTTATCCTTCTTATAATATACCCATTAAGAGTATGTGTTATTCTATATTTATTTAATTTAATATATATTTAATTTAATATATTTTTACTAATAATATCATTCATTATCTGTTATATATATAACACTTTATTTTTGCAATTTACTGGTCCACTTTTATATGGAATTGGTCCTCTAATACTAATCTTTCATACTTGAAGGTTTGAATGATGGCATTAATTCTAATTTAAATAAATTGGCCTTATGCCTTCTATCTATTAATTCCTTCTTTGATTCATCTTCACATATGCCTGTTCTTATATATTTATCAAGCATTGCATAAGTAAACCCAAGATTATCTTCATCTGTTTTGCCACATAACCCATCTATAGGTGTTTTTTCTACTAATTCGTGTGGTAAACCTAGCAAATGACCTATTTCTTTTATCTCTGTAACTGTAAGATGTGACAATGGTGAGAAATCTCCTGCAGCATCTCCATAACGAGTGGAATAACCAACCCAGTCTTCAGATAAATTACAAGTATTAACTACTCTACCGTTATTTGACTGACTTACAGCATATAAAGTGGTCATTCTTATTCTTGCTGGTACATTTTGCTTTGTCTGAGGTGTTATCTCCATTCCTTCTGGCATACTATTAATAACACCATCTACAGCATCTTTTATATTAACTATATAGTTTTTAATGCCAAGGTGTTCTACTAATAACTTAGCACAATCAATATCACCTTGTACGCCACAAGGCATAAGAACACCAATTACTCTATCTTCCCCTAATGCTTCTACACATAAAGCAGCTGCAATAGAGCTATCTTTGCCACCAGATATTCCTATTACAGCATTGCAATTTGGTCCATTTTCATTAAAAAAATCTTTTATCCATTGTATACATTCGTCTTTTATTTTATTTGCGTCAAACATTTAAAGTCCTCTCTTTTCTAGTATGGAATTATTATACCAGAACTTATATTATCTTCAGCATCTGCGTTTAGAGTTACAATTCCATCTTGAGGATTGTCGTCACTATCAGCATCAAATTCCATACCATATTGATAATCATCCCTAACAATATCTTTTGAAGTTCCACCTGGTGTAGTAACACTACCATACACAGATACTCCATCTAAAGTTGTACTTTGGCCTGTTGTAGGATTCTCCTTTGTAGATGTAGTAGTTTTATCTTGTGATGTAGTTACTGTATCCTTTGTTGTCGTAACTTTATCTTTTGTAGTAGTTTTATCCTTTGTTACAGCTTTATCTGAACTAGATGTTCCTCCTGCTGGTGGAGTTATACCTGATGTTATATTATCCTCAGCATCTGCATTAGGTGTAACAATTCCATCTTCTAGATTATCATCACTATCAGCATCAAATTCAATTGTATCAACTATTTCATCACTTACAATATCCTTTGAAGTTCCACCTTCTGTAGTAACACTACCATATACAGATATATCAGGGTTTTTTGTTAAATTAGCTTCTGCATTTGATCTTATACCAATAGTTCCTACTATAGCACATGCCATAGCTGCAGCTATTGAACTAAGTATAATAAGTTTCTTTTTATTCATAAATATCCCCCATTCAAAACTTTTCTTAATATTATTGTAACATATTTGTAACATTTGCACAACTACTATATTTATTATTTATGAATAAAAAGCTATTTTATATAATTTTTATAGTATAAGATATTATAATCTATAATATAATTTGTATTTACATTTTATAATATATAACATTTATTTAAATAGCTTACATCTTTTATCTTTGTTCTATATCTTGTCTAGAGCTTGAGCTATATCTTCTAATAAATCCTCTACATCCTCAATTCCAATAGACATTCTTAATAATTCTGGAGTAATTCCACAATCTAATAATTGTTCATCAGACAACTGTCTATGAGTTGTTGTCGCTGGATGAAGTACACAAGTTCTTGCATCAGCAACGTGGATAACCATAGCTGCAAGTTTTAAATTCTCCATAAATTTCTGTGCAGCAGCCTTACCATCCTTTAAACCAAATGCCATAACACCGCATGTTCCATTTGGCATATATTTCTTAGCTAAATCGTAGTATTTATCTCCTTCTAAGCCAGGATATTGAACCCAACTAATCTTAGGATGTTTACTTAAGAATTCAGCCACTTTCAATGCATTAGAACAATGTCTTTCCATTCTTAAATGAAGTGTTTCAAGGCCTAAATTTAATAAAAATGCATTCTGTGGTGATAAAGGCATACCATAATCCCTCATAAGTTGTACTCTAGCCTTTGTAATAAATGCAGCATTGCCGCAATCTTTAGTATATATAAGCCCATGATAAGTTTCATCTGGCTCAGTAAACTCTGGAAACTTGCCATTAGCCCAGTTAAAATTACCACTATCTACTATTACACCGCCTAATGTAACAGCATGTCCATCCATATACTTAGATGTAGAATGTACTACAATATCTGCACCATACTCAATTGGTCTAAAGTTTATTGGTGTAGGGAATGTATTATCTACAATAAGTGGTATATCATGACTATGAGCTAATTTAGCCATTTTTTCTATGTCTGTAACAACCAACTGTGGATTAGATATAGATTCCACAAATATAAGCTTAGTATTATCTTGTACATATTTATCCAATTCTTCATATGATAAATCAGGATTAATCAATGTTGTCTCAATGCCTAACTTCTTAAAAGTAGCAACAAATAGATTAAATGTACCACCATACAAAGCATTACTAGCAATAATATGATCTCCTGACTTACATATATTAAGAATAGATGTTGTAGTTGCCGCCTGTCCTGAAGCAGTTAGCATAGCACCTATTCCGCCTTCTAAATCAGCTATTTTCTTCTCAACTGCATCCAAAGTTGGATTAGCTAATCTTGTATAAAAAAATCCATCGGCTTTTAAATCAAATAAGTCTGCTAATTCATTACTTGAATCATATTTGTATGTGGTACTTTGTACAATAGGTACCACTCTTGGTTCTCCTGACTGAGGAGTATATCCTGATTGTATACATTTTGTATTAATTCTATAATTACTCACTAAATCACCCTTTATATTAATATGATTTTTACAATTTTTTACATTATAACACTAAACATACTTAAATACAAATATTAGTATGTACTTTTTTTATTAAACCATGAAATATATCGGCAAAAAGTGATAATTCATGAAATTGGATTTTATAATAGATAAATTTATGGATTTAGTATATATTAAAATTAAGAATAGAATTAGAAGAATTATTTAAACTTAATGTAGATATTATACATGGTCCTATACAAGCAAATGACATAATTGAAATAAATAAGGTGGTAGAATTATATGCAGCGTAGAGATTACATTATCATAAAAAAGTATTAGATGAAATAACTATTGGTCTAGAAGAACAATTGCTTAAAATATTAGATTAAATAGTACATTTTTAAAAAGTTTACAATAGTAGATAATCGAGTATCTACTGGTAAGTATTCATTTATTTTTTTTAAATCATATCCTTTATGCCATTGATAAGCAGCAAGAATCCATCCTACCCAATATTCAGGAGAACATTCATATTCTATTCCTGCAGGTGAAAAATCAAAATCATCTATAACATTCTCAATAACTTTATGAGCTAATTCTACCCCTGTCATTCCTTCTATATATTTGGGGCTACCTTCTGCATACCTACTTGATATTCCACTCTGTAAAAACATATTCATAAAATCTTTTAATCTTAAATTACAGCTATTTACAGCATAATCAAAAGCTTTATCTGATATTAAAACAATTTGTTCCCCTAAATTTCCTCCCAAAAACAAACTATCTCTATCAATATATATTATTACTTTTTATGATCCCTATGCACTATACACTAATTTTTCATACTGGCATCTTAACTCCTCATTCTTATCCGCCAAATTCTTAGCATTAGTTTTTAATCCATTTATTATTTCTAATACCTGCGAATACACTTTTTTAATCTCTTTGCGTGTTTTATTTATCTTAAAACTTGAAAGCATATCTAAAATAAGATTATCAAAAATCAAATCCCCACAACCGGATAATTCATTAGATATATCAATATGTGTATAATCCATATGAATATCTTTCAATTCTGTTTTGAATTTTCTTAATCCTTTATATAAATCACTTATATAATCTTCAGCGGCCTCTAAATTTTCTCTTTTTTCATACCAAGATAAATTATCAAATAAGCCAAGGGTATCCAATGTAGCCCATTGATTTGCTTCATTTAATACATCCTTTAAACGTTCTATTATACATAGTACATTTCTTCCAGCATCAATAGCTTGTTTAATTTCAATTTGTTCACTTTGAAAATATACCATTTTAGATTCTAGCGCTACTAATTGGCTTGCACATGATAAATTATTATCTTTTATATACTGTACTTTTACATCATAAGCTTCCTTACATAACTTAGATGCATTTCTAAGAGAATAAGCCTCGCCATTTAATAGTGAAATCTCTTCTTCTATACTTGCCAATTCTTGCTTTGCTACATTATATTTAAGCTCAGCTGCTATTTGTTCTTGTATTTCCTTGTTTAATTTTTCATCTTTCTTTCCAATAACACTAAAAAATACAGATGCTAATGATAATTTTTCCATTCTTTCTACATCTTTTCGTTCCTTATATAAGACGCCACTTAAATAATCTATATTTTCATGAATCTGTTTACGTTGCTCTTTTTTCTCACGCAAAATTACATTCAATTTGTTTTTCCTTGATACTTGATTTTGATAAAATGCTAAATCATCTTTATTATACTCCATTACTATAATCCCCTTTTAAATATTTATTATTTTCCCTCATCATAAAGCTTCTAACTCTGGTTCTGCTACTCCTTTACTATCTGAAGAATCTTAAATAAGATGTCTATATAAGCACTTTATTATTATACTATATATTACTATTATTAGGATTATTTCTAAACTATATTTTCTCATATTTAGCAATTTTTTATAGATATGGCTTTTTATGTATAAACATTCCTGTATACAAATCTACTTTAAACTGTTCTACAAAGTTTTCGCATTTGCATAAGAATGAAAAGAACACCTCTAATCCATTATTTGATAATGTTTCAAAATTACCTTGTCCTTTAGCAAGGATTACATCTGCACTTTCAAGTAATTCTCTTGCTTCAATAGATATCATATCTAATATAGTTCCTGCTACACCTATACCATTAGATACTACCTTTGCAACCTTATCTAAACCACAATACTGTGCATCCTCTATAGTTGCATCATTAATTACATCTGCACCTCTAACCATTACATATATGTCAAGATGTGGAAATTTTTCCTTTAGTATCTTTACAAGTATCTTATCTACTACGATTTCACCGCAATTATCACATAGAAGGACAAATGTCTTACCCTTATTGCATTTATCAATAAATTCATTATATACATGTTCATCTAATTCTTCTTTTCTATCAAATAAAGCTAAGAATTCCTTAGTATCTACTGAAGAAACAGCTCCAAAATCTATATAATTACCAATTCTAGAGTATATTAACGCTTTTTTTAGAGAATCTGAGGTACTAATTATCTCTTTATATAAATCTTCTTCCATACTAAGTACTAAATCATTATACTCTTTCTTCACCTGTGTAAATGACTCATTCTTACCATGAAATTTCTCAAGCAATCTATCAAAACAATATACCATATAAGGCGCTGAATCATTCTCTTTGCGCTTACTAAGTATATCACCAACCCCTTCAAGATACTTATTTCTTTGATTTTCATCAGGTATTTGCGTCGCTACATGTCTTTGTCTATCCATTAAGCATTTTACACATCTTTCATTTACTTTCATTATTAATAACCTTCCTGTTATTTTATTCGCACAATGGCAAAAGTAATATTCTTATAATTTACTTCCATTTCATCCCATCCATTATTATCAGAGCTAGCCCAATCATGATAATACCTCGAGTGTTGTGCTACCTTATAATCGGCATATCCTATATTTTCATTATATACTTTGTTTTCTGTAACATATCCTACATGATCCCAGTCATCATCACTTTGCATATCATATATAATAATATCTCCTGTTTTAATATTAGCTGCAAAATCTTTATGATTATCAAACGTCATATATGTTCCAAAATAATCTACGAAATAATCTGCATTACACCATTCCATAGAATACTTAGCAAATATTTTTTTATTTAATATACCTGGCTTTGCATACCATTTATCATCCATGTTTTTTCCACCCATATACACAGCTTGTGACACAAAATTAGTACAATCAAATTCGCATGTTTTAAACTGTTTTTCATTTGCTTTTATAGCGAACTTTTTAGCATATTCCGTTGCTAACTTTTCATTATATATATTTTTAGTTTTAATCTTTTTGTTTATTCTACTTTCTATATCTGATTTAATAATACTTCTTTTTCCATTCTCATATGTATCAAAAAAACATGCTAGTTTTGCATAATCTTTATTTGTCTCATTATACCATCTAGGTTTGTTTGCATTATCTAAGTAGGTTTTCATCTTAATTTGATAAACTTCCCAATTTTCGTTACTTAACTTTGATAAACCATACTCATTGCTTATCAATTCAATAATATTATTACATTCTTCACTGATTGTATCTAATGAACTTTCATTTTTTACACTATATTCTGCTTTTTCAATTTCTTTTGCTTGCGACATAATTCCTGTCGCTGATATTATTACGACTCCTAATATCGTACATATAATATTTACAAACCTTTTATTCTTTATAAAACTCATATTTGTCCCCTTACTTATTACTATTATTTAAATTCCCATGCTTGACAATAATGATATTTCCATATAACTCCATCATTATTTTCTTCAGGCTCTGTTGTTGAAATAACATATATTGGGAAATAGTAACCTTTAGAACTTTGCTCCCATTTCAAGTCAATGGATTGTATAGTTTCACTATTATCTATAAAAACTTGCGATTCACCATTTTTTATCCTATTTATAAGCTCTTTTTCACTTATTATATCTATACGATTCTTGGTTTTACGATATGTATCAATATATACACCTATTTTTAGCCAATCTCCATTGTTATTAAATTTCCCATTAATGTTTATAAATTCTTTTTCACCTTTTGAATTTATACCATTATCTATTCTCAATTCAATGCCAGGATATGTTTCTGTTACTATATACTTTACATCATCTGTAATTTCAAAACCTACTTTACTTAAAACATCTTTTAATACGTCAATGTTTCTTCTAATCACTGATTTATCAACGGGACTAAAGTAAGTTTCTGTATCTTCTTCATTTTCATATAACTTATTTAATTCATTATTGGTAAAAGATATACCTTCATAAAATCCAAATTGACCATATTTCAAAGTATATGTTTTATCTCTTGACACAAAATATCTACACTCTTTAGTATCTTCTTCCGTCGTTGTATACTCTTTTCCAACTAATCCGAATAATACTTTATCTATATTTTCACCAAATAATTTAGTTACACTTTCTAGTCCACCTGGTTCTGCCTCTAAATATACATAATCCTCTTTTTCTTCATCATTAAGCTCTATATTATAGTTTATATTTTCTATCTTTTTCCCAGATTTATATATATACTGTGATGGAAGTATTCCATATTTAGATACATTATACGCAACTTTTATTCCTATCCCTAAACATAAAATTATCAAATAAGGTACACATCCAATTATAATGTTTTTTATTCGGTTATTCTTTTCTATATGTATAGATCTTATTATTATATAAAAGCCATATCCACACATAGAACCCACAAAATTATACATTATATCATCAATATCAAATGCACCATATCCTGTGAAAAATTGGATAATTTCTATAACTAGAATAGATGTGATAGTGAGTAAAGACACTTTAAAATATGAATTTATTTTTTTATATACAATTGGTATAAGAAAACCAAATGGAACAAACAATAATACATTGCCAATAAAAAAATCTATTTGAATTCCTGCATATTGTGAATAAGTATAATGTTCCAATATATCTTCTATACCTCTAAAAGGTTTTAGATTTATTGCAAATCTTGATCTTATGCCATCGGTCCTTAACAAAGTTATATTCATTACAGCTAATAAATAACCAATAAACATACATCTTATAAACACTTCAAATTTCTCATATTTAGTTAATTCTTTTGCATTAACGTCTCTTTTTTTTCTAACTACACAATAACCAATAAATAGTATTGCTGTTATTATTGATATTAATATAAAATTTTCAATTATCAATGATTCCCACATATCACATTACCCCTAGTTTTGTTTTTATTAATAAACTAACTTCTTTTTTGACTTGTTACGCATTTATAACATCCTCTCTTAATATCTTTAATATTTTGTTTTGTACAAAAATTAGTCTCGAAACCATTTTAAAGTTTACTTCATAAACTTTTTATTTTCAACAAATATTATAGATTTTAATTATTTTTTTATTAATTTTATTTTTTCTTTATAAATTAAATAACTTTTTTATTAAATGCCCCTATTTACATTTCTTTACCCAAATAAACACAATATAATCCGCCTGTTAATTTAGAAACTATAATCTATTTTCTAAAAAATTTAAAATAACAAAAAGATGTTATCCCTTGTATCTGCCTTACTATTGTAGGGCAACCACTTAAATACAAGATAATAACATCTTTTTTATTGTTAACAAGGTATCTCATACCTTATTGTAGTTTGATTAACTTTATTATTTAAATATAAATATTAAATTATGTATTGTAACTAATTATTTTACATCTTTCATGCTAAAGCTTACTCTGCCCATCTTATCTTTTCCAAGGCAAACAACTTTAACTGTATCTCCTAAAGTAAGAACATCTTCAACATTCTTAATTCTTTCCTTAGAAATCTTAGAAATGTGAACCATTCCTTCTTTACCTGGTGCAAATTCAACAAATGCTCCAAATTCTTTTATACTGATAACTTTACCAGTAAATACTTGACCTTCTTCGAAGTCTGTAGTGATGATTTCGATTAACTTAACAGCCTTATTAAGCATATCTAAATCAGTACCACATACTGAAACAGCGCCTTCATCTGTAATATCAATCTTAACACCAGTTTCTTCGATTATAGCGTTGATAGTCTTACCTCTTTGTCCAACAACATCACCAATCTTAGCTGGGTCAATCTTAATTTGAACAATCTTAGGTGCATACTTACCAACTTCTGGTCTAGCTTTATCTATAACTGGAATCATTATATCATTTAAGATATAAGTTCTAGCTTCTTTTGTTCTTCTAATAGCTTCTTCAACTATCTCTCTTGTTAATCCATGAATCTTAATATCCATTTGGATTGCAGTAATACCGTCATGAGTACCAGCAACCTTGAAATCCATGTCTCCAAAGAAATCTTCAAGACCTTGAATATCAGTAAGTACTAAATAATCATCATCGCTATCACCAGTAACAAGACCAGTTGAGATACCTGCTACAGGTTTTGTAATAGGTACACCAGCAGCCATAAGTGATAAAGTTGAAGCACAAATACTTGCTTGTGAAGTTGAACCATTAGATTCCATAGTTTCTGAAACTGTACGAATAGCATATGGGAATTCTTCCTCTGTTGGAAGTACTGGCACAAGTGCCTTCTCTGCTAATGCTCCATGTCCAATCTCACGACGTCCTGGTCCTCTAGATGGTTTTGTTTCACCAACTGAGTATGATGGGAAGTTGTAATGGTGCATATATCTCTTACTAGTTTCAGTCTCATCTAATCCATCGATTCTTTGAGCTTCTGATAAAGGTGCAAGTGTTGTTACTGTAAGGATCTGAGTTTGTCCTCTAGTGAACATACCTGAACCATGAACTCTAGGTAAAATATCAATCTCTGCAGCAAGTGGTCTTATTTGATCAATTGCTCTTCCATCTGGACGCTTATGATCTTTTAAAATCATCTTTCTTACAGTTTTCTTTTGATATTGATATAAAGCTTCGTCTAATTTTGCTAAATAATCTTCATTCTCAGCAAAAGCTTCTTCTAATCTCTCTTTAATTGCCTTAATATTCTCTTCTCTAACTTGCTTAACATCAGTGAAAACAGCTCTTTCCATTTCTTCTGGAGAAACAACTTCTTTCATAGCCTCAAATAATTCTTCAGGTACTGCAAAGCTTTCATAAGCATGTTTTTCTTTACCACATTCAGCAACGATTTTCTCTTGGAATGCGATAACTTCTTGGTTAACATCATGTGCAAGATAGATAGCTTCAATCATCTTATCCTCAGGAACTTCGTTAGCACCTGCTTCAATCATGATAACCTTTTCTTTAGTTGATGCGACAGTTAAAGCCAAATCTGACTTATTCTTTTGCTCAGTAGTTGGGTTAATAACAAACTCTCCATCTACTAAACCAACTTGAGTTGTTGATGTTGGTCCATCAAATGGAATATCTGATATAGCTGTCGCAATTGCAGAACCTAACATAGCTGTAAGCTCTGGACTACAATCTGGATCAACTGACATAACTAAGTTGTTAAGAGTTACATCATTACGGTAATCCTTAGGGAATAAAGGTCTCATAGGTCTATCGATAACTCTTGAAGTTAAGATAGCATTCTCTGATGCCTTACCTTCTCTTTTGTTAAATCCACCAGGAATTTTACCTACTGCGTATAACTTCTCTTCATATTCAACGCTAAGAGGGAAGAAATCAATTCCTTCTCTAGGCTTATCTGATGCAGTAGCAGTTGATAAAACAACTGTATCTCCATAGTGGACAAATGCTGCACCATTTGCTTGAGCAGCTACTCTTCCTACATCAACAGTAAGAGTTCTGCCAGCAAGTTCCATTGAAAAACTTTTGTACATAATATAGTCTCCTTCTAATTGTTCGAGTATCTATTTATAGTCAAATTATATCTACATATACTACCACTTATGCAATATAAACGCCAAATAACATATATAACAATGACAAGCAATATTGTTATATAATTCTTCATCAAATATATGAACTAATTCTACCACTAATTATAATTCATACAAAATATGTACATTGCAAATACATGTCTTCAATAATTACGCCACCCATAAATAGCACACCCATTATTTGATATATAATAGGTAAGAAGCCGAAACATCTGAAAAATGTACTTATTCAAGTACTAATACCTATCCTTATAGTCATAACTATAAACATAACCAATGCTAAGATAATCAATTATCCTTGTATAAATACCCTTTTCAGAGGTCCCGGATACAGTCTTACCTATATAACCATTTTACATTATAACACTAAAAAATATAAATTACTAGCAAAATATTACATTTTTATAACATTTTTTGCTTACATCAATCTTCTTTACACTTGTCTACTTGTGAACAGATATAATACAAAGTAAAGAGTCTGAAAGAAAACGCCTTAAATTACACAAAAATAGAATGAACTATAATTTAGTAAACTCCTTTTGGCTTCAATAGTATAATCTAACAACACAATGTTCGCTCTTTGCAATTGAAATTACATGTGCTCATTAAATGTTGAGATTCCACTAATATTACTAAATTATAGTTCATTCTATTATGGGCTTACCCCAAAAAACTGCTTTCACTTTAATATGTTTAAGAAGTCACAACCTTTTGAAGCATTGAAACTTGGTCCATAATCTCTTTTAGATATTCACTTATCTTAACAGTACCATCTATTGCTTCATCTGTAGTTTTCTTTGTCGTATCAATACTAACCATCAAATTCTGTCCAAATGCACTTAGTTCCTCAATTGATTGTGATATATCCTCATTTGACTCAGCAACTACTGCCATATGTCTGTTCTGTTCATCCATTTGAGCTTTTACGATATCTATATCATCCTTAATTCTTTCAAAGCCTTGTTTTGCTTTTTCAGTTAAGTCTAATTGAGTTTTATTAGTATTCATAAGCGTACCAACATTGTTACCTGCTTGTTTAGTATTATATTTCAACTCATCCATTATAGCAGCAATCTTCTTTGTTGCATCTTGAGTACCATCAGCAAGCTTTCTGATTTCCTCTGCTACAACTGAGAATCCTTTACCTGCTTCGCCAGCACGAGCAGCCTCAATAGAAGCGTTTAAAGCTAATAAATTAGTTTGTGTGGCTATATCATCGATAAAACCTAAGATATCAGAAGCTTCTTCTGTTTTCTTTGTTAAAGTAACCATACTATTATTAACTTCTAAACTTACATTATTACTAGTATCTGATGCTTTATCTAGTTCTATCATATAGGCATTACCTTCTATTGTAGCCCTACTTGTATCTTGTACTCTCACATCAACATTACTTATACCTTTTACAGATTCAGATGTTAGGCCAATAATTTTTTCATTCATACGAATCTGGTCTTGTATAGTAGTTACAAGTTTCTCTCCACCTTGAGAAATTCCTTCAAGCTCTATCTTACTTTGTCCACCAACTTCTGCTATTTTCTTAGATTCATTTTCTATCTCTGAAACTCTTTCATATAATAATTCAGTTGTTTCCTTAACATGCTTTAGTATACTTTCTACTTTATCTTTCTCATCTTCGATATAGCCAATCTTAGCTTTTGAAATTTTCTCTAGCTTACTAGATACTGTAGTACTAACATATAAAATAAAGCCCATTAAAAATAATTGTATCTCATAATTCTGTATATCCATAGGAGAAAGTTTTCCCTGAGAAACATTTAAAATAACACTTATTATATTTAATATTACTACAGCAACACCTATTTTAATAGAAAACTTTGTTTCTTGATATACTTGTAATGTAATAAATGTAGGAATTATATATGTAAATGCCATAATATTAACTGATGTAAGTAGCGCATATGCATAAAATACAGAAAAACCTATTCCTATTACCCAACGAATATTCCTTCCTGACGGATTCTTTTTATATGTAATAATTGCCAAAACATTCAATATGCCAAGTAATAAAGCAAATGATAAAAAGTATAAAAATGTACGCTCACCTTTTGCAAATTGAATAAAATATGTCAAAAGTAAAACCATTGTAATTACCATAAAACTTTGTAAATTTACCTTATTAGCAACATATGCTTCATCTATACTACCTTCAACGTTGCTTCTCATAGACTTAGTACTCATACTTACTCTCTCCTAATCATATATATTGTTTTTTCAACATTACTTTCATCGGATGTAAATATGTGAAAATTAAGACTAATTTCCTATTTTTTACTTTTTTATATTATAAACTATAGCCGATGCCCATCCCATAAAACTCAATGTGCCATCAGGACTTAGTATCATATCATTTTTTACAGGGACATCCATCACACTTTTTCCATTAGCATAGCAAATGCCTTCTTCAAATGCATTAAGCATAAAAATTGTTTTCATAAATTACCTCCATATACTGTATATTTTATATTTATACCTATAAAGAGGATTGGCAACATTCTGCTCTATAATTGCTTTTTAAAATCATAGAGCAGAACAAACTCAAGTTTTAAGTTAGTGCTGTTTATTTTGAACCTTCTTGCCTAAACATGTAATATACTCAATATCTTCTATATTAATAATGTCTTTATTCTCATTCTTATAAGTTATTTTGTCATCCTTAACCTCTAGCCATTCTTCATATTCATAATAAGATGGTATTGAAGTATCTACGCCAAATCTTCCGTCTACATTATTAGTATTAGATTTCATAAGAACAGTTTTATTTCCTTTTTTATCATATGCAACAATTTCAATATCCTTATATTTATCTCCATTATTTAATGATATTTGTGTACTAAACGGAGAAATAGTAATCTTAGTATTCTCATCTACCTTAAATTCAGCAATAGGAGTATCACTGTTTAATTTAAAGTGGTGAATTTTATAAATATCACCATCCTCATTATCAGGGTCGACAATTTGATTATAATCAATTATACCAAGCTTATTAGTATCTTCTCCGTATAAATCAAACTCAACTAAAACATATAACACACCATCTTCTATATAAGCTTCAGAATCAAAAGCATACTCTAAATCAAATCTATTATCAATTTCATCAATTAATCTATGCCACATATCTATATTGGCTTCTATATCTCCAGCTTTTTTCTTAAAAGACATATAAGCCACACCTTGTTTTGCACAGAAATCATATATATGCTTTTCTAAAGTTATTGTGTAGTCATCTATGGTTAAAACTTGTTTTTTATCAGTATATAAATCTGTATATTTTTTTATTGCATCTTTGTTAAAATAATTCTTTTTATAATCATATATATATCTAAGTTCTTTATCTCTTTCAGTATACTTTTTACCATTTACAATAATATAGTCTATGTTATCAGTATCCTTATATGTACAAAAATCATTTACATATCTACATCTAAGCATATCATCACCGCTAGAAGAACTTGATCCACATCCTTCAAGAGAAGATATTACTTTCTTTTTTACTTTATTGTTATACATTATAGATACACTTAAATCATTATTTCCATTAATCTCGTCTATCTCTGTAAGATCACCCTCTTCATTATATACATAATTCACATCTTTAACGTTATATAGTCTATCAACTTGTATACATAAAGGTGAGATGGCAATTCTTAAATTCTCATCTAATACATATACTTTGGCATTAGAATCTTGAGCAATTTCAAACTTATATGTATGTTCTCTTTCTGCATTATAATCATACAGATATGGCTGCTCTACTAATGTTAGATATTTTTTATTTGTATATTCTCTCATTTCAAATTCTACATAGGCATGTAATACATTTTTTTCTATGTATGTCTCAAATCTGTCTGCTTCCTGTATTACAAATCTATCTGCTATCGGCTCATTATTCCATCCTTCATATCTATCAAATTCTTTTGAAAATTCACCATTATTTATCATAAATTCAAGTTTAGCAAACCCTCGTTCCGTTGCAGCATCAAATATTACCTTCTTCAAAGTAATTGTGTAATCATCTATTTTTATTGTTTGTTCCTTCGTTTTACAGATATCTTCTACATATTTTAATTCTTCGCATTTGAAGAATTTTGTTTTTATGCTAGATTTATAACGCTTATATTCATCTCTTGCATATTGACCACCTTTAACAAGAGTTATTAATAATAGAATAATAATACACACCATACAGCGTCGTTTTCTTATATTTTTGTTGGTGATTTGGTTATTTTCTGTGTTCATGGTATTCTCCTTAGTTTATTTGATATCAAATAATACATCGCTAGGATTGAATGTAACTTTAGGGTTAACTCCAGCCCTTCCATACATTTGGCATATATCCTAGTGTAGATTGCTTACCATTTCTAACTACAGGCGTTTTAATTACCTGTGGGTTCTCAAGAACCTTCTCAAGCTTATCTTCACTTGCAAAATATTTAATAATCGCAAGTGTATCCTTATCCTTTCCATCCCAATTTATCATGGCATCAATTCCACCATTGACCTGAGCAACAGAATTAAATTCACCCTTGCTCATACCCTTTTCTTTCATGTCTATAAATTGGTATTTAATGCCACGCTCTTTAAAATAGCGTTCTGCTTTTTTGGTGTCATTACATTTTTTTGTTCCAAATATTTGTATGTTCATAAGATTCTCCTATTTTTCTATACTTTAGTAAGTTTTATCTATTACTAAGCTTTTATATTATTATAGTAATTCTCCAAATCTTCTAGCATCTGCTCTCTAACTCTTTCAAAATCCTTTTCTTCCATTTTTGAATGAAGGGCATGATTCATAGATATCATATTTAAATCCTTTGAATAATACAAGAAGCGTTTTCTCTCAAACTTTTCAAATGGATTTGTTAACATATTAGTTTTTATATACTTTCTATCTTGTAATGTATCTTTATTGTATGGACATGATGGTCTGTCGATAATAATTTCTTCTTGTATTCTATTATTATAAAAGCTTATATAATCTGTTAATACATCGTCTATATTAGCCTCTCCAGTATTATTCATATTTTTTAATAATGATAGCATAAATGGCATTTTATATGATAATGAATAATCTCGTTCTTCTAAAAAGTTAAAAAAATCTTCTTTTATTGTTTCATCTGTATGTATAGGAATATTTAATTCTTCCCTAATTTTATTTACATCATCTGGACTAAACATATGTATTTTTTTACTTCCAAAGGCAAATGAAACTGTTGGTGTTATCTTACCTTTTTTTATCCAACTAGTTATAGTTCCTGTACTTACATAGTATTCCCTAGCTAATTGTTCTTGACTGAGATAATCACCATATTTTTCTTCAAAGTTATCTATATCAACTTCAACTATTCGCTCTACTCGTTCTTTTAAACCATCTATTTCAATCATTTCGCCTTCAACATAATTTCTTCTTGTTATATCTCCAAATGGAACATACATAGCGTTTTTAAATATACTATGCATAGAACATGGCGATGCCATTGCACCGTACTCATCAACTACATCAATAACAAATACATTTTTCTTTGTATCTGTTTTTCTTAATCCTCGTCCTATTTGTTGTAAATATAACACCTTTGATAAAGTTGGTCTGTCCATAACTAATATTCCAATCTCTGGATAATCCCATCCTTCAGATATCATACTGCATGAACAAAGAAATCTTATCTTTTTATCTTTAAAATCTTGCATTACCTTTTGTGGATCTTTTGTTTTGCTTGTATAAGCCTTTGCACTCAAGCCAGCTTCATTAAGTAATTTTTCCATTTCAACAGTATGCTTCGTATTAACGCAAAAAACAACGCCTTGTTTTAAAGCCATTTCTCCTTCGCTAAAATACTCTTTTAACACATCTACTATTAACTCATTTCTAGATGTAACACGTATACTTTTTTCTAAATCAGCATTTACATACTCTTTACCATTTACTCTTACCTTACTAAGATCTATGTTCGTCTCTATACGATATACATTAGCTTTAGCTACAATACCTTCTTCCATAGCTTGCACAAGTGATAACCCAGTTTTATAACTACCAAATACAGTTTCTAACTTCTTTTTATCTGGCCTTTGGTCTGTAGCTGTAAGACCCACCATAAAATTAGGTGTAAAATATTGAATCATCCTTTTTGTCATAGGTGCAACAGCATGATGTGCTTCATCAATTACAATATATGAGAATTCATCAGGCTGATATTTACTAAAGTTGTTTACCATATGTGCATATGTACATACTTGTATCTTTGAATGTAATTCTTTTAATGACTTATCTACTCTATTTTTCCAATCGTCTACAATACTAGTATTAGGTGCTAATACCAAAGCTTTAAAATCATTACATTTCTTGGCAAATACCTTAATATCTTCTTCAACTATCTTAGACTTACCACTAGCTGTTGGAAATACAATAAGAAATGTATCTATTCCTTCACTTCTTTGCTTTTCAATTTCCTCCAAAGTATTAATCTGATGGTCATATAGTTGAAATTTCCTATCTACTATTAATCCATTTTCTTCATATTTACTAATATCATTCCCAAAATATGCCTTAATATCATCTTCAATACGATTCTCAAACTTACAATCTTCAGTTGAAAATCTATATAGTTTAATTCCCCATTGAGTACATGCATTTTGCTTTTTTAACTGTCTTCTATATCTTTCTTTTCCTATAATCTGTGGATGATGATAAGAAACACCGTTTTCTTCAACTGCAATTGCACCATCATCCTTTTTAGCAAAATAATCTAAAAAATAATTATTGCCCTCATCATCTGCTATTGGATACTCCTTAAAAAGATACTTTAATGCATTCATACCATATACATTAGTAAAATTCTTCTCAAATAAAAACTCTAATGGAGATGCATCAGCATTATCTTCCCTGTTAGCTGTATGAATAGAAAAATCTATATCTTTATCCCCTCCTGCTCTAACTTACAATTATTCTGTAGCATATACTTCAGTACATCTCTATAGTCTTCAAAGTTATTTGAATTTTCCCTCTCTTCCTTATTGTCTAGCATAGTAATCAAATCTCGTATCCTTTTTTTATCATTAATAGTTAATGGTTTACACATATGCTTATGTTCCTCAATAGTTTTCACATCCATATGTAAACTACGGAATGGTATATCTGTTTTCTTCTTTAGATGTTCTAAGATATAAAATCCACCTCCATCTATATCTGAAAAATGATAATATTCCTTGTCAGCATTAGATTCATATAATTTCTTCAAAATCTCTCTTTTTGTTTTATTATGAAAGCCTCCTAGGTAGATTATCATAGCTTGATCATCTCTATAACTATAAAATGTAGTAAGATTTTCTATTGTTATTACTTTACTACCTGTTACCTTTATTCCTTCTACCTGTTTTAATGTATTAGATGATAACCCTATATCTGCACCAAGATTTTCTACATCAATTTCTTGATTTGTCATACATACCTTACATGCACCTTTTACACAAACATATGTAGGTGTTTTTACAACTCCACATTCTTCTAAAACAGAATCTTTCTCTTGAAAATCGCCATATTGATACATTATATTTTGAGCTCTAGGTATTAGTTTCTCTACTCTTTTTGAATCTTTAAATATCTTCATTGAAAAATCTCGTATATATATCTCTTCTTCATTAGCTTGTAGTTCTTTCACTAGTTTTAATAACGCTAGATAATCGTCTTTATCATCATTATAATATTCTATTTTTTGACCTTTATTTATCCTTAATATTTGTTCATTTATATAATGTTTTAATATATTATCATCTATATAAGGTGTGACTATTTCTTTAAACCATGTGTATAGTTGATGTTTTGGCTCTCTTTTTGTAAATTTATAACTTAAGTCTATATTTTCAACATTTAGTGTGATTTTATCTATAACTGAAGTTGTAATTCTACTAGCTGTTATAAAATTTTTAGTCTCTAGTTCACCAACTGCCTCATTGGTAGCTGTATATATATCATATTCCGCATCATCTAGATATTTAGGAACAATTTTTCCAATTGGTATAGCTATATTTTGATGTACTTTATTAGTTCCTATGAATAATTTACTTTTTTCATATTTATCTAATAGCTTATTTATTACTTTTCGTTGTATTCCTTCTATGTTTCTTACGTAAATATTATTCACAATGTTCCATCCTTTTTTCACACATATTTATTACAGTTAATTATGTTTCTCTGACAGCCTCTTTCTGTGGAAACATATATAAATATACATATAAAATATTCTATTTCTGCATAAAATATAATTCTTTATTCTTATTTTTTATATTCCATCTAATATACTATCTAAAAATTATATTCCTCTACTATACTTGCCTGTCCAACTCTTATAGCCGTTAAAATTGTATCAACATTCTCACCTATTGTCTCTATTTTTGCTGGTGGAGTTGCCATAATTACTTGCAGACCTAAGCTTCTGTAAAATTCAAGCATAGAAGCTATTCTTTCATCATCCATTTTGTCAAATGCTTCATCTAGAAGCATTATTTTTATACTATTGCCAAACCTATATAATTGATAAAATGACGCAGCTATAGCAACATAGTATGGTACTTGTGTTTCACTTCCACTTTTTTCTCCATATATATTAGAGAATTTCTGTACACTTCCATTCCTTTTTCTTATCTCAATATCATAATCTAAGTAGGAACGATAATCAGTATATTCTTCTACTATTTTTTCTCCGTTGTCATCTTTCGTCATTAACTTATCAAATAGTTCTTCCATCTCTTCTTTATATTCATTTTCAAACTGTTCTGTCCATAAATTAAAGCCTTCTTGGTTATTCTCAGAGGTAATCATTCTATATAAGCCTTCTTTTTTCTTATCAAAACTAATTGTAAAATGATAACTATCTTCACCATAATAGATATTATTTAAAGCCTTATTTAGATTTCTAAACTCATTCTTTGCACTTTCTATAAGTTCCTTCATCTTTGATAGAAAATCACTTTTAAAGATTTGCTCACAATCATCTTTGGCTTGTCTTAATTTCTCATCATATTTTATTATATCAACTGAATGTAATCTAAATGCTGCTTCTCTATATTCAGATATAGCTGCAACACCAATTGTAAAATCTTCTGTAAAATCTCTATTATAATCACCTTGAAGTATCTTTAAATTAGCGATTGAATCGGCTTTAATGTTTTCAAAATGTACTCTTTGTGGCTTATAGTTCTCTACTATTTTTCTAGCTGATTTAGTTTTACGATTATTATTATATTTATTTAGCGCCTCTTCATAAGCCTCTACATTATTATCCATTTTTTCATCTAATGTAGATGTTCGTATGCCTAACTGTTCTTCCTTTTCCTTTGCAGTAACTTTTATCACTTCAAGTTGGTTATTAAGGCGTGCTTCTTCTTTTATCTGAACTTCTTTCTCCTTTTCTAGTTCAACTTTTTGAGTTTTCTTCTCTTCTAATTCAATTTGAAGTTGTATAAAATTAGGGTCCTCCTGTATTTGGGCTAATTCCGTTTTTTCTTTAGCAATTTCTTGTTGAATATCTTCTAATTTATTTGGAGATTTTATATATATTTCAATAAGACCAATATTTACCTTTCTTTCTGACTCTGATATATCAGAATATATCTTTCTAATTCCCCTTAATTGGCTTCTTTTCTGACTTAAGTTTTCTAGTTCTTTTCTTGTATTTATTATTTGTGTCCTATATGCTTCTTGGCCTATATACGGATTTTTATAAACTTTTGGATTTAAATGCTTTACAACATATCCTTGATACAACATACAGTCATCTGTTATAGCAATATCATAGTTTTCTAATTCTTGTACCGTATCGCATCGATAAACTCTTCCAAGTATATAATTAGCGTATGCCTTAGCATATCTATTCTCACTTTTTACTACATATGCCAATGTCTTATTATTAATATCTATATCTAATACAAGTTTTTTGGTATTAATTAGTCCTGCAGAATGTATTTCTTTTATTTTTCTATGGTATACTTCTAATGCAATATCATAGTATTGTGGTTCTACTATAATATTAAACTTTTGAGTATTTAAGTAACCTTCAACTGCGTTAGTCCAACGTTTATCTGTTATTTCTAATAACTGCGCTAAAATATAAGCCTTCGATTTGATACCACGCTTTTCAAATTCATCTTCTATAGCTTTCTTCAAGGCTACTGTTGAACTAGGATACTCTAATTTGTTTTTTTCTAATTGTCTTAGAAGCATTTGATTTTCTTTTATAGCTTCAGTTAATTCATCTAATTCATTATCTAATCGTGCTTCTTTTCTTCTTATCTCAACATACTCTTTTTCCTTAAAATTGACTAACTTTTCTAATACCTCATTTTTTTCAGATATATCACACTTATTCTCAATTACATCTATATCTTTGTTTATCAACAAGGTATAATCTATTTTCTGCAATTCCCTTATATATAATTTTAATGCTCTTACTTGTTCTTTTAATTTAGAGATATTGTGTGTCTCCACACTTTTTTGTTCTTCAAGTTTTTCTATTCTATCTTGTATATTCTTCTTTCTTTCGTGACAAGAATTAGACTGAATAGCTACATTAATATCAATTATTTGGTCATCTACTACTTTAATACTTTTATTTAAATTATGTATATTATCTTTTGTTGTCTCAGCATATTGTAACTTTTGACGTATTTCTTTTTCACATTCCTCTATTTCGTATATTAATGCTTCTTTATCTGCTATAGATATAAGCATATCATTAATTAAAATATCATAATCGTTCTTTTCTATATTATTATATACATCTAGTATTTTATTTAATGCTATATATTGCTTATTAGATCTTTCTAATAAATCCTCTAATTCTTTCAATGTTTCTATATTCTCTCTTAATAAATCAACATCTATTTTATTCTCAGATAGTACAAATTTATTTATAAAATCTTTTACATTATCCATAGGTTTAAATGCCAATGACTTAGGTATTATATCAAAAAATTTATCATCTAGATTACCAAGTCTTCTTTTAAACCTATCTCGTGCTACATTTTTCTGTTCAATGTAATGTATACGCTTTCCTTTAACTCTAAATTCAGAGTCTAGGGCAGCTCTGTTGTTTACAATAAAAGACATATCTTCTAATCTACATTCTTCTACATACCATTTTGTTTTAACGGCACTTTCCTCATCTGGTGATGTCATATGAACACCTATAACAAAATACCTATCGCCTTTTTCTTCATAAAATTCCAATGCAACATTGGCAGGAACTGTATTTTTTCGTAAATATGTCTCTCCCACATTACCTATTTTACATCTTACATATCCTTTTAAATTACGCTTTCCTTTATCATTAGCAGCCATATTAAATCTTCTAGTATTGGTAGTTAACACTAGTTGTATAGCATCTAATATAGTAGATTTTCCTGCTGTATTTTCTCCACTTATTAAAGTAGAACCATGTATAGACATTCGTTCATCTTCAAAAAAATGCCAATTTACTAATTGTACCCTTGTTAAAATCTTATTCTGATTATCCATTACACTACTCACTTTCATCTATTATACTATCTATTTCAGCTAAATCTTCCTTGTTATTAGCATATTCTTGTAATTTCTTCTCTGTCATCTCATAAAAATTAGTCACATCTTCTACTGTCACAGCCATAATAACAGATGGATATATTATAATTCTAGCTTCTGCATTATTCACATCAGTATCTAAATTCTGAATGATATTATACTTTCTAAATACCTTAATGAAATTCTTCTCCATTCCCTTGTCCATAACAGGTTTTGTCTTTATCTTTAGCATTGCATACTTTTCACGTATTTCTTCCATTATGACCATTACTTCTTCGGAATATGTAGATATCTGCTTTCTTTTTTCTATATATAATAATCTTAATATAAGTAGAATTATACTTTCATACTTACTAAGCTCTACTCTCCCAGTACCAAATTGATTAACTAAACCAATTACACCTTGATCTTCATTTATCTTTATTTCATATCCAAGCAATTCAAAATATGTGGCAAACATTTCATAATTTTGCTTAATAAATATATAATCTTTTCTTGTATCATCACGCTTTTTTAATATAAAGCAATTATTTAAAAGTTTATTAGCTGCTATACGAAACTTATCTTTTTGCGTTACCGATTCATTTAATATTTCAAACATAATATTCTCCTCTTTTTTTCACTCCTAATTACTGTTTTATAATCTCAAACAGTGGAAATGTATATCCCATCTTATTTACTTTTTTATCTGTCCTATTTATTTTATACTTATTAGCTTTGTTGCCTCCATATATCCTTATGTATATAATTCTTATAAGGTCTCTTTTTGATTCAATTGGGATTTCGTCAACTGATATTTTTTCCCTATCCTTTAGCAACATATTAACATATTCATCAATATTCTTTCTTGAAAATCTTTTTCTATTTTTCATTCGTAAAGCTTCTTTATATAAAGCTCTTTCCTCTTCAGTCATAATTACATTATCTGATATGCAATCAACCTTACTATGCTTTTTACTAACGGGGATAGTTTTTAATGATTCTGTTGAAACAAACCCTTGTTGATATACATTAAATATACTATTTAACTCTTCATTTATATCATATATACTTGAATTCTCGTTATTAATATCTTCAGCTATATAATCTAGTATTCTTGATATTTTACCTTCCATATTATTACCTGTAGACAATTTAAAACGAGCTCTCATAACAGCATTTTTCATGTAACGCGTATGTTTTCTATCTATCTCTTCAATTATTTCATCAAGCCTGTAAAACATAGATTTAACATCAAGTAAATCAGACACAATACGGTCATAAGCAATATCTTTGTCTTCCTCTTGCTCTACATCCATATAACCAGCTACAGCCCTATCCATTATATTGGAACTTTCCATTAATTCTTCTATTTTAGCAATAATTGCACTTCTAAAATAAGACACATTCTCGCTAGTTTTCATTCTAAGATATGCTTTAGACCCTATATTAGTATGATAAACAAAGAAATGATCTAGTATCTCAGCTGCATCCATTTCACTTGTCTGCTTATCCATATGTCTTTTTATACTTGCATTCAATCTCTTTAATTCTGAAATTAGTCTCTCCGTATTCTCTTTAACACCTTTTATAATCAACTCATAAGGTTTAACATATAACTCCTTATTCTGCAAACTTGAGTGAATCTGGGAAATAATACCTTGATACTCTGTTTCTTCTTGACTAATTACTTTATTCATACTTTCAATTATAGGAATTGTATACTCTTGTAATACAACATTTAACTGATGATTCTTTTCCTCCTCATACTCTATCCAACCACAATTCTTCAAATATGCTATTACTCCGTTAGACTTTTCACGGGCATCACTTATATAATTCTCATCATCAAAAGACATCTCAATATCATCTATTTCAAAATAATTCTCTAACTCCTTTACAACAATATCTCTATTAACACCATACGAAATCTCAGATTTAAAAGAATTAAACAATAACATTATACAATCTGCATATTCTTTTTTATATTTACTTGTAAAAGGTTTAAAAAAATCCTCTGGTAAAACTTCAAATAAACTTTTCATAAGTACATCCTTTACATTATCAATCTCACGAACATATATTCCGACATCTACTAGTATACTTTGTATCTTTTTAATATTCAATTATTTAGATATAAATTTTTTCTAAAGTTAAGTTTAGATTTTATCCATGTCATCATTTCCAAGTATTACATCATGTTTAAACATAGTTTTTCTTAAATCAAACACTAATTTATCCATATAAAAAACCTCCCAAAAGTTAGATTTTTAGTTCTAACTTTGGGAGGTAGGTTTATTTTTATGCTTTCTTCACTTTTATTATTGCTTTTCTTTTATTTCGTATCTCTATATTCTTCAAACAAATTACTTTCATTTTCTATTAAATCATTTACAAGGTATCTATAATCCATATTATCAATACCATACAACCCAGTTTCAACATGTTCTGCAAGTTCACTTTTATAATATATATTCATTGCTTGTATCATATCAAGATTCTTTTGCCTTGCTAATTCCTTAATAATATCATTCTCTAAGTTTTGTCTATATATTCCTGTTAATACATTATGATCTAGCATATTAATTCCTCACTTCATACGATTTTACAAATTTTAAATATGTATTTATCACATCTTGGTTGACTACACATATTTGATCATTTTTCTTATAATACTTAAGTTCTTGCATCGCTCTATCTTCTTCCCATATACCCTTAAAATACATATCTACTGTTTTAAAAACATCATCATCTGCTACATTTCCAATAATGATATCATATTCCTTATATGCAAGATTATAATTATCTTAGATACCTCCTAATTAAGCCTTTTAAACTCTTCCCCTTCTGTATTCCTTATTACTATATCATTTGGATATGTCTGTAATGTAACTAATACGCATGGATATGTCATTACCATTGCTGATACTTCTCCCACCGCTGGTTTTGTTTCTTTTACTGTAATCTTTACATTTTTACTTTTATCTATTTTAATATCTACTACTTCTATTTTATTCCCTGCAGAGCTTTTAACTCCTGAACAAATATAGAAATAATACGGTGCATCTGGGCGATTTTCTGTGTCCATTAAATATCCTCTTTGGGAATATTTTTTTGCTGATTTAGAATCTGTTACATTTATATCTGAAATAGCATAATCAATTCCACTAATTGTACCTTTATCAGAAAGATTTGCTTTCTCTTCTTTATCTATATCCATGTCTCTTTCTGATTCTTTATCGCCATCGTTATCTTTAAAACTTTCACTGTCTGTATCCTTTTCTGATTTTTTATTATCTGTTTCTCGAACGTTTCCATCTTCTTGATTTTCAACATTATTATTTACTACTTCTTTATTGCTGCACCCTCCAAAGCAAATTACCATTAATAATACTAGTATAATTGTTGTACATTTCATAAATTTCATTCCAATTCCTCCGTTTTCTTGATTTCTCAATATTTATCGTTGTTTATTGTTATATGTCTTATATACGAAATTTACTACTATAATTTATGGTAATATCAAAATTTTTCTACTTATTCATCACCTATATTTTTAATATATATTATTTTTAATATGTATATTAATTTAATATTTCCATTAATCTAATCTTTACCCAAGCATTTCTTCAAATACTCTGCCAAATTCTTATCTACACAATACACATAACACCCTTTCATTCCTCGTGTCATAAGTGTTCTGTATGTATTTTTTATTATTTCATCTGCTGCCTCTTTTGCTTTTTGAGAATCTTCCTTATATAAACGTTTTATTCCATTTAATGATTTATCTGTTTTGGCCCTTTTAGTAAAATCAGTTACTATACGACCATCTTCATAACGCATATCTTCTCCTATTATTACGCCTACATAATCAAATTCAAGTCCTTGAGATGTATGTATACAACCTGCTTCATTTACAGAGGTTTCATCTATGGCAAATGTTTCACTTCCACTAAGATTCCAACTAATCTCAAAATCACCTATTTTAATGTCGTGAATATTGGTGTCATTTTTGCCTTCTTTTATCCATTCCCAACAATAACCTGCCAATATTCTAGCTCGGTTGGCTACTGTATTTTTCTCAATTACTACATTGCGAACCTCTTGTGGTGAATCTAATATTTGTATGTCATAATCTATGCCTTCCATATTGTAGTTGGCTGTTTCTCTTATATCTAATACATTATCTAGCCATGCAAGATATCCGTCAGAACCATTACATCTAAACTGAGATACTAGTTCCATATGAATCACTTCTGCATCCTCTAAATATGCCCATTTTTCTATTTCTTTAACGCTTCCAATATCCTTTAATGTAACTCTTTGGCTTTCATCTATGAAAAATACGCTGCATTTACCAGCATGAATTATCTCTTTTATCTGGTTCTCACCTAGATTTTGAAACATACCAGATTTTTCATTTAATCTATGAGCCTCATCTACAAGTATAGTATCTACTACACCCACAGCAGTCTCTGTATATATTCCTGAACCTTTAAACATATTGTCTATGCTACTTTTACGCATATCTCCTCTAAGTTTCTTTGAATATACATTACGAGGTGCACTATTTTTAGATACATATTGAACAAATTGTTCTTCGTTAGTCAACTGTGCTAGTAAATTTATTGCAACTACTGTTTTACCCGTTCCTGGCCCACCTTGTACAATAACAACTCTTTTTTTATTATCCTTTATTGATTTACGAGAAGCATCAAGTATTTCTTCATATACTACTTTTTGCTCATCTAGCATAATAAATTCTTTATTTCCCTTAAGCATCTTAGCAATTGCATCTTGCAAACTCTTAGAAGGCTTTATTCTTCCATGTTCTATTCTATATAGTATTTCTTTATTATCACCTTTAACTACACTTTTTTTGATAAATTTTCTTAAATCATCTACCTGTCCTCTTGTAAATGCAGGTGCATCTTCTATATACACCTCATATTGCTCGCTATCTAATGGATCATTATTTTTATTTCTTCTATAATTATGTAAATAAGCACATGGAAATAAATCTATTTGCCCATTATGAACTGATTCATTGTAATCACTAATAAGAGTAGCATATGACCACGCTTGATATGATGGATGTACTACTTGTCTAAATGCATTGCCTGTATATGTTTCTACTAAGCCATCTTTTCCATCTACTGCGTTAATCTTGTCCCACTGCTTAAGTTCTATAATCACTACATTTCCGTTATCATCAATATCATAACCAGATATTAAAAAATCAACCCTTTTTGATGTCTGGGGAATATTATACTCTATGGCAATTCCCGCATCCGTTGGTATCTCAGGGTCATTTAACACCTTATACATATATTCTAATGAATTCTCCCATGCTCGAAATTCACTAGCCGCTGTCCTGCGATTCATTTTCTCATATATATTAGTCTCTATTTCATACGCAATTGTATCTAATTCAACACTTCTTAAAAAGTCAGTCTTTGTTCCATCATATACTAACATAATTGTTCCTCCTACATCTCTATCTTCCTCAACACATACTTACATTTATCAGGAGAATATGGTGCTGCAATTCTCTCATACTTCCCTACTGACACCACTTTAGCCTTTTTTTCCTCATTCGCATATCCTACCGGCACAGCTACTATATCACCAATATCAATTGACTCATCTTCAGTCAAATAGTTATAGACTCTATTGGAGTCTTCATAAACCACCCCTACAAATATGTATATATCATCTCTTCCAAACCTCTCTTTTCTATTAATAGCCTTTTCTTCTACTTGACGTTTTATGTTTTCATGATACTCATTTTCACGCTGCTTCTTATTATTTACATAACTCTCTCTTTTTCTTTGTAGTTCTTTCAAATATTCTTCTTCTCGATCAAAATCATCTATATTTATTCCAATTTTAGCATATGCTCCGCTGCGATATT
The DNA here is from genome assembly GCA_015057455.1 of Lachnospiraceae bacterium. Classification (GTDB taxonomy): domain Bacteria; phylum Bacillota; class Clostridia; order Lachnospirales; family Lachnospiraceae; genus SIG301. The sequence continues at coordinate 34,437 of SVEH01000013.1, read as the reverse complement.
TCTTCTTCCATCCATTTTTTTCATACTCTATATCTTCTAAATAATCTTCTTCATTCTCATAATCTAAAGGATGTATGCCATATTTTTTTCCATCCGGCACATTTTTTCTCCATGAATTCTTACCAAGATAAGCATAAACAGAATCATTAGGACATGCATCACATAAGTCATCCATCATATTTTCTTCCCATTTTTCTGCCTCCTCCTTAACCATATCATCGCCTATTTCTTTAGCAATAGGAAGCAGTTCTACATATATATATTCCCCTTGTGCAAATCCTTCATCATAATCTATTTGATCTATAAGTTCTTCTGTAAATCTAATGTGTTCTCTCCAATTGCCTATTTCTAATCTACTTTTATACATTAATTTTGCTAATTCATAATGCTCCATCTCAAGGGCTTTATATACTACCCCTGATAAATCCCAATAACTGTCCTCAGAAAACTTAACCACTGTATTCATAAACTTTTTATCTGTATTAAAACGTCTTACTAATTCCTCTTTTATTTCATCTTCTTTATAAACTACTCTACGGAGTATATTATATACCACCGCTTTAGTAACATTTGCATCATATTGCTTATAAGGAATAAAATTATCAACAAGCCATTTCCACACATCTATAGCCTTGGATACATCTTTTCTTGCTATTTTATCAATTATTTCATAGGCTTCATATTGGGGCTTGGTTTCTTCACCAGGCAATGTAATATCTAACTCGATATTTTCCCTTACTGCTGCAGAATATAAAAATCCATTGTTATGAGTAAAATAATTTGCTGCAATCACATTATCAGCTTGCTCTAGTATAAAATTACATTTTTCCATAATTTCTTTCTTATATTCACTGCTATAATAACTATTTCTAATATCTTCTAACTCTTTTGCTGCCTCATATCTTCTCTTATTTGCGTAATCTTCTTCCTTAATTTCTTTCACCTGACTTGTTTTATCAAATGAGTTATGATTTTCTTCCTCAACTGATACTCCTATATCACTATCATCTACATATTCCTTCTCGTTAATTTCATCATCATCATTAGTTGCATCTTTATCATCTGTTTTCTTTACTTTTTCTACAAAATAAAAAAGTTTCTCTTCTTCCTCTTGCCTAGCCTCATATAAAGCATCTTCATATTCTTCCTCTGTCTCATAATATTCTGGATAAATACCAATATCCGAACCGTCTTCACAATATTCCCTCCAGCTATATTTTTCTTCTTCAGCTTCTTCTAATGCTTCATAATATTCATCTTCAGTTTCATAATCTTCTGGATAGATATCATATTCCGAACCGTCTTCACAATTCTCTCTCCATCCATATCTTTCTTTTTTGGCTTCTTCTAATGCTTCATTGTATTCATACTCGCCTTCATAGTCTTCTGGATCAATATCATATTCTGAACCATCTTCGCAATTCTCTCTCCATCCATATCTTTCTTTTTTGGCTTCTTTTAATGCTTTATAATATTCAATCTCAGTTTCATAATAGTGGGGAGAAATATAATATCTCGAGCCGTCTTCACAATGCTCTCTCCATGCATATTTTGCTTCTTCTAAGGCTTCCTCATAATCAGACTCATCTTCATAATCCTCTGGATCAATGTCATAATCCGAACCATCTTCACAAAAATCTCTCCACCTATACTTTTCTCTAAGCTCTTGTTCCTCCCTTTGTTTATTTTCAACTCTTTTTACTTCTTCAAATATCTTACGTCTAATATTCCTCTCTCTTCTAGATAATTCTCCGTCCCTATTAAAATCAAATCTTTTATCATACCTTTTATTAAACATGTATACATCTTCCTAACTTCCTTTTATTATTGTTCCTTATCTTATTTCATTAAACTCAACATTTACCTTTATATTCCCTTTCCCCTGTAATGCTTGATACCATGTCCCTATATTAGTCAAATTCTCTGTAACAGTATCTTTTCCTTTAAAATCTTCCTCATCCTTTATCTTTACTGTGAAATTTTTAAACATTGTATCTTCATCTTTATCATACTTTATATCAACTATACCATATATATCTTCGCCTATCATTTCATCTATAGAATCTATAAACAATTGCCTTTTATCTTCCAAAATCCTTTCTAATTGTGTTTCACACATTTCATATGTAATACTACCATCTTTATTTATTTTAGCTGATAAGTATATCCCATCCTTTATATCACTGCTTAAATCTTCCTTTGTAGTTCCTTCCACGCAAATAGCTGGAACTGTCCTTTCAATCACTGAATAATCTTGAATTACTATTTCTCCATAAGAAACTATTTTTTCTATTTCCTTCTTATTATTATACCAAACATATCCCTCTGTCCAACTATCTTCCATCTCCCTAATAAACCCTTCCATTCCATATTCATCATATGTACATTCCTTGAATTCTCCTTTTTTTGTATCTATTGATGACACCTGTGCACTACCAAATACAAAATTATCTGCAAGATATGCATCCCATAACTCATCTTTAGAATCTTCGTCAGCATCAAAAGACGCATCGCCTGCTTTAATACTATTACCCTCTAAATTCATAAACACCAAATATTCATCATATCCTTCAATATATTCAACTAACTCCTCATTGATTTTAGGAAGTTCTTTGTCTAAATCATATTCTTCTTTTTTATTATATTTTTCTTTACTTAATCTTTCTATATCTATCTTATTATTTTTCTCTTTATTATTACACCCTGATACTAAAATTCCCAAAAATATACTTAATAATATAGTTAATATTATAGAGTATATTTTTGAACTTAATTTACTCATAATATCTCCTTTCTTGTTTCCACCTACTATAACATATTTATATATTTTATTAAAGAACATAGATGTTGCATATAATATATTGTTTTAGGATGTATTATATTGATTTATATTGAATTACACTAATTCCATCCATACATAATTTGTTTCCGTATCATAAACCTTAAATCCGAATTTATTATATAATTTCCTAGCTGGATTCTTTTCATAAGTTCTTAGATATAACCTTACTCCTGGATATGCATCTATCAAGAATTGCAGCAGACTTGCCCCAATTCCCATACCTCTATATTCTGGCTCAAGAACTATCATATCTATAAATACTGAATTATTCTCATCTTTATAATAGGTAAATAATCCTGCATCATTTCCCTTATACACAATTATATTCATATCTTCTAAATGCTCGGCCATTTCATGTCTAATAATATCTTTATGAGCATTCTCATCCCAACCATTTAATATATCTTCTAGATACCATCTAAATCCTTTTTCTCTTAATTCATATACATACTCAAAATCTTTATCTGTACACTTTCTAAATGTTATATTCATTGTAAACTCCATATTCTCTTATACTTTTTATTAATTATTGATTTATTTCACAAATAAAAATTCTATTCCATAGCTATATTATAAAAATTTCTATCCATACTCAAGTTAAAATATTCCCTGTTGTATTAACTTATCCATTCTCATAGAATCCTCTGTAACAACACAATCATATACAAGTATCTTTACTCCCTTTTTAGCCGCTATACGCAATGCATCTCCAAATTCTTTATGAGTTATATCATTAGGCTCAAAAGAAATTACACCCTTACATTGTACTACAAACATTATATAAGCATCATATCCTTGTTCAACTAAATCTACCAAATGCTCTATATGCTTAATTCCCCTAATAGTTGGTGCATCAGGAAATCTCGCAATTTTTCCATCTAGTAAAGTAACTCCCTTTACCTCCATATATGCTTTTGTAACTTCTGTTTCAAAATAATAATCTATTCTTGACTCTTTATAAGTCTTCTCTGGCTTAATATGCGTTATATTGTACTGTTCCTTATAGGAATTAAGCCATTCTCCAACAACTTTATTAGGTGCTTGTGAATCAATATTTATTAAAATATTACCTTTTTCAACCGCAACTAAAGAATATTTAGTTTTTCTATTAGGATTATCTCCTTCTTCTAAATACACCGTTACTCCTTTTATAAGTAACTCCTTGCATCTACCAGTATTTTTCACATGACATTTTTCAATTGTTCCATCTATTTCAACATATGCAATAAATCTATTTGGTCTCTCAATAAAAGTTCCTTTAACAATCTTATTATATTTCATTAAATTTGTCTCCTTAACAACTTTTATATCAGTATAGCACACTTATTTTTCTTTTAAAATACACTTTCTTCTTAGCAATTTCTTTTTAATTTCTATTTGACATAGTTAGTCTATAAAACAAAAATACCGTCAATTAATAATATAATTAACGGCTCACTTACACTTACTTAGTTATTTACTTAGTTATTTACTTAGTTATTTACTTGGTTACTTATTTAATTACTTATTTACTTACTTATTTTAATAATATACTTAGTCAATTAGTTATTAGATATAATTTATGTCTCTATATGATATTCAAATGGTTGAATTATTCAACTATTTGAACACCACTTTCAACTGAAGGCGTATCATATTGCATATAATAATTCATATAAGAATATGTATATTCAATAACATCTCCCTCTGTAACTCCTTCAATATCAATGTAATGAGAAATAAATGTTGGTTGACAGTTAAATAACTCAAATCCCTCAATTTTCATTACCGCTGTACGCATTTCTTCATCATTTACAGTATATTGAATAGTATATTCTCCATCATGTCCTTTTCTAAATGATAAATACTCCAAATAATCTACATATAACCTATATGTAAAAGTATATTCCCCTTGTTTACGAGTCATCTTTTTTGTTGCCTCTTTTAATTTCTTTCTTGAAGCTGCCTTATTAGCTTCTTCTTTTTCTTCCAAAGAATTAACTGCCTTTGTTCCCTCTGTTTTAACTGTTTCTTCTGCAGAAGCATTTATCATACTTACTCCCAATACACAAACAACGCTTACTACAATAATTAATGCTAATGTTACTAATTTCTTCATAATAATCGACCCCTTTCATACCGACTCATGACCTCAGGTCATAAGTAATTAATATCTACTATTTGTTTCCTAATTTCTAGTTACTACATTTTAGAACTTTTTGTTCCCCCATAAAAATGCCTTAATATCTAATAACGAATTTGATTATAATTCCATGTTTCAATAATGTCAATATGGCCTATTCTACACCTGTATACAAACTATACAAAGAAAATTTACATATTCCGGTAAATACTAAAAAACACAAACCATAATTTACAATTATAGGGATATGTTTACTTTTTTTGTAAATTTCTTTGTGCAACATTAACAAAAATTAAGTTTTTTTACACCGTATAAAAGGGGGTATTTGTACATTTTGTACAAATACCCCCTTTTAAAATCCTTATTTTATATCACTCTTATAATTGTAATTTCCTATAAAATAAAAAAGGCTTATATAGGTAGTTTATGCTATCCTATATAAGCCTTTTCCTTAAAATTAAGTTATTATTTTCTTAATCCTAATCTTTCAATTAGAGCTCTGTAACGATTGATATCTGTTTTCTTAAGATACTCTAAAAGACCTCTTCTTTGACCTACCATCTTAAGAAGACCTCTTCTTGAGTGGTGATCTTTTTGGTTAACTTTTAAATGTTCAGTTAACTCAGTAATTCTTGCTGTTAATAAAGCAACTTGAACCTCTGGTGATCCAGTGTCTGTTGCGCTCTTACCATATTCTACGATAATTGCTTGTTTCTTTTCTTTACTTAACATAACTAATTCCTCCTAAATATTATATAATAAACCTAATACTAAGAAGCGGTCGGAGTTACCATCCACTGAGTATAGGTATGAGGCAGACCTATCCGTCACATCCTCAACGTTTTTTAATATAACATAATTATAATACATATTCAAGCATAAATCTAATAAATTTATACTATTTTTATATCTAACCCTTTAGTTTATCTAAAAATGCTTTATCCTTTTTATCTAAAATAGCATCTTTAAGTAAATCTGGTCTTCTTTCATATGTACGAAGTAATGATTGTTCCCTTCTCCAAGTATCAATATTCTTGTGATGACCTGATAACAAAACATCTGGCACTCTTCGTCCTAATACTTCTTCAGGCCTTGTATATTGTGGATATTCAAGTAAATTATCATGAAAAGACTCAATCTCTGCAGATACATCATTATGTAATACTTCTGGAATTAACCTAGAGATTGCATCTATCATAATCATAGCAGGCATTTCTCCTCCAGTTAACACAAAATCTCCTATAGATATATTATCCGTTACAATTTCCTCAAGAACCCTTTCATCAATACCTTCATAATGACCACACAAAAATATAAGTTCCTCTTCTCTAGCCAATTCCTGTGCGATAGATTGATTAAAGACCTTACCTTGTGGTGTCATATATATTACTCTTGGCTTTTTCTTGCAATTATTCTCAATACTTTTATATGCATCATAAACAGGCTGTGCTTGCATAACCATACCAGCACCACCACCATATGGATAATCATCCACTTTCATATGTTTATTAGTTGAAAAATCCCTTATATCCACCGCATTAATAGATATAAGTCCCTTTTCAATTGCTTTTCCCATAATACTAACATTCAAACCTTGTGTTATCATATCTGGAAACAACGTCATTACATGAAAATTCATACTATTCTCCATTCATCTACTATTCTTTCTCAATATAAATATCCAATAATCCTGGTAACAAATGTACTAAGACCTCTTTATTATCAACATTAACATCAAGTACACATTCCTTTGTTACAGGAAGAAGTATCTCATTACCTTTACCATCTTCAACTACATATACATCATTAGCCCCTGTAATAAGAACATCCTTAATTATACCTAATACTGACTTATCTGTATCAACTATAACATTACACCCTACCAAATCACATATAAAATTCTCGTTAGGTGCTAACTTAACAGCATTCTCCCTTGTAACAAATAACTCCATACCTTTATATTTTTCAATATCATTAATATTATCAATGTCTTTAAACTTTACAATAACAAATTGCTTAAAAAACTTAACACTTTGAATCTCTAAATCAATCTGCTCTTTTCCAGTATCTAAAATAACCTTCTTTAACTTTTTATATCTATTAGCATCATCAGTAGTTGGAAAAACCTTAACCTCACCTCTAACGCCATGAGTATTAGCAATAACACCCACTCTTAGTAAATCCTTCATATATTAATACCCTTCCTTTATCTAAATTAGTCAAATATATTAATTTATACAACATTGTAAAATTCCAAACCATCACAAACCATTATAAACAAACACATAAAAAATAGTCAATCAAATATCCTTGATTTTTTATTAAGAAAATGTTAAAATATTGTTAAGGGTATTTAATTTTTTATTTATAATTATGTATTGGTGTTGAAAGGGGTGATATCATGAGTTACTATCAAAATAATCGTGTTAAGAGCAAATATAATAGATTTAATCAGAATAACAATTCTTTTGATAATGCTACAGAATATCAGCCTTATAATCCATATGATGGCCAATTTAACATGAATAATATTGAACCTAATAGACCGACACATGGACAAATGCCACCTCAACACAGACATAATAATCAACAGTTTAATCCTGACAATCATAATCCATATAATCGTAATAATAGGCCACATAACAACATGGATAATGGAAATAATCAGCCATTTAATCCTAATCTTAGAAACAGTCCAGAGCAACAACAAATTAATAGAGCAAATAACTTTGAAGATTCAATAGATAATAATTTTAGAAATACATTAGATGAAGAAAACAATCCATTTATGAAAATATCACTTGCACTAGGAATACTAATCTTAGTTATTGTAATTGTAATAGGCGCAGCAAGTAAATCATCTAATAACGAAGATTCATCAGAGGTTGCTAGTGACACTACTACTCAAAGTACTGAAATACCAGATTTGTCTACTACAGACACTGAAGAAGTAGCAAGTGCCCCTGAAGAGGTTTCATTAGAAGATATAAACTCCGAAGATACACCACTTGATGACGGTGAAGTAGATGGTAGTCAGGAAGAAGAATTAGTAGAAGAAGTTGCAACAGCTACTCCAGCACCTACTAAAAAACCAACAGCTACAAAAAAGCCTACTGCAACTCCTAAACCTACAAAGAAGCCTACTGCAACTCCTAAGCCAACAGTTACACCTACAGCTTCTCCAACACAGAGACCTTCATCTGAATCAACAGGACAATCTGGTACAGATGTTCCAACAAAATACCTACTTACAATAACTCAATATGGTGTATTAACAGCACATTTACATGGAACACCAAACTGCACAGTTCAAGGTATTTTTAGATACTATGATGGTAGCAGAACTATAGATCAAAATTGGTCTACACAATTAGACGCTGGTGGCGGTGCAGCAATATCATTAAGAACTGTATCAGGAATAACAAACTATGAATTTATTATATTAAGATCAACACTAGGTAGTTCAGCTGCATATAGCGAATTAACATCATATGATATAATATATTAAATATATAACAAGAGCCAATAAAATGATTATCTCATTCTATTGGCTCAATTTTTCGTGAGATTATATAATTATTGTATATCTACAACAACCTTTTTCTCTTCCTTAGATGCTGCGGCTTTTACTACAGTTCTGATAGCCTTAGCTATTCTTCCCTGTTTACCGATCACCTTTCCCATATCGTCAGTTGCAACTTTTAATTCCAATACAATTGTATCTTCCTTCTCAGTTTCATTTACTACAACTTCTTCAGGATGATCAACTAATGACATAGCAATTAATTTAACTAATTCTTTCATTATTAAATCCTCCTATTTAACAATATTAGCATTTTTGAATAATCTGTTTACAGTCTCAGTTGGTTGTGCACCATTTGATAACCATTTTTGAGCAGCCTCTGTATTAACTTTAACTTCAGCTGGTTCCTTAGTTGGATCATAAGTTCCGATTTCTTCGATGAACTTACCATCTCTAGGTGATCTTGAGTCAGAAACTACTATTCTATAAAAAGGAGCTTTCTTTTGTCCCATTCTTTTTAATCTGATTTTTACTGCCATTACCTTTCACCTCCTTGATAATGATATATCTATATCAAGTCTAACTAATATTTTAAGACTTGTTAGCATTAAAATCCAAATGGTAGTTTAAATTTACCCATTTTACCTTTGCCCTTCATCATTCCAGACATTTGTTTCATCATCTTACGAGATTGTTCAAACTGTTTCACTAATCTATTAACCTCTGAGATATCAACACCTGCACCTTTGGCAATTCTATTCTTTCTTGATGGATTAAGAATAGATGGATTAGTTCTTTCTTCCATAGTCATAGATTGAATAATTGCCTCAATAGGTTTTGTTGCATCATCATCTATCTCTATTCCTTGAAGTTGGCTTCCACCGATTCCTAACATACCCATAATTGATGTTAAGCCACCCATCTTCTTCATCTGTTGCATCTGATCTAAGAAATCGTTGAAATCAAACTCTGCTTTACGCATCTTCTTCTCTAATTCCTTAGCTTTATCCATATCCATCTCAGCTTCTGCTTTCTCTATAAGGGTAAGAACATCTCCCATACCTAGTATTCTTGAAGCCATTCTATCTGGATAAAATTGCTCTAAATCAGATAATTTCTCACCCATACCTACATATAATATAGGTTTTGATGTAACTGCTCTAATTGATAAAGCCGCACCACCACGAGTATCACCATCTAATTTTGTAAGAATAACACCTGTTATATCTAATGCATTGTTAAATGTTTCTGCAACATTAACAGCATCTTGACCTGTCATTGAGTCTACTACTAGGATAGTATGGTCTACAACAATACTTGCCTTAATATCCTTTAACTCATTCATCATGTCTTCATCTATATGTAATCTACCTGCTGTATCTAGGATTACAACATTGTGATTATTCTTACTTGCATGTTCAATAGCTGCCTTAGCTATATTAACTGGGCTGTGTCCATCACCCATTGAGAAAACCTGAACACCTTGTTTCTCGCCATTAATCTGTAACTGCTTAATAGCAGCAGGTCTATATATATCACAAGCTACTAATAATGGGTTCTTACCTTTTTGCTTAAACTTACCTGCAAGCTTTGCTGTTGTAGTTGTTTTACCTGCACCTTGTAAACCGCACATCATAATAACTGTAATTTCACTACCTGGTTTTAAGGAAATATCTGTTGTCGTATCTCCCATTAACTTAACCATCTCTTCATTAACTATCTTTATAACCATCTGTCCTGGTGTAAGAGATGTTAAAACATCTTGTCCTATAGCTCTCTCATTAACAGACTTTATAAATTGCTTAACAACCTTAAAGTTAACATCTGCTTCTAATAAAGCTAATTTTACTTCTCTCATGGCAGCCTTAACATCCGCTTCTGTTAATCTACCTTTTCCTTTTAAATTCTTAAATACATTCTGAAGTTTCTCTGATAAGCTATCAAATGCCATTAAACTTTCTTCCCTTCACATATATTCTTTAAAATAAACTTATATACCTATACTATTCTAACTATTCCTATACTAGTCATATATTTTCCTATACTAGCTAGTCACATATTTTTCTATACTAAATTATAAATATAAAATTTACTACTTTATAATAACCTAATAATAACCTAATTCTCACTAAACCTAAGTTTCATTACTAATATCCTCTAATATCTTACCAATTCTATCTATCTTCTTTTTATTAGAACTATCTAATTGGGTAGTTTTGTTAATATCAGACAATATATCTTGTATATCTGTAACCTTTCTATGAATACTATCATAGCGCTCTATTAAATGTATCTTACTCTCATATTCCTCTAATTTCTTAACAGTCCTTTTAATTGTATCATAAACACCTTGTCTACTTACACCTCTCTCAGAAGCGATTTCACCTAGTGACAAGTCATTTAATATATAATCTTCATATATCTGTCTGTTGTTCTCTTTAAGTAATTCCCCATAAAAATCATATAACAACGTAAGATGATACTTCTTATTCAAAAGTTCTATAGCTTCTTTATCGTGATTCATACTACTCTCCATTCATAGTTCCTCACTTTCAAAATCCTTAATCATTATATACTATAAAATCCTATCTGTAAAGTTTTTTTCTTTACATTTTAAAATTTTAATAAGATACAAAACAATTTTCTTAAATATTAATAAAATGTTACAACTTTATTGCTGTGCACACATATTTCTGTTATAATTATTTTATAGAGTATGTAAAATAATTTGGTATATTTGCGTAGAAAAGGGGTTATAAAATTGAAAAAAAGGGGAATAAAAAAACATTTTGGATTAAAAACCGTCATGATTATATTACCAGCCTTTTTGGTAATATTTTTACTAGTCGGAATAGTCGCATCTAATGCTTCCGTTGATAAAACACTAAATTTATCTCAAAAACAGATGCTACTACTATCTAATTATGTATATTTTGAGAATACTGATGATTTAGTAAATATTCAAGATAAACTTAATTCAATGAAAACTAATGGAATTTATAATGAAAACCTTATTAGTTCACCAGCAAGTGGTATAAAAGATTCTGAGGCAATTGAAATGTTTAAAGAAATTGAAAAAGACAAAACACTATGTGACCTTACAGCCATTGCTTCTATAGATACTAATATTAGAGCTGTCGCATTTGTAAATAAACGCTGCAAAAACATAAAAGGTGCCGAAGCAGTTATTGTATATCAAGGAACTAAAGGACTTAATGAACCTTGGTTAGATAATCTTGAAGGTGCTTATCATGCAGATACTGATTTACAATTAGAAGCTGGTAAATTTATCGCCAATGTTGAAAAGAAATACGATGTCTCACATGTTACAGGCCATTCTAAAGGTGGTAACTTATCACAATATGCTACAATAACTCATGGTGAGAATGTTAGAAAATGTGTTTCTTTTGATGGACAAGGATTTTCACAATTATTTTTAAATAAATATACTAAAGAACTAAAAGCTCACAGTAGTAAAATAACTTCTATTGTATCTTACAAAGAACCAGTTCACGCATTATTAACACCTATAGCATCTTCTGTAAAATACATAAAAACCGATGAAGATTTAAATTCTGTAGCATCTCATGTTTCAAGTGTACTTTACGATAAATCATTCTTTGATGAAAATGGTACATATAAACCAGAATGCTTAACTAAGCCAACAAAAACAGTAGAATTAATAAGCGATGCATGTTATTATCTTGTAAGTAATGTTGATGCTAAACATCTTCAATCAATGTCTGAAACAGCTTCACCTGTAATAGGTACAGCAATGCCAGTACTTATGGATGCTTCAGCTCATGAAGATATGTCATTACTTAAAGCTTTATATACAGAAATCAATTTTAGAATTCGCCAATATAACAAAGCAGTTCGTGCAGAAAAGAAGCTTGCCGCTGCATTACAAACTACAACAAAATAGCTAATTAATTATTTAATTATTTAATTATTTAATCACCTTATATAAATACTATAATTTAATGAACACCTCTTGGCTAAAAAAGTTTCATTAAATTATAGTATTTTTTTGCTACATATTTCCTTATTTTATGCCGATAAAGAAGAAGTGATTATGTACACTTTTTACAGATTAACATATGTAATAACAATATTTATACATATAATAGCAACATTTATATATAATTAATAACAATTTGTAGAAATTTTTAACGTGGAGGAAATTATGGACGGTTATCAGTTATTTAAGGAAAAAGTAACGCAATTATGTGAAAAACATACATCAAAAGATCTTATTATTACTCTAAATAATGATGATACAGAATCAAAAATCACATATGGCGATTTATATGAAACAGCCAAAAATTTTAAAGAAATCATGGAAAGAAATAATCTTGTAGCTGGTGATAGAATTATTATCATAGATAATCATTCTCCTTCTAACTTTGTTACATTTATTTCTGCTGCTTTTCATAATCTCACAGTTGCATTTATTGATCCTGGATTACCTATTGATGAGCAAAACTATTTTATTGATTTCCTTGACCCACGCGCAATATTCACTAACAAAAAAATTGTAAATAATATAAACGAAGAATATAAATGTAAATATCCTATACTTAATAATAGAAATACTTCATATAAAGATATCTCAGGCTATGATAAGCATGAAAAGCTTCCTGCTACATTAGACCCTGATAATGATTGTATTGCTATACTTCTTTCTTCTGGTACTACTTCTAGAATGAAAGCTGTATTAATTAGATACTCTTCTTATATGAAGGCTCTTAGAATTTGTGAAACAACTGTAGATATGAAAGAAAATTCTAAACAGCTTATTACATTCCCACTATATCATGTATCTGGACTATTAACTTCTAGTACAAGCTTTTATAGTGGAGCAACAATAAATATGTTAGAAGAATTTACTCCAAGTATTTTATCTAAAGCTTTACAATATTTTGAGCCAACTCACTTTTGTATGATACCTAAAGTATACGATGTTATAGGACAAAAACTTCTTCAAACCATTGAAGAAAAGGGCGGCCTTATAAAAAAGTACTACAAATTTGCCAACAAAACAGCTTTATTCTTTAGAGAATATTTCAATAACCCTTATGTAGGTCATACTCTAATGGCACCATTTAGTAAACCTATATTCGGTAAAAATATAACTGCCCTAGGAGTATCAGGTGCACTATGCGTAGAGAGTGTAGCTGAAATTATATATCCCATGGCAACTACATGGTGCTATATATATGCATCTACAGAAGCTTTAGTTCCTATTTCTTCATCTGTTAGACAGGACAAATACCCGATTTGTCACATTGGTCTAGCAGATAGAAATCCTGAAATAGATATTAAAATAAACAATCCAAACGAAGAAGGAATTGGGGAAATATATGTAAAATCGGAGCTTATAATGAAAGGTTACTTTAGAGAACCTGAACTTACTGCTGCTGCATTTGATGGTGAATACTTTAAAACTGGTGATTTAGGATATATTGGAGACCATGGCCATCTGCATATAACTGGTAGGGCAAAAGAATCTATACTATTACATACAGGTAAAAAAGTTTCTCCTAATGACTTAGAAGACCTTCTTTCTCCTGTAGTTGGTAACTATGGAATAGCTGTATGCGGTATATTAGATAAAGAATATGGCTTTGACCGTATACATGTTTTTATAGAAGCCCCTGATTTAAATGATCAAAAAAGATTTAGATTAACAGATGATATATTAGACTATGCTCAAAAAAATATGCCTATGTATCCTATAGCATCTGTTCATTATGTAGATACTATTCCAAGAACATCAATAGGAAAACCAAAACGTTTCCTACTTATAAAAAATCTTGAAAATAATAAAACTTTAAATACAACTTCTCTTTCTACAGATAAAGAGACTACAAATAATGAAACACAAGACTTAGAAACACGTATTTTAAATATATTTAAGAAATTTTCAAATATACAGGAAGAAATTACGCCTAAACATAGATTTCGTGAAGAACTTAATCTTGATTCTTTATCAATGTATGAAATTAGTATCGAAATTGAACGTGTAAGCGGTATATTTATTGGTGAAATTTTAAATACATTTAGTACTATACGCGACATTATAGACTATGTAAATGATCCTTCTGATATTACACAACCTGAACCGGCTTACAATATTCAAGATTTTCCTAAAAAGAAAAAGCTTAGAGACAAAATGCTTTTATCTATTGTTAAAGGTATCTCAAAGTTCAACTGGATTTTTAAAGTTAAAGGCTTAGAAAATATACCTAATAAAGGTAATTATATATTGTGTCCTAATCACCAAAGTCACTTAGATGGATTATGGACATTTATGTGTATGGGAAATAAGCGACCTCCTATCAATAAAATAGCTTGTATGGCCAAGCAAGAACACCTAGAGAGCAAATTTATGACTTCATTTTTAAGAGCCTTAGGTGGTATACCAGTAGATCGCTCTGGTAATAGTGCCCCAGCTATGCAACGTAGTGAAGAATGGTTATCTGAAGGTGGTTATATGCTTATCCACCCAGAAGGTACACGAACAAAAGATGGTTATTTAGGTACATTTAAATCTGGTGCAGCTAAACTAGCAATAAATACTAATACTCCTATTGTACCAGTTGTTATTAATGGTGCTTACCATGTGTACCCAGCAAATAAAAAGCTTCCAAGATTCAGAAAACCATTTTTAAAGAGACTTGCAATAGAGATAATATTCCAAAAACCTATATATCCAACTGACACTACTGCATTCTCTTTAACAAATAAAATTGAAGAAAGCATAAAGAAAGAAATCGACTATTCATAGAATATTATTTATAAAGGAACTATTTATATGACAACAACAAAATCATTATTTAATAAAAAAGAATTTCTAAGTATTACAGTTGTACAAATGCTTGGTATATTTGGCGGTGTCCTTGCTTTATTTATAGATAGTTTATTTATTGGACATTTTTATGATAATACCGCCCTTGCTGCATATGGACTAGTTAATCCTATATCACTATTTGTTGCTCTTATAGGTGGTGTTTTATCTCAAGGAGTTCAAGTTGTATGTGGTAAAGCTGCTGGACAAAATAATTGGGCTAGAATCAACAAAGTCCTTGCATTAGTTATTACCTTATGTATATACATATCTGTTGTATTTACACTTATATGTACAATTGGCGCATCTCCTGTAACTACTCTTCTTGGTGCTCCTAATTCTGATGTAGCACTAAAGGCACTGACAATGGAGTACCTTATTGGATATGCACTAGGAACACCTGCTATGTGTATTGTGCTTGTACTTACACCTTTTTATATACTTGATAATAACAAAAGCTACATAGCAAAATCCATTATGGTTATGCTTGTAGTAAATGTACTATTTGATTACTTAAATGTTGTTTTTTTCAAACAAGGACTATTTGGCATAGGTATAGCTTCTACAATTAGCAATTATGCTTCTTTAATACCTATTGCATACTCAATTATAAATAAAAAAACTAATCTTTCTTTTAAATCAAAAAATATTCAGTGGCACTATATTAAGGATATATTTAATTATGGACATATATATGGTTTATATAAACTTTGTCGAGTTTTCACTCCACTTGTTATAAACAGGCTCCTTATGAATACATCTGGAGCAGATGGAGTTGCAGCATTTTCAATTATATCATCTGTAAGCTTAGTTACTAATTCCCTAATATCTGGAATTGGAAGTACTATGATGTTATATACTGGACGATTTTTCGGTGAAAAAAATATACTCGGCATAAAACAAATTATAAAAACATCTATATTATGTAGTGTAATTATTAATAGCATATGTATAGTTATTGTATTCATATCTGCACAAGGACTAGCCCATCTTTTCTCTGATGGCCATGAAACTGTAGTATCATTGGCTACATTAGGATTAAGATTATATGTCCTTAGCATGATAGTTAATTCAATAAATTATATACTTAGAAACTATTATAATTGTATTAATAAAAAATCACTTACTTACACTATATGCATATTAGATAACTTTGTCATGGTAGCACTTGTGGCTATTGCACTATCCTATATAATTGGTGTAACTGGCATATGGCTTTCATGGGTAATTGGTCAAACATTAACACTTTTATATATACTAATTTACTTAAGTGTAAAAAATCATTCAATAAAACTTTCATGGGATAAAATACTTATGACCAGTGAATTGTTTTGTGATTAGTGAATTATTTTATGAAATTGAGTTTTTACATCACATTTTTGGAGGTAAAATATGAAGAAAATAAGATTGAATTGGAATCAATCCCTTAATATTGTATATATAATATTTTTAATTATGACAACTTCATGTTTTATAGGTATTTGTTATAATGGAATTCTTCGTAATTCTCATGCTAATTCCATTCAAGCTGACGATGACCTTATAGATTTTAATGTAGGTTGGTATAATTCAAAAAAGGAACCAATTACACTAAACTACTTTACTAAAAATGAATCATTTCAAAAAAATCAAACTCAAATGTTATATCATAAAATAGGTAACGATGTTAAACCTGGTGACTCTATATGCTTTAGAAGTTTAAGTAGTATTATCACACTATATATTGATAATAAACCAGTTTTAACAACCCCTTACAAAGAAATGCTTTTTTCTTGTAAATCAGCGGGCTCGGTTTGGTCTTTTTATAAATTTAAAAAAGAAGATATTGGAAAAGAACTTCGTATGGAAGTAAAACTTTGCTATAATGATTCTTCTTGCTATATTGAGAATATGTATGTTGGTAATCCAGGAACATATATTATGAAATATTTAACAAATAATATAGTATCCATTCTAGCCACTATTATTACTTTATTCTTAGGTATTTTATTTATGGCAGCAGATATTTATATTAATATAGCAAAACCACTAAAGGAACATACATTACTACACATAGGTTTATTTGCAACTCATATGGCTGTATGGTGTTTATTCTCTACTCACATTGTAGAATTTTTGTTCCCTGGAACATCTCAAGCAGTACAATATGTATCATGTGTAGGATTATTCCTAATACCTTATCAAACACTATTCTTTGTTCGTTCAACGTTTGGAATAAAGAAAGACAAGCCTATAAAAATTGCAGGTTCAGCAATTTTGTTCTTGTATTTTATAGCTACAGTATTACAGTTAACAGATTTGCAAGACTATCATGAAACATTGAAATTAACTCACCTTGCACTTGGAATAGGTATTTTTACATTAATATATACATTAACAGTCGCACATCTTAATGGTGGTATAAACCTATTTAAGATGCGTAAAGAAAAAAACCGCCTTGGTTTTATGATTACTACATTCTTTATTGTAGGTTTCTTAATAATCGGCGTTATATTTGACTTAATACTATTCTACAATGGTGACCAAGTTAATGTAGGTATATTTACAAGATACTCCGTAATATTCGTTATTATTTATCTTGGATTACTTGCATCACATAACTTATTTGATATAATCAAACAACTTAATGATTCAGAACTTACAAGGAAGCTAGCATATAAAGATAATTTAACTAATATAGCTAATAGAACAGCATTTGTTAGAGATTTTGATAATATAAAGAATCATTTAGAAAAACACACATATGTTGGAATAGTCTCATTTGACGTTAATAACCTAAAACAATTAAATGATACATTAGGTCATACAGCTGGTGATGAATTAATTATAGCAGCAGCCAACACAATAAGTGCTGCATTTGAATCTGAATTTTCATCAGTATATCGTATAGGTGGCGACGAATTTACAGCTTTAATTGATACAAAAGATGCGGAAAAAATATTTAGAATAAGTGAAGCACTATTTAAAGATAAATTAGAGGAATTTAATTCAAATCCAAATAACCCATTTAATTTGTCAATAGCATACGGATGTGCATACTATGATGCATCAGAAGGAAATAAAAAAGTTACATTAGATGATGTTCTAAAGAAATCAGATTCATTAATGTACAAACATAAAGCAGAAATAAAAGGAACTTCTAAATAAAACACCTAATTTGAGCGTTAACTCAAAATAATAGGCCCCTGATAGGGGCCTATTATTTTATACTATACCGGATATGCTCCGTTTTCTTTATCTGCAACAGATACATCTATTGACTTTTGTTGTGCTTCTCTATATTGGAAGAACTCAGTTGCAACTTGTGGGAATAATGCATATGATAATACATCTTCATCTTGTTGCTTATACATCTTCATCTCTTCTTCTATTGTCTTAAGCTCTGGTTTTAATAAATCAGCTGGTCTGCATGTAACTGGTTTTTCATTGCCAATTGCTTTCTTTTGAACTTCTTTATTAACTGGCTTAGCTGTTTGACCATATTCACCCTTAAGAAGAGCTTTACTTTCTTTTGTAATCATCTTATATCTCTCACCATTTAATACATTAAGTACTGCTTGAGTACCAACGATTTGGCTTGATGGTGTAACTAGTGGTGGCTCACCAAAGTCTTTTCTTACGTTTGGAACTTCGTTAAGCACATCATAATATTTATCTTCTGCATGAGCATCTTTTAATTGAGATACTAAGTTTGATAACATACCACCTGGAACTTGATATAATAATGTCTTAATATCAACACCCATTACTTTTGGATTAAGTAATCCACTTTGTAATGCTTCATCTCTAAGTGGTCTAAAGTGCTCTGCAATCTCTGCTAATAGATTTTGATCAAATCCAGGATCATATTCTGTTCCCTTAAATGTTTCTGCAAGTACTTCCGTAGCTGGTTGGCTAGTTCCCATTGCAAATGGGCTCATAGCTGTATCAATAATATCACATCCAGCCTCTACTGCTTTTAAATAAGTCATTGCAGCAACACCACTTGTATAGTGTGTATGCAATTGAAGTGGAATATCTACAGCTCCCTTAATTGCACTTACAAGCTCTGTAGCCTTATATGGCACTAATAATCCTGCCATATCCTTTATACATAATGAGTCTCCACCCATTTCCTGAACCTTTTTAGCAATATTTACATAATAATCAGTTGTATATGCATCACCTAATGTATATGAAATTGCTATTTGTGCATGACCATTTTCCTTCTTAGTTGCTTTTACAGCACACTCAAGATTTCTTAAGTCATTTAAGGCATCAAATATTCTTATAATATCAATACCATTAGCTATAGACTTTTGTACAAAATATTCAACTACATCATCTGCATAGTGTCTATATCCTAATAAGTTTTGTCCTCTAAGTAACATCTGTAACTTTGTATTTTTAAAACCATCTTTTAATTTACGAAGTCTCTCCCATGGATCTTCTTTTAAGAATCTAAGTGATGCATCAAATGTAGCTCCACCCCAACACTCAACTGAATTATATCCTACTTTATCCATCTTCTCGATAATTGGTAGCATATCCTCTGTTTTCATTCTTGTTGCAATAAGTGATTGATGAGCATCACGCAAAATAGTCTCAGTAATCTTAACTGGTTTTGCCTTTATATTAGCCATAATTACCTCTTTCTGTACGCTTAATCGTACTCATTTATAATTATTTATCTATTGGAACTGTTCTATTTTAAACTATACTATTCTATAAGTATACAATTCCAATCATCATTTTGTCATAATTTCTATTGTTTTTATATTCGTAATTAAATCTACTTCACACCAAATATAGCCATAAATGTACCTGCTGCAACAGCTGTACCAATAACACCTGCTACGTTTGGTCCCATTGCGTGCATTAGTAAGAAGTTTGTTGGATCATATTCTGCACCAACTTTTTGTGAAACTCTTGCAGCCATTGGAACTGCTGATACACCAGCTGAACCGATAAGTGGATTAACCTTACCACCTGTTAACTTGCACATTATTTTACCAAATAAAACTCCTGTTGCTGTACCAACTGCAAATGCAATTAATCCAAGTGCAACAATCTTCAAAGTCTCTTTAGTTAAAAATGCTTCTGCAGATGTTGTTGCACCAACTGAAGTACCAAGTAAAATAACTACTATATACATCAATGCGTTAGATGCAGTCTCTGTAAGCTGTTTAACAACACCTGATTCTCTAAATAAGTTACCTAACATAAGCATACCTACAAGTGGAGCTGTTGTTGGTAAAATCATACATACTACTATTGTAACAACGATTGGGAATAAGATTTTTTCTAATTTAGAAACTGGTCTTAATTGTTCCATTTTTATCTTTCTTTCCTTTTCAGTTGTTAGTAATCTCATAATTGGTGGCTGAATAATTGGTACAAGTGACATATATGAATATGCTGCTACTGCAATTGATCCCATATATGCAGTTTGTCCTAATTTACCAGCAAGGAATATTGATGTAGGACCATCTGCTCCACCAATAATTGATATTGCAGCTGCTGCCTTACCATTAAATCCCATTAAAATCGCCATAATATAGGCTGAATATATACCAAATTGTGCTGCTGCACCTAATAAAAAGCTTTTTGGATTAGCAATCAATGGACCGAAGTCTGTCATTGCTCCAACACCTAAGAAAATAAGTGATGGTAATATACTCCATTCATCTAATAAGAAGAAGTAATGTAATAAACCTCCCTCTTCCATAATAGGTGGATATATATTAACTAATAACATACCAAAAGCTATAGGAACCAATAATAATGGCTCATATTCTTTCTTTATTGCAAGATATAAAAATATACATGCAACTAAAATCATTACATAATTTCCCCATACCAAATTAGCAAATGCCGTTTGGTCAATAAGGTTTTTTAATGTATTCATTATCATATCCATTTTTTCATCTCTCCTATACGGGTGTTATTACTCAAGGGTTGCAAGAACTTCTCCTGCTTCTACCTCGTTACCAACTGCTACGTTAATGCTAGCGATAACACCATCTTCTGATGCAACGATTTCATTTTCCATTTTCATTGCTTCTAATAACATAATTACATCACCTTTTTTAACTGTAGCTCCTGCATTTAACTTAATGCTAAGTATCTTACCTGGCATAGGTGAGTTAATCTTTACACTTCCTTGTTTTCCTGATGCTTTTGGTGTTGCCTTCTTAGGAGCTGCCTTTGGTGCGCTAGTTGTTGCTGCTGTAGTAGCTGCTCCTGCGCCATTCTCTTCAACAGTTACTTCATAAGCTGTTCCATTAACTGTAATTGTATATGATTTCATGATTATTCCTCCATTATCTATCTTTTTCTTCTTATACTTCTAACTACTAATCCATCATTAGTTTCTCCTGACATACTAGCCATAAGAGCTGCTGTAATAACAGCTACTAATTCAGTTTCGTTATCCATATCTACATCTTCATAAACTTCTGTTTCTACAACAGGTTCAGTTACAACAACTGTATCTTTTTTCTTATTCACTCCTAATATCATATCTGATAAAGGTTTTAATAAACTAATAATAAATGATATAAGAATCAAAGCTACAAAAACTGTTCCCATTCCTAATAAGGTATTAATTAAAGCTGTCTCCATTTAATCTACCTCCTAAATAGTCCCATGTTTTTTACTAATTTTATCTTCTCTTTTTGTAAATAACATCTCTAATGCATAAATAAGGTTCTTTCTAGTTGCTTCTGGACTAATAATTCCATCAACATAACCACGTTTTGCAGCTGATTCACTAGATGCTTGCAACTTAGCGTATGCTTCTGCCTTCTCATCAATAACTGCTGCGTCCTTTTCATTAGCACACATTATCTTAGCAGCCATAGTTGCTTCCATAGTGCTAATTTCAACATCTGGCCAAGCAAATTCCATATCAGCACCTATATGTTTTGAATTCATTGCAACATATGCACTTCCATATGAGTTACCTACAACAACGTTCACCTTAGGAACTGTAGCATCTCCAAATGCATAAGTTAATTTTGCAACATTATATCCAATTCTCTTCTCTCCATTGATGCATGATTTAAATCCCGTAACTGATGTAAATGTTACAAGTGGAATATTAAATGCATCACATATCTTAACAAATCTTTCAGCCTTGCAACATGCATTAGCAGTAAGCTTGTTATTATCATTATTAGCAATTACACCTACAGTACTTCCATTTAATCTAATAAATGCAGTTACCATATTACGTGCAAATTCTTTCTTAATCTCAACAACATGTCCGTTGTCAGCTACCGCTTGTAATACTGATAAAGCATCTGCTTCATTCTCAATATTACTTGCTCTATTTATGTCATCTGTACATTCCTCATATGAAGCATCATCTTCGTTATTAGTTGGTAATAAAGTAACCAACTCTCTAACCTTTGCAAATAAATCCTCTTCATCTTCACATAAGAAATCCACATTACCACTTTCTGCTTTAAACTGCCCTGAAGCAGTATTAACCTTTGATTCATGATTTCCTTTAATAGTGTTAGGTGAATTTACAAATAACTTAGAATCTTCCTTTGTCATAAATGTAAAATCACTTAGTGAACTAATAATAGCTTCACCACCACCACAATTACCAACAACTGCAGTAATTTGTGGAATAACACCTGATGCCTTAATTTGCTTAGTATAAATACTACCTAACGCAGCAAGTGCATCAGTAGCTTCCTCTAATCTAAGGCCTCCACAATCAAGTATACCTATTACAGGTGCCCCTACCTTTATAGCCATCTCATATAAGGATGCTATCTTCTTTGCATGCATTTCACCAATGGTACCGTTAAGCACAGATATATCTTGGCTATAAACATATACTGGATTGCAATCAATAACTCCATATCCAGTAACTACACCGTCAGATAAAGCATCTGAATGAGAAAGATTAAAATCTGTATTCCTCTTTGTTACGAGTGCACCAATTTCTACAAAACTGTTCTCATCTAACAAATATTCTATTCTTTCTTTTGCAGACCAATGCTTATTATTGCTCATAACTAAACCTCCATATTTTTTTAATTTTTAGACGATAATACTTATTAGTTATCATTTTATGCCTTATGCATTATATGACTTGCTTAATATGACTTGCTTATTGTTTTATCTTTTACAATTATTATGATTATGTCCTCTAAACTATTATATTATGTATAAAATAGCTCCAAATAATACAAGTCCAATTTTTCGTCCATTTTACATTGTACATTAAAATCTAAAAAATACAACCAAATTTTCACTAATAATTGCATTTTACATAGATTTAACAAAAGGCATATTAGTTTTCGTCATAATTTACACCCATAATTAGTGTTTTTCCAAATTTTACCAATATTTTATAATTTCTTCTTGTAATTAATTTTGCTAACAGTTATAATAATTTAAATATATATTAAACTATTATAATAAAAGGAGTTGATTTAACATTGGAACTGAGTGACATTCTTATGTCTGTAGTTTTAATTATTCTATTATACCTTAGTAGCTTTTTCTCTTCTTCAGAGACAGCACTTACTACAGTTAATAAAATCAAAATCAAAAAATTATGTGATGAGGGTAATAAATCAGCATTAATAGTTGATAAACTATTATCAAACCCTTCAAAAATGCTAAGTGTAATCTTAGTAGGTAATAATATTGTGAACATATCTGCATCATCAATTGCAACTGTATTTGCAACAACTCTATGTTCAAGACATAACGTACCTGATGCTGCATCTGTTGGTGCAGGTTTATCTACTGGTGTACTAACATTTTTAGTTTTAATATTTGGTGAAATTACTCCAAAATCAAAGGCTACTATTAACGCAGAAAAAATTGCATTAAAAAATGCAAAATATATTAATGGATTATCATACATACTTACACCTATATGTTTTATAGTTGATAGTCTTGCCAACTTATTACTTAGATTACTTGGCGTTAATATGAATGTAGAAACTGCGTTAATTACCGAAAAAGAACTTCGTGCCATAGTTGATGTAAGTCATGAAGAAGGCGTTATTGAAAGTGAAGAACGTAAAATGATAACTAATATAGTTGATTTTGGTGATTCAGTAGCAAAAGATATTATGGTTCCTCAAATCGATATATGCTATATCGATGCTGATGCAACATACGAAGAACTTATGGAAGCATTTAATAAAGATAAGTTTTCTCGTATGCCAGTATATAAAGACTCAAAGGATAATATCATCGGTATTATTAATTTAAAGGATATATTTTTCTATCAAAAAGATATAGAGAATTTTAATATAGAAGAACTTATTCGTAAGCCACACTACACATTTGAATTCAAGAAAACTTCTGAGTTATTTGTAGAAATGAAAAAAGATTCTATACCTATCTCAATAGTTTTAGACGAATATGGATCAACTGCTGGTCTTATCACTATGGAAGATCTAATTGAAGAAATAGTTGGTGAAATCAGAGACGAATATGACTACGATGAAGAAGACTTAATCAAATCAATAACAGATAAGAAATTTATAATAGATGGTTCTGCTAAACTTGAAGATATA
Source organism: Lachnospiraceae bacterium (assembly GCA_015057455.1). Lineage (GTDB taxonomy): Bacteria > Bacillota > Clostridia > Lachnospirales > Lachnospiraceae > SIG301. The sequence continues at coordinate 9,567 of SVEH01000013.1, read as the reverse complement.
AATGAAACATTAAACTTATCATTAGAATCAGATAGCTATGATTCACTTGCAGGACATATACTATTCCTACTCTCTCATATTCCACTTGAAGGTGAAAAACTTTCACACGAGGGAGTAACCTATACAGTTAAGAAATTAGACAAGAATAGAATTGAAAAGGTTTTAGTGGAATTGGAATAATTTTTCTTATGTTTCGTTTATAGTTTATATTACATGGAATATTAATTTTATAACAGATAACAAAATAATATATACTATAATTTAATGAGTGCTTTTAGCTTAAATAGTTCTCTTTAAAAGAACTACTCTCATTAAACTATAGTATATTTTTTATTTCCTTATTTCTTCAATATCTCTTTATTATTACTATTATTACTATTATTTGCTATTAAAATCGCTAGCATTATTAAAGCAATTCCTATACATCCATATTCAACCTATAACTATCAAGCAAAGCAACTATAACCCTACCCTATCTCAAAACTTTATTTTAGAATATATCTCTGATTTCTACTATTAGGTTTGTCTGGCACTGTCATTCTAATCAAATCTGCTTCTATTGCTGGATTTAAATAATTTCTTCGAAAACCATCCCTAGACTTTAATCCTAACATTCCCATCAATGTATTACTAGAGTACGGCACATCAAATTCCATTACTTGAATTAGTTTCTTAACACATTCGGATAGCATATAATTATCTTCTCCCAATTGTGCAACAAATTCATCTAGAATTTTATCTATTTGTTCAAGCATAAATTGAATAAAAACTGTTGATTCTCCCTCTTTATGACACTTTGCAATAGCATCATAATACTCGTCTTGAAACTTTTCTATTTGACTTTCAATTGGTATATATTCAAAAATAGGATTCCATTTTGAAAGAATAGCTGTATGCCATAATCTAGCCATTCTTCCATTACCATCTGAAAATGGATGAATAAATACAAATTCGTAATGAAAAACGCTACTTATAATCAAAGGATGTACATTTTTTTTAGACCTATCCATCCACTTGAACAAATCATTCATTAGTTGCGGTACTCTTTGTGCCGGTGGAGCCATAAAAATACATTCTCCATTACTAAATACACCTTCTTCGCCATTACGAAATTCACCCGCCTCTTCTACTACATATTTTGTCATAATCCCATGCATATTAAGTAAATCTTTAATACTATATGGATTAATAGTACTAATTCTTTCATATGCATCATAAGCATTCTTTACTTCTTGAATTTCTTTACGTTCTCCAAATACAGTCTTACCTTGAATAACATCTCTAACCTGTCCCATACTCAAAGAACTTGCTTCAATTTTAAGGGATGCATGTATAGACTTAATCTTATTATTTTTTCTTAAATGTGGCTTAGTTTCCATACTTTTCATAATAGAAATCTTCCCTAATTTCTCTGAAATAGATGAAATACAATTAGTTGTTTTATCTGTTATTCTATATGGTGGCACATAATCAGCCATAAAATCACCTCTATAAATATATTTTTTCACATCATCATTATAATCATGTGCATATTTACTTATACATCAACTTACACATTATCTTCATCATTTACTTGTACACTTTCTTGCACACCTTCTTGCACATTAACTTGCACACTTTCTTACATATAATTATACTATATATTTTTGACAAAATCTATAAATTTATCCTAAAACAAAGATGAAACGTCATCTTCAGCTCCCTATATCCCTCACTCACCAGTTACTTGACATCTTTGTGCACCAAATTCGTTTTTCGACGCAAAAAGAGTTGATGCCAACTAGCACCAACTCTTTTTGGAATAACCCCTTACTGTTGCTATACCCCTACATCAACAGTAAATTTTCCCTATTTCATATAATAATTTTACCATATTTTAACATTTAACTCAACAAATTAGCCCCTCTATAATCATAACAATTACTAATAAATGCTATGAATTCTAGTTTTCAACTTTATTCAATTCTAACAGCCCTTACATTATCAATAATAACACCAACCTCAATATCTTCATCAGTAGGATTTTGCACTGCTACAGAAATTTTAAACCAACCACCTTTTTCTATATAAGTATTTACAGGCTTATCGGCAGTTAATTTAATATTACTATATGCATTCTTCTCTTTAACCTCAACAGTTTCAAAAAATACTTCCGTTTCTTCTAACCCTTGTCCACAAGAAAGTGTAACATTATCTTTTGCAGGTGAAAACTCCTCATCTGAACATACAAAAGCTTCTGTACTTCCTGCTGGAATTCTTACTTTCATTTCATATGTAGTACCCTTATTATTGAAATAAATAACACAAGCTAAACAAACTGCTAACACAACAACAGATAATGAAATAATAACTTTCTTCTTCATAACATCTCTCCTTAATAATCTTATAACTCTTAATTTATTTAATAAGTTTTCATATAATTATAATACGAAAACTAGTAATCGCTTTTATGGGTGTTTTTGAAAATTTTTTCAAGAAAATTTTTAGCCCTTATTTTTATACTGATATACAATCTCAAGCCTGCTATATTATTGTCCTAATTTCTGTCACTAATGCAAAAGGTTAAAGCTCGCGCAGAGGCCACTTGCATAAACAAAAAAAATCCCTTATAATAAATACCGTTCGTAAAAAGAAGACAACACCCTTAAGAATGGAGCATAAAATATGATATTAAATTGCAGTAAAATATCAAAATCATTTATAGATAAAACAATACTTTCAGATGTGACATTTTGCATTGAAGATAATGAAAAAGTAGCCATAGTTGGTGATAATGGTTGCGGTAAATCAACACTACTAAAGATAATAATGGATAAAATATCCCCTGATAATGGAACAATTGCCATTGCAGGTACAACAACAGTAGGTTACTTAGCGCAGCACCAAGATGTAGATGGAAACAACACACTATATGATGAAATCTTAAGTTCTAAACAACATATATTAGACTTAGAACACCAAATGAACGAAATTAACCACAAAATAGAATCAGCAACAGGAGAAGAATTAGATAACTTAGTAAAAACATACTCTTCTCTTAATGCAAGATATGAATATGAGAATGGGTATGCCTATAAAAGTGAAGTTTTAGGTATCCTAAAAGGTCTAGGATTTGCCCAAGAAGATTATAATAAAACACTAGACAAATTCTCTGGAGGTCAAAAAACAAGAATAACACTTGGTAAAATACTTCTTAGTTCTCCAGACTTACTTATACTAGATGAACCTACAAACCATCTTGATATAGATTCAATTAATTGGCTAGAAAATTACTTACTAAACTATAAGGGTGCCGTTATAATTGTATCTCACGATAGATATTTTCTAAATAAATTAGTAACTAAGATTATACATATTGAACACACCGAGGCAACTACTTATAGTGGAAATTATAGTGATTTTCAACAAAAATACACTCAACGCAAAGAAATCGAGTTAAAACATTATGAAAATCAACAAGCACAGATTAAGCACCAACAAGAAGTTATCGATAAATTGCGATCATTTAATCGTGAAAAATCAATTAAACGTGCTGAAAGTAGACAAAAAGCTTTAGATAAAATAGAAGTTCTACAAAAGCCTATTGAAACTAATAATATGATGCGTCTTGCATTTAAACCAGTATGTGAAAGTGGTAAAGATGTATTAAGTGTTGAGCATCTAAGTAAATCTTTTAACAGCCTTAACTTATTCAATGATTTAAGTTTTGAAATAAAAAAAGGTGAAAAAGTTGCTTTAATTGGTGCCAATGGAACAGGAAAAACTACTATTTTAAAGATTTTAAATAAACTTATCCCTGCGGATAATGGTTGTTTTAAATACGGTTCTAATGTTGTAGTAGGTTATTATGATCAGGAACAACAGTTACTTAATGAAAGCAATACCCTATTTGACGAAATATCAGATATGCGTCCTGAACTAACTAATACAGAGATTCGAAACATATTAGCAGCATATTTATTTTCAAATGATGATGTGTTTAAAACTATTTCATCCCTTAGTGGTGGTGAAAAAGGTAGGCTTTCATTAGCAAAGCTTATGTTATCAAATGCTAATTTTTTAATACTAGATGAGCCTACAAACCATTTAGATATATTATCTAAAGATATATTGGAACAAGCACTAAATTCATATACAGGTACAGTTTTATATGTATCCCATGATAGATATTTCATAAATAAAACTGCTACACGCATAATGTCTCTTTCTAACAATGAATTATATAATTACCTTGGCAATTATGACTATTATTTAGAAAAAAAGACAGTTGTAGAAAATCCTGTAATCGGAAATCAAAACAATTCTGCAAATGCAATAAACGCCAGTTTAAACACTCTAATTGTAGATAATTCTACAGGTGTCGAATCATGTGATTCATCTTCAAAACTTAGTTGGAAAGAAAGCAAAGAATTACAAGCTAAAGAACGTAAGCGTCAAAATGCATTAAAGAAGGTTGAAGAAGAAATATTAACTATTGAAACACGAATATCTGAACTTGAAGAACAGATGCAACTTCCAGAAATTGCATCTGATATTAGTAAACTTATGCCTTTATCTAACGAAAAAGATGAATTAGATACAAGGCTACTAGATTTAATGGAACAATGGGAAGAGCTAGCGGAGTAATCCTCTAGTTCTTTTTTATTTAATTCTATTTTGTATTTATAAAACTTATTCTACTACTATTATTTTCTAGTTTATACAGTAAACTTTCATTATCTATTCCGTATTCTTAGACAATAAGTTTTTATACATTAATTCCATAATTTTACATTTTTCTTGAAAATTCTCTCCTATAATGTATAATAAATCTAAATAAATACTACGAAATTCTATTAGACTTTATTTGAAAGGAGACACATTATGGCTATTACTAATTTAGTTAATACTAAGTCTGCTACATCAACAAAGAATAATTCTAATACTTCTAAGGCTAATAAGAACGCTTCTACTGCTTCTTATTCATCTTATGAAGCCAAAGCTAATTCAAAAATTAATAACAAAACATATACATATTCCCAGATATTTTCTGCTGCTTCTAAGAAGTACAATGTTCCACAGAAACTACTAGAGGCTGTAGCTTTAACTGAATCATCTTTTAGAGCTAATGCTACTTCTTACTGCGGAGCCATGGGAATTATGCAACTTATGCCTGCTACTGCTAAGTCATTAGGGGTTAATGATGCATATAATCCAGTTGAAAATATAATGGGTGGTGCTAAATATTTATCCCAAATGTTAAAAAAATATAATGGAAATACCTCATTAGCTTTAGCTGCATATAATGCTGGACCTGGAAATGTTGCTAAACATAATGGTGTTCCTTCTTTTTGCCAAGGATATGTTAATAAAGTTCAAAATTATATAGATAAAGGGGTTAATGTCCCTAATAAAACTGTAACTTTAAACTCTAGCACATTTGCTGGAAAAGTTATGGAACAATATACATCTAATAAAAAACAACCAACAATTACTACTGAGAAAGCTACCAATAATTCAAGTAGTAATAGTTCAGACAAAGCACATTCTACTAGTGTAGTGAATTCAATCAACACTACAAAAGCAAGCAATATTAACAATGGTGCTATTGCTAATAGTTCTGCTGCTAATAATACCATAAATACATCAGCAAAAATATATGCTGCTAATAATATATATGCAGATTCTCTTATAGACAACATCTCTACAAGTATAAAAGACTATAATGAGCTTTATGACTATGCTGCTAAGGAATATAACATTCCTTCAGACATACTTAAAGCCATTTCATATACACAGTCTGGTTTTAAACCTAATGCGGTATCCTCTTCTGGTGCAGTTGGTTTAATGCAACTTATGCCTGCCACTGCAAGAGAGCTAGGTGTAATTGATTCCTATAACCCTATTGAAAATGTTATGGGTGGCGCTAAGTATTTATCACAATTACTAAATAGATACAATGGCAATATAGATTATGCTATAGCTGCATATACTGCTGGCATTGGTAATATTGATAAAAATGGTGTTATTCCATCCTTTGCTCAAACTTTTGTAAATAAAGTTTTATCATTAGCAAAAAAAGGAGTACGCGTTCCTAATGTAGAATTAGCTAGTTCTATGTACTTTAACCAAAATAATTCAAATTCAAATAACAATAATAATAAAGAAGAAACTAACAAAAAAATATTAATAGATATACAAGTTTAGCCGATATTTTTAATAGCGTATTTTGATAAAACAAATTTTCAGGGGGCTTTAATTATGGAAATGAAAAAATCAAAAACAGGACTATTTGGAAAAAAATCAAATTCCCCACTTAAAGCATCTAAAAAATCTAAGTTAAATAATAATTTTCATGATAACTCTAATGATTTCTTAGTTGTTGATGGTGTTTTAAAAAAATATAACGGCAATGATACAGTTGTAACAATTCCTAATGATATGGGTATTGATTCAATTGGTCAAAGAGCTTTTTATAAAAGAACAGACATTAGAACAATCATAATTCCTATGGGTATTTCAACCATAGCCAATTATGCTTTTTCTTGTTGCGAAAACTTATCTTCCATTACTATTCCAGAGACAATTATTTTTATTGGTAATTATGCTTTTGAAAATTGTACATCTTTAACAAAGGTTGATTTGCCAGGAAGATTACAAAGTATTGGAAGTTATTTGTTCAGTGGATGTACACACTTAGTTGATGTCACACTACCATATGAACTTAAAACTATTGGTAACTATATGTTTCACAAGTGCCAATCTTTACCAACAATAAAGATTCCTGATAAAGTTACAAGCATAGGTTGGAAATCATTTAGTGGTTGTTCTTCTCTTCGTGAAATTGAATTTCCAAAACTTTTGAATTCAATAGGTAATTATGCTTTTGAAAATTGCTCAAAACTTTCTTCAGTATATTTTACTGACAATATAACATCTATTGGAGAAGGTGTATTTTTCATGTGTAAAGCCTTATCTCAAATAGAAGTTTCAGAGACAAATGCTGCTTATAAAATTATAGATGGATGTTTATATAATTATGATGAAACTATATTCTTAACTTATCCGTCTAAGTTAAATACTGAGGTAACTTTCACTGTACCATCAGGTGTTAAAACAATAAGTTATGGTGCATTTTCTAGTTGTATAAGTTTACATGAAATTATTTTACCTGATTCTGTTGAAATAATTGATAACTGTGCGTTTTTTAACTGCTTAAATCTTGAGAACATAAAGCTTACTGAAAATATTCGATCTATTGGTAAAAATGCATTTAATAATTGCTATAATCTTAAAGAATTAACCCTTCCAAATAACATAGATATTATTGAAACTGGTGCTTTTTCAGGTTGTAGTAATCTACAAAAGGTAAATATGTCCGATGATATGAAAACCATTGGTGAAATTGCATTCTTCGGTTGTATAAAACTTGAAAACTTTAGATTTCCAAAGAATTTAACTACTATAGGCTGTGCAGCTTTTACAAATTGTCAAAGTTTAACTGAAGTAAATATTCATAATAATATTACAACTGTTTCTAAAGGTGCTTTTAGTCACTGTAGAAACCTTTCAACAATTAATGTCTCATCAGAAAATAATAATTACTCTGCCAAAGACGGAGTTTTATATAATAAAGAAGGTTCATGTTTACTTGTATACCCTGCTGGAAAACAAGACAAAGCATTTACTATTCCAACAAATGTTTCACATATTAATGATCAAGCATTTTATGGAACAATATATTTGGAAGAAGTAACAATCCCTTCTTCAGTAAAAGATGTTGGACTTTCAGCATTTAGCGAATGTCCTAATTTAACTAAAGTAACAATACAAGAAGGTTTGACAAATATAGGAACTTTTGTATTTTCAAAAAATCCGAAATTGTCGATTATTACCCTTCCAAATAGTATAACATCAATTGATCCTTCAGCATTTTTAGAGTGTGAGAATTTGAATTTTGTTTGTTCCACAAATTCATTTGCATATAAATTTGCAACTATAAAAAATATTCCTCTTTACTCAGAAAAGAAGAATAATTTTAATACACCTGATGCGGCTGGCATTAAAGATCTATTTAAATTAAATAAAGGTGCAGAAACTAAACCAGAACCAAAACCTGAGCCTATTGTTCCTCAAGAAGTAGAAATACCTGTATCCGAGGAACCTACAGATACTACTACAGAGTCTGATTTAAATGAAAATTTATTAGATTTTCTACCTACTGAAGGCGACTCACAAGAAATTGACAACATATTAAATTCTCCATTACAAGAGAATATACCTGCAATAAACACTCAAACGTTTGCGCCATATGCACTATTAAACGGTTTATCATTGAAAGAAGTTGATTTTATGAATGATGTATCAAATTTATTTAATAATATAATAGATCCAAATAAGATTGAGGGATTAAATGTTCCATCAGACAGTTACTATACTGATGAAAGGCTTAATATAAATCCACAATTTGATCCTCGTTACACATTTAATGGTAATCCTTTTGATCCTTTAGGTGAACCACCTTTATATGATTTAAACTCACCTAACAGTGCACTGGGAATCCAAGAAGAATATAGTTCACCAAATAAAATTAACAATATTGTGGTTAAACAAAATAGCACAAGTAGCGTTATTTTATCATGGGACGAATATCCTGAAACAAATGAGTATCACTTATTACATTTTAATATAAAAACAAAAGCTTATGATGATGTGTGTAAATTAAAAACAAACAAAGCATTACTTACAGGTATTGTACCTAGTCATATTCAACAATATAAAGTTATTGCATATAAAATAACTAAAGGAACTAAGGAATTAATAGCATCTTCTAATGCTGTTAGTGTAAGTACTATTCTTCCACCAGTTTCTGGCTTAGAAGTAATTGCAGCAACTAGTAACTCACTTACATTTAGTTGGGCTCCTATTCCTGATGCTGTTAACTATATTGTATATGCATATAATTCAATGCAAAAATGCTTTGTACCAATAGATGAAACTTCTAATAACTGTATTTCATTTTCAAATTTAGATGGAATATCTCATCTAAAGATTAAAGTTGCAGGAGTTTCAATGATAAATAATGTAGAATGTTTATCTAAAATGTCAGATGAAATCGTTGGCTATACAACAATTGCTACTGTAAAAGATATTGTTATCTCTTCATACACTAGCAACTCAATCAAACTTGCATGGCCTTCTATTCCAAACATTGATATTTATAAGATTTATGCATACAATGATAAAACTAGTAGATTTGAATATATTGAAACTACTCCTATAAATCAAATTGTATTCAATCATTTACTACCTAACAAAGAATACAAATTTAAGATTAGAGCAGCTTCATATATCGACGATGTTGAAGTTGTAGGTGCGCCATCAGATATAATTTCTGCCCATACAACTGCCTAGGATTTGCCTAAATAAAAATTTAAATACCTTAATTTGCATGTGATTAGGTAAGTGGTAAACCATGAGTACCTTAAATTTTCCTAGTTTTTCGGATAAACTATACTAAGTCGGAAAAATCTAAAAAACTAGAAAAATTATAAGGAGATTTTAAACATGGATCAAAAAACACATGAA
>SVEH01000033.1 GCA_015057455.1 Lachnospiraceae bacterium | reverse complement strand
ATCAATTCTTCTACCATGGTCAGACCAAATACCAGAATCTTGCAAAGTAAAGAAATCACAACAAAAGTAATTATTATACTACTTGTGCTGTGATTTTTCTATGCGTGCTAGATTTGACGCTTACTTATTACTGGATATTTTTTCATATTATCACCTTCCATATTACTTACTATTTAATAATTACTCATCTAGCAAAAACACCAGTAGGCAAAACCTACTGGTAAATAATAAAAACTTCTATATTATTTTACATTTATTAGTCTTTAAATCCTTTTTCATTTCTACTTTCATTTGTTTTAGCATATCACTATCTACAATTTTTAATGTTGCTTTTTTTAATGCATTTGCATATACATACTTATCGTCAGCTTCCAACTCATTATTAATATTAAACGCCATTTCAATATATGCTGATATAAATGTATTTAGCTTTTCATCATCTATATCATAAACAATCTCTGCTGACTCTAAAATACATCTTTCTTTCTCTAGCCTTGAAATCTTTGTCATAAAAATTTCTTGATTCAAGTCAAAAATTTGCTTTTCTAACTGAGTTATTGTATCATTATTAATATGAATCTTATTATTTAAAGTCATCACCAAATTCTCTACAATTTTATTTTTTTCATATAAATCAACATCTTCAATATTATTAAACAACAACGCGCGTAAAAATTTTAATGTTTCTCTAAAATGTTTTTCTCCACCACATATACATTTAGCATGATTAACCCACTTTGTTAATATGCTATATATTTCTATTCTACGATTCAATAACTCTAATGCAACATTTTGTTTTTGTGTAGTTATCGATTCATTTAACTGATCCGATGAAACTTTTGCCGATTTAGCATTTGCACATAAAATCATAATTGTTGCTATTACATATATTGCAGTAAGTAAGCACATCACCCAATCTGTCACCATTTAAGCACCTCTTCTTTCATACATATTATTTATTTTAACTGCCTCTGTCCAATATTATCACACAAGTTGTAACCTTGCAAATGATAATTCCTAATATCTTTCATATATAACTATCTACTTTATATTTAATAAAGTCAGTCATAACTGTTTAAAAATGATGCTGGTTTAATCTTCCTTATCTTTAAATTAACACTATATCAAACTTCTTCCAAAATTGGTGTAGTAACACTCTACCCACATCTAAAAATCCTTTTATTTCATAAATAACAAAATTATAATTTAATGATGTGTAAATTCAATCATATGAATGTCCAACTCTACTAATTTCTTAACATCATTGGTTATTATACTATTTAATTTTTATAACATCTGTTCCAGGTTCTATAAATGTTTTCAATTTTGAACCATCTGCCATTATTAACTCATAACATTTTTTAGATGTATACGCTAATAATTTTATAACTGCACCTGCAAAGTACAAATAAGCTCCTGAACTTGCCATGTATTCACTTGTGATTCCATGTGCAATCTCATTCCTTATATTTGCTCCTGCTTGCTCATTTAATAACCCTTTAAAAAGGAACACTATATCATTATCATAACAATCCAATAACTCCGGTAAATCAAAAATTGACTTTAATACTTTCTCCTTAGATACTCCATCATTATCTAACGTTATGGTTAATCCACCTACTTCTTTTGCTATATTTCTAAATAAATTCTCTACTTGTGGAATCATTTTTACACAAATTGATACCAGCAAGTTTCTATCTTGCTGGCATCAACTATCTCTTATATAACATTTTGCATCTTTTCTTGTTCTAATTTTTTCAAAAATTCTTTACCCTTATTATTATAATAATCCATTTTTTCTTGTCTTGTTAAATCTTTTGTCTTTTCGTAATTATACTCTCGTAATTTATGAATATCTTCTATTGTAAAGTCATCACTTAATATAGGTTTTTCCATAATTACTCCTCACTTTCTTCTAATAAAACTGATGGATTTATAATCTCTATTGTTTTATATCCTTTCAAATTAGTTATCGCCCTTACTCCTCTTATTGTTTTTATATTTACTATATGTTTAAAATTCCATGACACTATACAATCACATCCATTAACCACTGCTGTTCCTATATGTTGACAGTCATCATAACTCTTCTTTGTTAATATTCCCATGTCTATAATCTGATCTGCTACATCTAATGCTTCTTCTGTTACTTCTAATACAGAAAAATTTATATCTGATAAAAATTGTCTTAGTTTTGATTGCTTTGGCTCAGGACAAGCAGCAATTTCTTCTAGTGTTAATGTAGATAAAACAACATCATATATTCCTACTTTAAACATATTCCATAAATTCTGTGTATCAGCCATCTTTTCTGGAACATCTTCTTGTAGTAAATGACTAATTACTGATGTATCTAGATATACTTTTATCTTTCTCATATCAATAACCTCCGTATATTATATTTATATTTTAACATATTCTAACTTATATTACATCTTATTTATTTGCATTTTCTGCTATATCAAAGTTCTTTCTAAATTGGTGTAGTAGTGGTGTAGTAACGCCCTACCCATATCTAAAAATCCTTTTATTTCCTACACTTTTTCACAAATACTTATGCGTTGCCGTGGCAGACGAATAGTATTTTTGTCATGTCTTCATATCCTTTCATAATTCTCCTAACCCTTTTAAATAAAATGGTTTCAAAAGTTTGCATTTTTCATTATATATGTAATCTTTCCTAAATAACATTACCTTTATTTTTAGCTATAATTAACATAAAGATAATTATTTATTCTTTAACGCTTTTGCTACTTTTTTATTGTAACTTTTAAAACCAAAATTTACAGCAAACTTAATTAAGCCACCATGTTTATTCAATAGAGCTCGCCTCCAAATCCTTTTTACAGTATAACATTCATTAGAAACTTCCATAAGCAACTCTTCTAATTCTTTACTTGTAAAATTTTTAGGTTTAAATACAGCATGAATACTATCATAATCACTCCAATTTTTAGAGATTATACGATTTTGCTGTTCAAGTCTTTTATATGTAGGCGTATTAGGATATGGTGTAAGTATTGCAAATCTAGGAATATCCACACCTATCTCTTCCACATAATCTGGCATTTTCTTAATGCTTTCTTTTGTATCACCATCAAATCCTAGCATAAATGTCCCAAGGATTGTAACTCCATTTTCATGAAATCTATCTACTACTTTTTTATAATTCTCAACTATATTTTTCTTATGTGATTCCTTTAAGCTTTCTTCACTAAAAGTTTCAAACCCCATAAGTATACCCATACATCCACTTTGTATCATTAAATCAAAAAGTTCTTCGTTCTCTAATATGTCTGTAGTGCACAAACCTGCCCATCTTATTTTCAATGGAATAAGCGCTTTAAAAAATTCCTTTGCATATACCGGATTTGATGTTGGCGATGGGTCGAGAAAAAGAATATGTTTACTCTCTAATCCCTTTATCTCATCTATTACATCTTCTATTTTTCTTGTTGTATACTTTCCACCCCAAAAAGAATTAATCACACAGAATTCACAATGATTTGTACAACCAAAATTTGCTATAACTGTCGGCACACCAATATATTTATCTTTTTTCATTAGCTCTCTTTTAGGAACTATATGTTCCATATTAATATGACACTGTTCCCCAGCATATCTTCTCTTTGGACAACCACCTACAAAATCTTCTATAAAATCACGCCATATTTTATCAGCTGGACCTGTAAGAACTGTATCCACATAATCTAATGCTTCATCTGGAAGAAGGGTAACATGATGTCCTCCCATCACTACATAACTTCCCTTTTTCTTAAAATATGTAGCTATTTCATATCCTCTATTAACTGATGATGTGACTGCAGTAATAGCAACTATATCAAAAAATTCTAACTTATCATAATTACATTTTTCTATGCCTTCATCTATAGCTTTAAACTTAGGCTCATACCTAGAAGGGGTAAGTGCTGCAAGATATGGCATCGTAATCGGCATATAACTTAATGATTTTGTAAATGCACTTTTATAACGATAATTATTATCATATGGCGTAATAAATAAAATCTTCATCCTTTCACCTATTTCTCATTAAACTTATCTTATTATACAGTAAACTAACACTTTAAAATGTGATCTTAACAATATACCTTTTCATTACTTTATAACAACCCACACTCAAGCCACAACTTATTCTTATTTATAATTACCTTTTTCCCTTTACCTGCTATAAAATCAATAGAATATATTCTTGTATCAAAATGAATATTTCTAAGTTTATTATATATCTTACCATTAAAACTTGATTCTACAGTCCCAATAACAAACATTCCACCCTTTTTCATTTCATTTTTTAAGTTATTTAAAAAAATCTTGTAATATTCTTCATTATCATCTTTACTAATAAAAAAAGATAACATTGGAAAATCAATATTTTCATTTTCTTTTGGTAATTGTATATAGCCTAATAATCTTAAAAATATATTTAAGCATCTAGCAATTTTCATTACTCCATTATACTTTTTCACTATATATTGCCTATATTCTACTTGATTCCATAGAGCTCCTACTGCTATTATCTCATTTCCATTCTTTAACACATAAAAATCTTCTATTCTAAGATTAGTAAATTGTTCTATATGTTCTATAACTGGGAAAAACTCTTTTTTTCTACCCTGTTCATTTAAAAATTTAATTATTTGTTGCTCATCACACTTACTAGCTCGTTTAAATAAATAGCTATTTTCCTCTAATCTAAATTTAAAATAAGGTGTCATTAAATAAGTTCTATACTCTCCCAATAATTCTGTCATCATTACATTTTTCCTTTTTTTCTCAAATAAATCTATAGCACTTTTATTATCACTTAAAACAGAACAAAAATATCCATCAATATCATCTCTAACCAAACTTCTAAAAAAAACTTTTCCCCAATTAACATTTCCCTTATAATTAATATCTTTTTTTAAACCACATACATAAGCAATTTTTTTTACTTCTCCACCTATATATACTTTCCTAATAATCTCTGCTATAGTAGCAATAATCTGCTCATTTTCTTTTATAACAAATACTTTAGTATCATCGCTTTCTTTTTTATAAGATAAATATGCATTGGGTCTTCTAGTATATAATAATTCCATAGTTCCTTTTGATGCAGATGATTCTAATATTTCTAATATTCTTTCTCCCTCACATTCTCTAGCCAAACATGTTACTTGCATTATTTTTTCTTCTCCTCTAAATTCTCTCCCACTGGTATTCCCGAGCGTTTATCAACTTCAAAGTGGAATAATAAATTAATGATCCAATAATAGAATCTCATAGTAGAACTTTTTGTACGTCTACATACTGTCATTCCTCTATTGAATATCGATTTAAAAGAAAAAAACTTCTTTTTATATACCTTACAATATTCCTTTAACTGTTCTGGTGAAAGTTGTTTAGGTGTAAAAGAAATTGTTCCAAAAGTATATCCTTCTTGCAACCACCATTTATCTGCTATCAATCTATTATTCTCTTTAAAATCATCATAAGTTTTTGTGTTAGGAAATGCTAGCAAATGATTATACGCTGTTACAAAAAACTGATGTTTATTGCAAAATTCCAGTGTTTTCTTAAAACTCTCTTCATTATCGTAATCAAATCCAAAAACAAAACTTGCATATATACTTATTCCAACTTTATGAATTTTTTCTATTAATTCGTCTCTTTCACCTAATTTCCTAGTCCATTCCTTATTCATCTGTTTTAAATTTCCTTCATTAATAGACTCAAATCCAATAAGTACCATCTCACATCCACTATCTTTCATTAATTGTAATAATTCTTCATCTTTTACAATATCTAATGTAATTTGAGTAGTCCAAACTATATCTAATTTTTTAAGCTCTGTAAATAAATCCCTAGCAAATGCTTTGTCAGAGAATATACTATCATCAACTAAGAAGAATAATTTATGCTTACATGTTTTTATTTCTTCAATAATATCATTAACTTCTCTATGTATATAATGTGAATCATAATACTTGGCAATCGAACAAAATTCACAATTATGTCTACAACCTCTTCCTGTTTCAACTAAAGAAACTGGTAAATATTTTTTCATTTTATTCGCATATATACTTCTGTCTGGCATAGTATATTTAATACATGACACTCCATCGTATCTTTTCTTTAAATCATTATTCTTAAAATCTGTTAATACATCGTCTATAATTTTATCTGCATTTCCCACCATTATAGCATCTGCATATTCCATAGCTTCTTCTGGCATAAGAGTAACATGATATCCACCAAGAATAACTTTCTTACCACGCTTTCTGAATTCATTCGCTATAAAATACGCTCTTTTAGCAGTATATGTTTCTACTGTAATAAATACTAAATCAGTTTCTGTTTCATAATTAATATTTTCTATTCTATCATCATAAAATTCTCTATCCCATGTGTTTGGAATCATCGAATTTAATACAGCTATAGTTAATGGTTCCATAAGCCATGTTCTAAGATATTTTTGTCTTGCTTTCTTACCTATAGCAGGTAATATGAATGTCATTTTCATATGTATTTCTCCTTCAAATAATATTGTTTACTATTCCACACATTGCAGCTATTCTATGTCGGGTATATCAGAATTATCAGACATAACACTACTATCAAATATTTCAAACCCTTTTGCATATTTTCTATATCCGATATTAGTCAACATATATATACTTTTTAGCGTTTTTCTTTTAGATAAATCTAATCTTTTAAATATATTCTTTATAGAATATGTTTCTTTCCATGCCCAATCAATTCCTGCCTCTAGCTCTTCTTTTGTCATATGCTTAGGTTTATAAACACAATGTTCTACATCATACATAGCCCAATCTTTTTCTATTATTCTTCCTTCATCTTCCAAGCTTTTATAAAATTCTGTTGCAGGAAAAGGTGTTATTATTGAAAATCTTGGCAAATCTATTTTTGCCTCTAAACATAGATCAACAGTCCTTTTAAATACATCCTTTTTATCTTCATCACTTCCAAATGCAAAACATCCCATAACCATTATTCCTCTACGGTGTAATTTATCCATCAATTCCTTGTATTCATTAACTTTGTTAACACCTTTATTAATATTTTCTTGCGTCTCTTGATTTACAGATTCAAATCCAACTAATAAACCTTTACAACCACTTTTTTCAAATATATCTAGTAACTCTTCATTATATCCTATTGCAGTTGTTGTAAGACCAAACCACCATTTTTTTAAAGGTATTAATGCTGTAAATAATTCTTTTGCATATTTTACATCTGCTATTAAATTAACATCTGGAAATATAACCATTTTACCTTTAAAAGTCTTAATCTCATTAATTACATCACATATAGGGCGTTTAAAAACTTTCTTTCCAAAAGCTTTAGGATAAGCACAAAATGTACATGCATAATTACATCCTCTTACTGCCTCTACTGTATTCAAAGTTATATACTTACTTTTCTTTAATAAATCCTTTCTTGGCAATGGTCTATTAGCTATATCTGTGCATTTTTCTTGATAATATACTTTTTGTAATCTATTATTTTTTATATCAATTAAAGCCTTTGGAAAACTATCTTCTCCTAAGCCTACAAGTACACTATCTGCATGTTCCATAGCTTCTTTAGTCATTAAAGACGGATGAACTCCCCCCATAAGAACTTTTATACCTCTACTTCTAAAATAATCTGCATATTTATAACATCTAGATGCCGTTCCTGTTATACATGTTATAGCAACTACATCTGCTTCTAAATCTAAAGGTATTTGTTCTGCTGTCTCATCATATATTCTCACATCTGCCTCTAACTCCTTAGGTACTAATGCTGCTAATAATGCAAGAGTTATAGGCGCATAATGAAGTCCTTTATGAAACATACCATTATATCTATGCATTGCTCCTGCTGGTGCTAATAAAGCTATTTTCATTATAGTTTTCTCCTTTAATTTATTTTTTATAATATAAGTATTTTATTTAATCGACTGGTATAAATGATGATATAGCCATCACTATTGTAAATATTCCAACAATCCATATAAGAACTTTACTTTTTGCAACCCTACCTAATAATAGTTTTTTATCTTTTTCTTTTACCGCATTATAGTATGCCGGCAAAATTATTATTCCTACTATTATTGATAAGGCCCCAGCACCTATTTGTACAAATTCTATTATTGATAATGGTAAAATAAGTGCTAATACTAATGTGGGAATTGTACTTATAAAACAAGCTTTTCTTTTTCCTATACCTAATTCTTCACTAACAACATCTGCAAATGCAAGAGCACTTGACCAGTACGATGTCAACATAGCACACAGCACAAAAATTGAACAAAACATTGTTACCCAAGTTTTATTAATTGTTTTTGTTAGACCTATAGTTGCTAATTGTGTAACCTTCTCAGAGCCAACTATTGATGCAATTGCAAATAATAAAGTTAAAACCATATTTATAGAAAGACCACCTACTAATGCCTTCTTAATATACCTTATGTCTTCTATATTATTTGTTACTTGTACAACTGAAAAAATTGCTGAAAATGCAAACATAAATAGTCCAAATACTGCAATAACAAGACTTGGTTTTCCAAATGCTAAATTCAAACTACTCTTTACATCAGACATTGATAATACTATTAATAATATAACTACGCTAGATATAAGTGGAACAGATATCTTCTCACCTATACCTACACCTTTTATACCAAACATTAATAGCGTAGAAGCCACTACATAAAATATAATCTTAGATATCTGTGGTTCTATATTAAATAATTCACTTATAACATCTGTTGCGCTCATTATATAGACTATTAAATTTTGTAATAATATAACGATAAATATCACAAAAAATAGATATGTTAAAACCTTCTTATATCGTCCTCTAAATAGATGCTCTTTTAAAATTCCTAATAATTGTGTAGAATCCTTTGAATTTAATGTTAAATCTGCCAAATACATGTATGTAATCAAACTGATAATATATGCTAAAAATATAGCAACTAATATCCCCGTCAATCCAACCTTACTAGCAACATATGGTATTGTTAATATCCCTGTTCCTATACCAGCACCTGCTACCAACATTAAAGATTCTATAAATGTAAGTTTATCTTTTTTACTATTCATCATTAATTTCCACCTTTTGAATTTCGTTATAGTACTTTTATTATAACTATTAACACTTCTAATACTACTAAATTATATATTTCACTTATTTCTAATAAGCCACTTAACACAAGTAGTTCATCAGAAATATAGATTTATACTACCATTATTTTACATTTTTTTCCACCACTTTATACTCTTCTATAAGAAATCCCCCTAATAATCGCATTGCTTAATTCAAAGCACATTAATATTAACATCCTCTGATTAATTTTATATTTAAATAAAAAATACCAACCTAAAAATGTTAGATTTTTATTCTAACCTTCCTAGGTTGGTACAATTAACTTACTAGTATTTTATATTTAATTATTCATTCTACATTGTACTTATTTATTTTATATTACTTATTCTTTTTTTCTCTACTCTTTTATGATATGCATCAATAATAAGTCCATTACGTATTACAAGTAATTCTACTATTAACAATAGTATTATTGCAAATGCTGGTGCCAACATTCCAAACTCTTGCAGCACCTCATTTGTAATCAGTACATTCTCCCCACCATCACATAATGCAAGGCAATAGTAAACTAATAATAAAATAACTCCTCCAATTATAATACGTACTTTATTATAGTTCTTTTTTGCCATCATATTAGCATAATCAACAGATTCTAATACTGTTTCTTTTGTTTCCTTATCCATAGTATCACTTTTCCTTTCTCCTTTGAATATCTCTCGTAAATCAATTCCATAATAATCAGAGATTTCAATTAAAATATCCAAATCTGGCATATTATTACCATTTTCCCAACGAGACACAGTTCTACTTGATACATTAAATTTTTCTGCGAGTTGTTCTTGCGTTATTCCTTTTTCTTTTCTTAATTCTTTTAGTAATCTACCTATTTTTTTCTGTTCCATTTTCTTCACCTCTAACATCAATATATCAAATTTTTTTTCTGTTCACCATGACATAAAGTGAGAATTTTCATTTTTTTACTAGACAAAGTATGTCTATATAATATTTGCATTTTATTATTCATATATTAGATTCTTTTCCATCATATTAAGCAATCTACTTGCAGCTCCAGATAGATGGTTATTTCCCAGATACTCTAGTTATACTTTTCTCTTTTGTCTAAAAATTACATAAATTTTATAATTATTATCTACTATTATTTTTCTTTTGTTACATTCTATAAACTTATTATAAAAAATCGTTTTATGCTCTTTATTATATACTTTATCTAATATATAATCATAATTGTATATAATAACATAAGTATTTTTGATATCTTGAAGATATCATATTAAGGAAGGATGAGTATAAATATGAACAAGAAAACTCTAGGAATTATATCTGTTGCACTTGCTTTAGCTGTACCAGTAGTTGGAACTATTTCAAATGTATATGTTAAAGCATCTAACGAATCGCAGATAGCAACTGTAAGCCCTGATGAAGCACAAGAAGTAGTCGAAAAAGAACTTGTAGCGGTACCAGATGGTCCAAACGTATATTATAACACACTACCTACTATAAAATCCGGTCCTTACAATTATTCAGATGTAGAAAATAAAACCATTGTTTTACGTTATAAAAGCAATAATGCTATAGAAGGATTTAAGAAAATGAAAATGAATGTATATGAGTATGAATCTGACGGTGTAACTCCAAAAACAGTAACCTATAGCGCTCAAGTTGCTTGTGTAGAAAGATCTCATACACCATATTCTGTATACGCACTAAATAATGAACAAATAGATTATATTGACAATCTTCGTGATAATCTAACACCTGAAGAATGTGAAGCAGCATATATTGACGGCGGTAGATTAGAAAATGATTTCTTAGATCGTGGAGAAACACCAAATCCTAAAAATTGTTCTGTAACTCTTAGTTCAGAAGCTTTAGACTTTGAATTATTTAGAGATGAAGTTATCTACACAGAGGTGACTTATTCAATTAATGGTGACGAAGAAGAAACTGTATATGCATTTTTAGATCTACGTAGAGATAAGGAGAACCACACTAAAGGTTATATATCAGCTAGTGTAGATGTATATGCAAATGTAGGAGATGTAATCGAATATAAGATTAAACTTCCTTTAAAAGACGGTGATGTGTATCAATACTTTAAATCAACTGTAGTTGAATAACAATAAAAGGTCTGTGAAAAATGATTACTCATTATTTCACAGACCCTTTTTCATATTTTTTTCACACTATTGTATATTTTCCTTTTCCTCTGTTTTTAGCATTATTTCTTGTCCTTTTACAGAGAATTCTTGCATCTTAGATACCATTTTATGCCCTGATGCATCTTCTACAATAAATGCATATGAGTATTCATCTTCTGAAAGTATTGCATACACATCTCCCTCTTCATTGCCACCATTATCATAGTCTTTTAATTTTCCTGTATAATATGTTGTAAGTAACTGACCATCTGATAGTATTAACCACTCACCTTTAAAATTTGATTTAAACTCGCCAGTTTCTTCATTATATACAGCATCCGCATTTTCACCTAAACAAATTGTTTCTTCACCTAATTTTGTATATACAGTATTATATACTGTATTTACCTCATCTGGGTTTTCTGTGATTTTACCATTATAGGTACCTTCTTCAGCTTTATTAGGCACATTTATTCCTCGTACTTTCCTAACTATTGTTTGTTCTAGAAGTTCTCTACACCTAGTTGTATCTATACCAACTTTTTTATTTAATCCATCTAAATATAAACCTAGATCCATATTAGTATTATTTTGATATACACGGGAAAATGTTGCAACTTTATTTATCTTTTTTATTGTCTTTACATCTTTTGCTGCTAATTCAAATGTTTTTTTACTTACATCATTAAACTCAACTAAAAAATCATCTAGTTTTGTCAAGTCATATAAAGCAACTGCAAATTGGGCATAAAACTTCATTATGCTATTAACTTTATACCCTGATAAAAAATCATCACATACTGTAGCTGGTGATTTATCTTCTACTCTATTACGAGTAATTTTCATCTCTCCACTACTAAAATCATATATTGTATCTCTCTCTATAGCTTCGTATCTCTTTACTTTTAACTCGTCAGGCGCCGTATTAGCCTTAGAGTCTTTTTTAAAAGCTGTGTATGCTGCTAAAGAGCCTACTCCAAGTGCAACTACTAAACCACCTATCATTAGATGTTGTTTTTTAAACTTAGGTTTCTTTTTTACTTCATTCTTACTGTTATTTTCTGTTGTCATAATGTTTCCTCATTAGATATAATTAACCACTTGGTATATCGACATAATGATTACTATTTTATATTCTATTTTCAATTTTTATAGCTACTCTATACATTCTTATATGTGTTTTAAACACATATAATAGCAAAAAGCCAGCAAGTTATTATCTTGCTGGCTTTACATATATCTTATATTATTTACTGTGCATAATATCCTATCCAAATTGGTGCTGATACTATAACATCACCATCTGGTTGTATTATTCTTGTATAGTAATATGAATATTTTGTTGGTACATTAATTTCTATTAATGCATTATTATCTTGTATATTTCTATTTGCTATTACATTACCTTCATTAACTACAACTTCTACTTTACCAATTGATTTATCTGTTGGGTCTTCTAAAAATAATTTAATCTTTGCTGTATCTCCTACTCTCTTTGTATTTATTTTAGATCCCATAACATAATCATCTAAAGTATATTTTAATTTAAAATCAGAATCTTCTGTAGAATAAGTTCTGTTATGTCTAATGGCATCGTAAATATTTTTTTCTGATAAAGATGTTGCAAGTATTACGGTTCTACCATTATCTGCTAGTCCCCAATTTCTTCTATGGTTATCTTGATTATTTGAAGGTGATACATGCCACCCTTTATCAAGAGCCATATTATAATATTTGCAATAATACGTTATATTAGAACTATCACGACCTGACATCTCTAATAGATTCATTACTCTATCTGCTTCAACTGAGTTATATTTGAAATTTTTAAAGCTACCATATTTGTCTCCAGGATGATTAAATTGACTCACCGAATTCTTTACATTCTCATTATCTTGTTTTAATGCTTGATAATATCTATGTAAGCCCCATTCTTTATCATCATATTTTCCACCTGGCCATACACATTCAAAACCAATTGTATTATATGTGTTAATATGACCTATATTATGGTTTACATGCCATGTCATCTCATAACCATATAATCCTACAAATGTATCATCTGTATATTCTTTTGCTGCTGCAAGTCCTTCTCTCCATTCTCTACTACCAGTAGTTTTACCAAAATAAAACTTCTCTGCATTATCTAAAGATTGAGAATGATCTGTTACTGCAAAAAAATCTATATCCGGAACATTTTTCTTAACAAACTTATATGCTTCTTTAGGTGTTCCAAAACCATCTGAATCTCCTGTATGTGAATGGATTTGACCATAATATACTTTAAAATTCTGTATATTTTTCTTAAGGTCTTCCTCAATAGAACTTGTATGTTCTTTTATATAATTATTACTAACTGCGCTAGCTTTTGAACTTGTTTTATTAACAGCAAATACGCTTGTAACCCCTATACACATTACTAATGCTGATGCAACTATCTTTAATTTTTTCATAAAGTGTCCCCCTAATATTACACTATGCAATTACATATTTAACATCTTTCCCCTACTTATAATAATACCATACTTTTAATAATTTGTTAATACTTTTTTAATATTTATTAATATTTCTAATGAATATCTTTTAGCTTATACGCTATTGTCTTGTCCCTTTACTGTCTAATCACTTTGCTAACCCTACGTTTACAAATTGATTACCACCCTTGGTAATTGTAAATGTTGTGGAGATTTTTCTTATATTCTATATCTTAACTAGCTCCTTCATTGCCCCTTCTACATTATCTATAATCTTCTTTGTATTATGTGTTTTAACTTTATTATTCTCACATATTTCTAGTGCTTCCTCTGTATGAGCTGCCAGTTCTTCTGTATGAGCTGCCAACCTAGATACATGATCCATAATTCCTTTATTATATTCAACCACTGAATTTGTACTATTATTGATTTTTTCCATATCTACACAAAGTTCTAGTATATCTTTTTCCATATCTTCAAACTCTCTCATTGTATCATCAATAGTTACATTTTCTTCACCTCTAAAATTAATATATCAAATATTTTTTCTGTTCACCATGACATAAAGTGATAATTTTCATTTTTCTACTAGACAAAGTATGTCTATATAATATTTGCATTTTATTATTCACATATTAGATTCTTTTCCATCATCATTCCATCCACCAAAAGGTGTAAATCAGGTGTAAAACTCTCGCCTACATCCTTCACCCCCCTTTATACAAAAGCTTTTCAGCCCTATATCTGTGGAGTGCCGTGGCGTATGATTACACAACTTGTCATTTTTTAGCAATATTTCGCATTAAAAGTAATTCATTCATTAAGCTCCAGTTCCTTCTCTACATCAGCAGCTAAAATATACCCTTCTTTCTCTGCTTCTTCCTCAGCTTCCTTTAGTTTTTCAAGTAGTGTATATGCTACTCTATATCTATCCAATTTATCTATCTCATCCATAATAATATACCTCATTTATTTTTCTTTCCATCAATAAAAATATCCATCATCTACTATACAAAGTAAGCGTCAAATCTAGCACGCATAGAAAAATCACAGCACAAGT
The DNA here is from genome assembly GCA_015057455.1 of Lachnospiraceae bacterium. GTDB lineage: Bacteria > Bacillota > Clostridia > Lachnospirales > Lachnospiraceae > SIG301. The sequence goes on along the minus strand of SVEH01000033.1, from coordinate 81 downwards.
AGTATAATAATTACTTTTGTTGTGATTTCTTTACTTTGCAAGATTCTGGTATTTGGTCTGACCATGGTAGAAGAATTGATG
>SVEH01000012.1 GCA_015057455.1 Lachnospiraceae bacterium | reverse complement strand
TATAAGATATTCCTTTTTTTGTTATATTCTTACCATAATTACTGTTTTGGCTCTCATGGGTAGATTTATAAAACAAAGAATAATTATATCTATATGCTTTAGTACACAGCAAATAATAAAGGGGCTCACCCGTATTATTGCGTCACTAGGATAGTAAACTATAACTCGTGCGGAGCCTATGATCCCCAATTTGAGCGATAGCTCAAATTATAAAGAAGCTTAAATACCACAACCATGCCCCTGTCGGAACGACAGGGGCACAAGAAACCTACAAATTAAAGTTTGATAAAATATTTTTAATAAAAAATGATGAAAAAATTGTTAGAATAAGTTATACTAGAACAGTGGATTTGATATGGAAAAGAGGTTAGAACAGTGGCAAAAGAAAGTTTTAAGTTAATTGCAAATAATAAAAAAGCTTATTTTGATTATTTTATAGAAGATAAGTATGAGGCCGGTATTGCGCTTCATGGAACAGAAGTGAAATCACTTAGAATGGGTAAGTGTAGTATTAAAGAGGCATTTATTAGAATAGAAAAAGGAGAAGTGTTTGCATATAATATGCATATTAGTCCTTACGAAAAAGGAAATATATTTAATAAAGATCCACTTCGTCCTAAAAAGTTATTACTTCATAGAAGTGAAATTAATAAGATAACAGGAGCATTAGCAACAAAAGGATATACATTAGTTCCATTGCAAGTATATCTAAAGGGAAGTTTAGTAAAAGTCGAAATTGGTTTAGGTAGAGGTAAGAAGCTATACGATAAGAGACAAGATATAGCTAAGAAAGATCAAAGAAGAGAAGCAGAGAAGAACTTCAAGATTAGAAATTTATATTAGGATATGCACAGATGAAAGGAACTATATAATGGACCAAATAAGAAAATTAGGTAATAGGCTTAAGAGAGAATGGATAGAGTTCTATATGAAAGTGGACTGGACATATGTTACAATGATTAGCTTAGTTTTATTATGCTATTTGTTAGTACATGATCTAGTAGGAGAAACATTATTAAAAACTAATTCGTGGGATAGTTATTCATTACAAACTCGTAGATGGTTAGAAGGAGAAGTAGCTCTAGAAAGAAATTATGGTCATCTAGAGCTAGCTATTTACAAAGGTAGATATTTTGTATCATTTCCACCATTTCCGTCTGTTTTATTAATACCTTGGGTGTTGATATATGAAGAATTTACGCCAAATAATATTATAATGATAATTTATGTTGTAATAGCAATTACATTAGCATATAAGATATGTAAACATTTTAAAATGCGAAATGTATTATGTGCATTTTGGTCAGTAGTTGTTGTATTAGGATGTAATATGATGTGGATGTCTACAATGGGGGGGGTATGGTTTCAAGCTCAACTAGTGAATATGATGTTATTATTAGCTGCTATTTTATCAATGCTTAATAATAAAAGAATATTATCGTATATATTTGTTGCATGTGCCGTAGGATGTAGACCATTTTCAATATTATATTTCTTTGTTTTGTTAGTATACTATTTTAATATGGACTATAAGGAATATAGAGATAATAGACATAATATAGATAAAAAGGACAGTGATATAGATAATCAAGAGGAGAATGTTGTTCTAGAAAATAATGCTATATTATATTTTAAATTAATAATGAACCAGTTTAACGGTCTTGTGAGTGCGGCAATTATAGGAATGGGATATATGTTATATAATTATGCTAGATTTGATAATCCACTTGAATTTGGACATAATTATTTACCTGAGTTTGTAGAATCAAAAGATGGTCAATTTAATATATCATATCTTCTAACAAATTTGTATAGAGTATTTATAAAGGGGATAAAATTAAAAGACAATATGGGGATTGAGTTTACAATATATGATGGATTTTGGGTACATATTGCAAATCCTATATATATATTGTTATATGCAAGCATAATAATAAGTTTATATAGAATAATAAAAAAAGGTTATAAAATTGATGCTATAAAAATAACAATAATAATTACTTTAGTAACTAATATTATATGTTTATGTTTACATAAAACAATGGGAGGATGGCAATTTGGTAATAGATATTTAGTAGATTTAATACCATTTATATTTTTGTATATAATATTGACCAAAAAACAAGTAGGCAAAATTAATAAACTTAGTAGATTTGAAATTTTTGTAGGGTTAGCAGCTTTGATATTTAATGCCTATGGAACTGCTTTTATGTATGTAAATGATTTGCTTGAAAAAATGGTATAGGTTGACTTATTTTATAAAATTTCGTATAATAAAATACGCAAAATTGTTAATACTAATAAAGAATTAATGATTTTGTGTTTCCTTCGGGGATGTAACGGTTTCGACTGCGGTTTGAAGGTCGGTGAAGCTATTCGCGTGAAGCTGCGTTAACACTTCAAATTAAATATAAACGCTGAAGATAATTTAGCTTACGCTGCCTAGTGGCAGCTGCTTACCCTAACGTACTCATCCGTTAGGAGTAGGTATCGACTAGATGAGAAACGATGCATACAAAGCTTTGAGTATGTAGGCGTATTATGAAGCTACTGAAGTTAGTCGAGTGTTGGTTCTTGACTTATAGAGGGAATGTGCCTAGTGCGAAACAAATCAACTATAATAGTAGAAGAACGAAGGGATGGTCGTAGGACACGGGTTCAACTCCCGTCATCTCCATTGAAGAATGCTCTTATATAAGCTCATATGGCTTTATTTAAGGGCATTTTTGCTGTTTTAAAGTAAGCGTCAATTCAAGCACGCATTTAATACCTTCAGTTAAAGAGATATAATCTTTGATATGGAGGTGTTATCTTTAATGAGAACTAAAGAAGAGAAATTAAAATTAATCGAGGAATATAAAGCAAGTGGATTAACAATGAATAAGTGGTGTTTAGCTAATGGCATTGCCACTTCAACTATGTCTACATGGATTGCAAAAACTAATAATAAAAAGAAGAAAACTAAACCAACAAGTAAATCCAATAAAAAAGCAAAGTTTGTAGAAGTTACTACACCTGTTAAAACTGCCACTACTATTAATAACAAAGTAATTGTTGAATATAAAGATTTTAAAATATCTATATCAGATTCACTAGACGTTTTGTTACTTAAAGATATTTTAAAGGTGGTGACAGAACTTAATGTTTGATTATAGAGATTATAAGATCATACTTTGTTGCGGTGCAACGGACATGCGTAAGAGCATTAATGGACTATCAAGTATAGTATGCGAGCAGTTTGAACTTGATCCTAGAGATAAAGTTATATTTGCTTTTTGTAATAATGCTAGAAATAGAATTAAGATGTTAGTATGGGCTGATAATGGATTCTGGATTCACTTTAAAAGAGTTGAACGTGGTAAGTTAGTTTGGCCTACTGAAACAGATGATAATAAGACTATGATATTAGCATTTGAAGATTTAAAAAATATAATACTTGCCCCTGGAATTACACAAAAAATAAAACGTACAGAAGTATGGAAAAAGTATTGATTTTAGTAGCTTTTTCTAACTTTTTATGTTATAATAAATGAGGTTAAAAAGTGTAGTTTTAAAGGAGGATTTTAAAGTGAATACAACAGAACAATTACTAGCTGAAATTGCAGCTTTAAAATCTCAGTTAAAACAACAAGAAGCTAAATTAGAAGAAAAAGAAAATACAATAAAGAAAAAAGAAGCTAAGATCCAGTCACTAGAAGCATTAAATGACTGGTATATTGAGCAACTTAAATTAAAAGCGAAAGAGAAATTTGGTGCATCATCTGAAAAGTTTGATCCGAACCAACTTTCTCTTTTTGACTTGTTTAATGAAGCTGAAACTCTTATGCAACCTATTACAACTGAGCCCGAATTAGATACAATAATTAAAGCTCATACTCGTAAGAAATCAAAAAGAGGAAGTAAGTTTGCAAATCTTGATGTTAAGCAAGTTCATTATGAATTATCAGATGAAGAAAAGATATGTGATGTATGCGGTGAGATTTTAACAGAGATGACTACTGAAATAAGAAAAGAGTTAGTTATTAAACCAGCTGAAGCTTATATAGTAGAACATGTAACACATCTATATAGTTGTAGAAACTGTGATAAGAATGGTGAAACTGGATTTATTAAATCTGCAGCACATCCTAATGCTTTGATTTCAAAGTCAGTTGTGTCTGCAAGTATGATGGCTCATATAATGAATAATAAATATACATTAGCATTGCCATTATATAGACAAGAACAAGAATTTAAAAGATTAGGATTTGAGATATCAAGACAAAACTCATCTAACTGGATATTAAAAGGTGCAACATTATTAAAACCATTATATGCGGCACTTATTAAACAACTATTAGAAGAAGAACTACTTCATGCGGATGAAACAACACTAGAAGTACTTAACGAACCAGGAAAGAAAGCAACAAGTAAGTCTTATGTATGGGCATATAGAACTTCAAAGTATACACTTAATCCTATAGTTATATATGAATATACAGAAGGGCGAGGTGGTATATTCCCTAAAACATTCTTAAAGGATTGGACTGGTACATATCTTCACTGTGATGGCTATACAGGATATAAGCAATTAGAAGGAATAACACTATGTGGTTGCCTAGTATATGCAAAACGAAAGTTTCATGATGCTGTAGTTGCAAGTCCTAATAATGAAATAGCTAAAACAGGTGAAGATTATATAAGAAAACTCTTTGCTATTGAAGACAAAGCATATAAAGATGAATTATCTTTAGAAGAAAGACTTATGCTACGCAAAACAGAGTCTAAAAAAATATTTGATGAATTATATAGTTGGATTGCATCCATTGAGCATAAAACTTTACCACAAAGCTTAGTAGGTAAGGCTATTAATTATGCCTTAAATCAAAAAGAATATTTAGCAAGCTTTATGTTAGATGCAAGAATACAGCTTAGTAATAATCTTGCAGAGCAAAGTATAAAACCTTTTGTTATTGGTAGGAAGAATTGGTTGTTCTCTAATACAGTCAACGGTGCAAAAGCATCAACAACAATTTATAGCATAATTCAGACTGCTATTGCTAATAATCTTAAGCCAGAAAAATATCTTGAATTTTTATTTACACAGATACAGCAAGGTAAAGATGTGGCAGAATTTGTTCCATGGTTAGAAGATATTCCTGAATATTGCAGATTAAAGAAAGCACAGCAAAAGTAATATTTTATTACTGATGTTATGCTTTTTCAATGCGTGCTTGATTTGACGCTTACGCTGATGAAAGTATTTACAAATATAGTAAATAAGAGTATAATTGGGACATTGTAACACATAGGAGAAATAGTTATGAATGTATATATAGATGAATCAGGTTCTATTAATAATCATTCTAAAAATAATGATTATTTTGTAATAGCAATGATTAAAGTTGAAAATCCCAAAAAGTTAAGAAAAGTAGTAAGAAGATTTATTGCATCTAATATGAGTAGATTAAGAGAATTAGATGAAGATAAGGTAGATAGCAATGGTAAAATAATAAGACCTGGTGGAAAAATGTTTAAGAATGGTCAATTTAGTGAATTAAAAGGCGCTCAGTTTGACCGAGAAATGAAACAAAAGTTTATAGAATATATATCAGCAAGTAAATTGTTTGAGGTATATTATATAAAAATATATAATAAGAGATTAACAGATAGATTCTGTGAGAATACAGCAAGGGTATTTAATTACACATTAAGATTAGCTATAAAATACTATCTAAATACAGAAATGTGGGAAGATGAAGAGTATAATCTTATGTTGGATGAGAGAAACGAAAAAACTGATTCTAGATATTTTTTAGAGAATTATTTAAATACAGAATTATTATTTGATGGTACAACGGAGAATAAGTTTAATGTAGAATATTTTGATTCAGCTAATAATCAATTAATACAGATAGCTGATATATTTGCAAATTTGCTGTATTCTCATTTGAAAAATGGTTGTTATGAAGCAGAATTTAATATATTAAGACAAAAAGGTATATTAAGAAATATATATGAGTTCCCGATAAAATAGAATGACTAGTAATATTGACAATAAAAATTGCATATGATATGATTAAAGTACCAACAGTGAGTCCTAAAGAAGTGCCGTTATCGAGGTAAGCGTCATGTGTTGGCGTCACTATTAGGCAATTGGTATTAGAAAATAAGACCAGTATCATTACTGGTCTTTTATAATATAAAAAAATAAATTTAGAAAATACAAATATTGCTGCAAATAGTAATATTACAATTTTACGAGTGGCACCAGAGCCTATAGTTACCATTTTTCCCATGTAGGAAAAATGTTCATCAACATCATTATTACTTTCAATACATGCAGTATGAGCTTTTTGAATAACATTGGAAAACTTATCCCAACGTTTATAATTCAGTGCTACTTGCAATTCCCTTGCATACCAGAATTCTTGTTCATACTCATTAATGTGTTTAATACTTTCAAATGTAGCTTCGCTATATTCAATTTGTTCTTCTGATAGGTTAGTATGTTGAACTCTATCAGATATTTCTTTTAATTTGTCATTGAAATCCACTTTAATTACTTCCTTTCATAAAATTTTAAACATAAAAAGACTCGGGGCCTAGAAGGACACCCGAGTACATTCTCTAATAATATATACAAAATGCGAAAAATACATTTCATATATATATTATTTTAATTGTACCAATGTGTCAATCATTATTACTTCTTAGAATTTAAATAAACCTCTTCAACAAACTCTTTCAGAACCTTCCACTGAGTAGGAGACAATTTACATAAAGTCTTAACGAATTCTTTTTTAAACTCATCATCTCCATTGAAGAATGCTCTTATATAAGCTTATATGGCTTTATTTAAGGGCATTTTTGCTGTTTTAAATATAAAGCTTTCAACCGTTTTTTATAATAGGAAATTAAGGTGTAGAATTATAAAAGAAGTATAAAAAACAATAAAATATTGTGAACTTGATTGACGAAACAACACAGGAGGGGCTAAAATATAAAAAGTCCGGGACAAAAGTAGTTTGTAAATATTGACTTTTATAGTCAAATATTTTTATGATAAATTTTTAGGGGAATAATTATGAACAAAGAAAAAAAGTTTAATATTAAACGGTTATTATGGATGATATGTATAATAGAGGTAACAATTTTGATTATGAGTATGAGGACAGACGATAAACATGTAGCAAATATAATGCATATGATGACAATTATTCCTACTATTATATTTTGTATATGTAACAATTCCAATAAAACAATTGAATGTATAAAAAATATGACATTATACATATGTGCATTGGTAGCATTTATATATAAGCATATGATAGGTAATATACAATATGTAATATATATAATAGCAACAGTTGTTGTTATTATATTATCTGTAGTAATAGAAAAAAGAGAAGGTAGACAGGTAACAAAAAAAGTAGTTTTAAAACAATTTTTTAGAATTGTACAAGTATTAATACTTCCTATTACACATAATATGTTATATGGTATAAATGATTATTTTGCACTGGTAGTAAGTATTACAGTTGCGATTTTATATTCAAAATGGTTTAAAAAAATATTTGAAAATTAAAGATGCTGAAAAAAAGATAAAAAAAGCAAAGAATGCTATTGCAAAGCAAGGTAAAAAGGCAGCAAAGAATAGTTTGAAAGTAGCATGGAAAACTGCAGCTACTGTAGTGGAATCTAAATATCCATGTGCTGCTAAATTAATAAAGAATTCTGTAGATAACAAAGAATATAAAGAAACAAGTAAAACAAAGAAGAAGATATTTACAAATAAGATAAAAAAAGATTCTTATTATAAAGAGCATATAAATCATTAAAAATTACGAAAAAGAGTAAAAAATCATCATTTGCTTTTAATAAAGGAGATTTGTTTTATGCATTACATAATGTAGATTGTTATACAAAAAAACTAAAAAAACTGTAGAAGTTACAATAGAAGATACTTTCGATTTAAAAAAAGAAGATTATTCGAGAGAAAAAGCTTTTGTAACATTAGTTAATAATTGGGCATGGTTATGTCAGAATAAAGATGTTTTAAATGAAATTGAAGTTAAAATTCAATTTCATAAATAGTCAAGGAGGAAAAGTCAGTGAAAAAAACACTAATTATAATTATAGCATCATTAGGAATTATATGTATGGTAGGAATTTTATTAGTTGTAGTATATATGAATTCTAATAAAAAAACAGATGCTTATGAGACTAGTGCGTATGAACAATTAATAAAAGCTTTTGAGTTAGATAAAATGGATTTAAAGCCTAGTAAGAAAAAAGGTAAAGAACCTAGTTTTCATGGTGATGGAATGGCATTATATGAATTCAATGTTTCAGATAAAAACTCTGATAAAATTGAGAAAATGCTTGAAAAGTCATGGGATAAAGGTGAGTTCTCAAAAGAAGTCGAAGTTATAATGTATGGGGGAGAGACTGAAGAAACAATATATGATTATAAATATGGTGAAAAAGTAGATTTACCTAAAATAGAAAATGGATATTGGAAACTTATAAATGAAAATGATGGTTCATTATTAGATAATGCAAATGACTTTAAGTTAGCAGTTTATGATATAGATAATTTAAAAATGTATATATTTGAAAATCATATTTAATAAAACAATTAATTGTAGAGTAAAAAAGTTTAAAATAATATAATTATTTGCATAGTTTATCTTTTTATAAATTAAAGGATAAGCAGAATCAGTAACACTTTCAGCAGAGTAAGCAAAAAGGAGACATAGTATCAATAAAAATGTCCTTTGCAATACCTCACTTCATAGATTTCAGTGCTACTAAACTTTGTTTGGTGGGACTGAAACTATAGAAGTGCTAGGTAGTGCAAGAAGCGAGAGCGATGACTTTTTATGATACTATGTCTCCTTTTTGCGAAGAGTGAATAGAAAGAGTAAAGCTTGCAAGAGATATTTCAAATTATAATAAATACTATATTGTAATTAATTGGAAATAATTGGAAATGATGTTATAATGAACATCAAATTTGGGCGAAAGCCCAAATTATACATAAAATTAATGATTATTATAAGAAATCATAATAAGGCTATATTTCCTAAAAAATGGAAATAAAAAAATGGATATGGTAAAATAGATATATGTAGTATTTCGTGAAAAATGAGGAGGGTATGCATATGAATATTAAGAAAAAGCGTATTTTGTTTTCCATTGTATTCGCATGTACATTATCAACGACTATTCTATCTATATTCAAATTTGGCGCATTAAATAAGAGTGCTGCCGCAATTTACACTAATGTAGATACTATGGATACTGAATCCAGCTTGCCAAAGGTAATGTATAAGGGCGAAAGTATGTATGTTGCAGAAGCGTCATTCTATGATTACTATTCAGATGTACAAATTGGAGAAGGTGATAAACCTTTGCCAATTACAGATGGTGTTGATTATAATAGACATACTATGAATAAGTTCAATTTAAAATTATCTGAACTTATGAATTATGGTGATCCAGATAAATGTCCTGCTAAGTGGCCTTTGTATCAAGGTCGACAAGGGCGTAATTTCTCAGACTGTACACTTTATTCATTTAACAACAATTCACCTAATGAGAAAAATAACTATTGGTTAGGTGCCAACAATAGTCAAATAGGTGCTTATGCTACGCAGGGGCTAGTAGATAGCAAACTAAGAATTGATGATTTAGGTGTATCTCATCTTACACAGTCTAATCCTGCTAATGGAAAAAGTGCAGATTCTCCATTATTTGATAAAGAATTTTTAACTAAGAATAAATTTGATGGTTCAAAACTTTCACTTGGTAGTGTAAAGGAAGGTGTAGCATTTCCATTTAGAAAAGTTGAAGAAAATGGAATTATGTATTATGAGTATGATAGTTTAAAAGATACTGTTAGATTTAATAGCAAGGATCAATTAGATTATTATGGACCAGCTGATACAAGTGAGAGAACATTAGATCCATATGGAAATGGTGGATTTTTCCCATTTAACCAAAAAGAAGATAGTAAATCTAATAAGCTTAATTATGCTTATGGTGTAAAAATTGAAGTGCCATTTATAATGACTGTTGATGGACAAATAAATGGACAGGATATGGTTTATAGTTTCACTGGTGATGATGATGTTTGGGTATTTATTGATGGATATCTTGCATTAGATATGGGTGGTGGACATCCAAAGACAAGCGGGTTTATTAATTTTGCAAAACAAGTATCAGAAGTTAGTGGTGTTAAGAATAATAAAGTAGCATTTGCAACAAGAATGATGACTGGTTATGGAACAAATCCTGTTTATAATGCTGGATTAGGATTTAATGGAGAACCAGCTGTATATACTAATAAACAAACAGAATTTTCAGATGAGTTGAAAGAGTCACTTAGTGATACAACAAAGGTTCATACACTTACATTATATTATATGGAGCGTGGTATGGACGTTGCTAACATGAAGATGAAATTTAACTTAATTGAACCTACAAAAATGACTGTTAGCCAAAAGATTGGAAATGTAGCAGTAAATGAAACATTTAAGAGTGAATTAGATAAGGTAACTAATAAGGAAACATTCCTTTATGATGTCGAGAATAGAACTACTCCAAAATATAATATGATAGATTTGCAAAATGGTAAAAGAACATTGTTCTTAAATGAATTCCAAGAAAGAGACACTGTGTTAGTTCAACAAAAGGGACTTGCAGATGGTAGCAGAAAGATTACTGATTTATATGGTACATTGTGGACATTAACAGATTGTGTATCTCAAATAGGAAAAGGTGCAGGTGCAGTTGTAAATGACCCTAGAGTTGGTAATAATACAATTATAATGCAAAATGGTGATGGTAAGGATGTGCCAGTATTAGATGTAGCATATGTAAATAATCCTATATTGAAAAAATACGTTGTAATGACTGGAGTTTCAGATGAATATAAAGAGAAATATCCAAATTACGCAAACATGCAATTCAAATATGTAGTAAAATATGAGCACGTATTTGGTGGAGATTCTAAAGAGGAAGTATATAAAGGTAAATATATTGTAACAAAACCAGATGGTTCAACTGAAGAAAGAACAACAACTGATGGTGTTATAATATTAAAGCCAGGTGAACAGTTTGAAATAGATGCAGTACCAGTTGCAACTATTATGAAGACAACTGTTGAAATTGGTAATAAAGGTATTGTAAAGGTAGAAAATGCAACAGCAAATGTAACATTTAGTGATTTAATAAATACTGCAATATGTGTAGTTGATAAGAATGCAAATATAATACAATTTGTGATAGATCCTCCTAAAGAAGATGAATGTGGGGGCTCAGATCCAAGTAATCCAAGCGGAGGAGATCCAAGTAATCCAAGCGGAGGAGATCCAAGTAATCCAAGCGGAGGAGATCCAAGTAATCCAAGCGGAGGAGATCCAAGTAATCCAAGCGGAGGAGATCCAAGCAATCCAAGCGGAGGAGATCCAAGTAATCCAAGTGGAGGAGATCCAAGTAATCCAAGCGGAGGAGATCCAAGTAATCCAAGCGGAGGAGATCCAAGTAATCCAAGCGGAGGAGATCCAAGCAGTCCAAGTGGAGGCTCAGATCCAAGCAATCCAGGAGACGGAAAAGATGACGACGATGATAGAGGAGACGGAGGTGGCTCAGGAGACGGAAAAGATGACGATAGAGGAGATGGAAGTAGCTCAGGAGACGGAAAAGATGACGATGACGATAGAGGAGATGGAAGTAGTTCAGGAGACGGAAAAGATGACGATGACGATAGAGGAGATGGAAGTAGCTCAGGAGACGGAAAAGATGATGACGATGACAGAGGAGACGGAAGTGGATCAGGAGACGGAAAAGATGATGATGATAGAGGAGACGGAAGTGGATCAGGAGACGGAAAAGATGACGATGACAATAGAGGAGACGGAAGTGGCTCGGGAGACGGAAAAGATGACGATGATGATAGAGGAGACGGAAGTGGCTCAGGAGGCTCAGGAAGTGGAAAAGATGATGACGACGATAGAGGAGACGGAAGTGGCTCAGGAAGCGGAAAAGATGATGACGATGATAGAGGAGATGGAAGTGGATCAGGAAGTGGAAGCGGATCAGGCTCAGGCGGAACAACTCCAAAAGAGGAAGATGATGAGATTTTAAGAGATGTTGATCTTACACCTTCAATAAAATTTGATCCTAGTGATACAGATGATTTCAAGGGATTCTCAGATAAAGAGATCGAAGAAATTACTGGAGAAAAAGTGCCAAATTCATCAACTCCAACTAAGTTAGAACCTACATTAGCAGATAAGATGGATAGTACACCAAAGACAGGTGATAATTCACAAATGATCTTATGGTTAATGGTTATGATTCTTTCTATAGCTATTATGTTAGCTGCAACAGGATATATGGTTGCTCCAAGTGTAAGAACATTAATAGTTAAAAGAAGAGAAGGTAGATAGTTGTAATTAATGTTTATAGATAGCATCGTATTTAGCTAGGCTTTTAGAGATAAGAGTTTAGCTAAGCGGTGCTATTTTTTTGTTTCGCAAAAGGAATTTATAAAATTAAGTAAATAATAACTTTGTAAAGATATATTAAAATCGTCTAAAGTATATTGTTATAGAAAATTAATAATGATATTATATAAATATGAAAAAAATATTACAAAAATATAACAATAATACTGTGAGTAATTGAAGAAAAACAAGATAATTAATAGTATTATATAGACGTACTTGAGAGAGTATTTGATAATAATAAAAGATTATAAAAAGGGATTATAAAAGTGGGGGTTATGTGAATATGAAAAAGAAGGGGTATTTTGCATTAAGTATAGCATTAACAGTAGCTATATTAGCAGGAGCATCTAATACAAGTATTATTTCATATGCTTGTGAAAAAGACGAATACTTGGTTGTTACAGAAAACAAAGATGTAGATGTTAAGAACATTAGTAAGTTACAGGCTGATACAATAGAGAAAAAGGATGATGTGATGTGCGTTGAGCCTATGAGTTGTGTATCAGCATCAGGTAACATAGATTTAAGAAGTAATACAATAAATTATAAGGATGAATGGAACTTAAAAATGATAAATGCGCAAAATGTAAATTCATATAATAAAAATAAAATTAAGGTGGCTGTTTTAGATTCTGGAATAGATTATACAGACAGTATAAATGTTGTGAAAAGAAAGAATTTTGTTGATAAATACGAGGATTTAGAAGTAATATATGAGGATATAACTGGTCATGGTACAAGTATAGCGTCAATAATGGGAGCTAAGTATAGTGATAATACATGTGTAAAAGGAGTAAATTCTAATATAGAGATTTATTCAGCCAAAATATTAGATGAGAATAATATGGCATCAATGGATAAAGTTATAGAAGCAATCTATTGGGCTATAGATGAAAATGTAAATATTATAAGTATAAGTTTTGGTACAAATACAGATTCAAAGGCGTTACAATTAGCTATTAAAGAAGCATATAATAAAGGTATTTTAGTTGTTGCAGCAGCGGGAAATAAACATGCTGATATAATAGAATATCCAGCAGCGTATGATGAGGTTTTAGCTGTAGGAGGAGTAAATTCAAAAGGTCAGATAAGCTCATACAGTTCAATAAGTAATAAAATAGATATATATGCACCAGGTGAACAAGTTAAAACATTAGGTGCATTTGATGGAGAAGCTGTTGTTTCTGGAACAAGTATTGCTGTGCCACATGTAGTGGGCGTTGCAAGTTTGTTGTGGCAGAAAGATACAGCAAAAACTAATGATTTTATAAAGCAGTTAATGATAGCGAGTGCTAATTATAATTCAGTAGGTAAAAATATAGGAGTAGTAGATTTAGATTCAGCTCTTAAAATGTTTGACACATTTAAGTGTGAAAGCAATGTAACATTAAAACAAAAAAATGCATTGCCTATAAATACAAGTGTTTTATACACAAATTCAGCTATAGATTATGTTACTGGTAGTTGGTGTGGAAATGAACATCAAGAAACGGTAACAATAGCTAGTAAGAAGAAACTAAATTTTGCAGATGTAGCCTTACTTAAGTGGGGAGCTGTGTATTCAGATAAGTCTGAGAATTTAAAAGGAATGACAACAAATCCATATTTTCATGGATATAATAAAAAGAAAGATTATAAAACAACAAAGCAAGATTATAATTATTTGGCAGGATATATATATTTGACAAGATGTGCATTAGCAGGAGAGATTAATCAAGATAAAACAGATTTACTTAATACAACAGGTAATATATTAGAAATGGATGAAAAATTAAGCTTAATTAAGTTTGATGGTAAAGAACAATTTGGAGATGAATGGATTAAAAGAAGTGTATTGCTAGGTAGAGCTAATACAAATAGAAATAGATCACTATTGCTATTAGGCATGGCCATGCATGCTGCAGCAGATGTATATGCACATTCATCATATACTAATGTAGATGGAAATTGGATATATATTTCTCATGATTCAACAGATATTAAGGAAGCGGATAATAAAGATTTCGAACCAAAAAGATATGCTTCAGCTAAGAAAATAGTTCAGAATGTACTAAATAACTATTTGCAAGGAAAAGAAGGAAGTGTATATGATTTTGTTCTTCCAGAAGAATACTATGATGGTTCTTATAAGATTCGTAATATGTACGATTATGCAAGTGAAATAACTGAGTTAGATGAGGAGAGTGCTATAATTTTACAAGGAATTACACGTTAATAGAATATGGAAATATATGAGAAAAAGTTAATTTATTATTATATAAAACGTCCAAGAAAATACACATTTTTATAGGTCTATCAGCCTAAGAAATAAGACTTATAAATAGGTCTAATAGATTATTGAGGACCTAAATGGATAAATGTTACAATTATGATAAGGGACAATACAATATTTGGCAAACTTATTGAAAAATAAGGACGCAAAGCTATAGGGCCTAAACTATTTTTAGTAGGCAGCCAGTTGCATTTAATGATATCTTGATGACTGGTGAAAACCAGTCATTTTTTTTCATTTTATGTGGTATAAAAATAAAAAAATATGGCGAAGATGTAGTTGAAAAAATCAAGTAGGGGAAACTTGATAAATTGCTGAAATTGTAGAGGGAAAAAGTATTTTTGTAGACTAAGAAGTGAGGAACTTAGTTGGTAATTAGAGAGGAGAATAATATGAGGACGGGTTATATTAGCAAAAACAGAGGGATAACTCTATCTATTTTTATGTTTTCAATTCTGATTATGTTATGTTTTGTTGGATTAGAGAATGTTGATGCAGCAGTTATTAGAACTGGAGTTGTAAACGTAGGAGTCTCAAATGTAAGAAAAAGTCCTAGTACTTCTAGTGCATGTGTAAAACATGGATCCAAGAATATTCAATTGAAGTTAGGTCAAACAGTTACAATTACAAATGAAAATGCAGGATGGTATAAGGTGAATTTTACTTATTCTAAGAAGGCATATACAGGTTACGTTATAAAAAGTAATATTAAAATTAAAGTACCACCTTTTTATTATAAGGCAATAGCTAATACTAACAATTTAAATGTAAGAAAATCAAGTAGTACAAGTAGTGCAAGACTAACATATGGTGGTAAGCCAATTCAATTAAAGAAAGGTCAGAATGTACATATATATAAAGTAGTTTCTGATTGGTATTACATAAAATTCACATATAGTGGAAAAAGTTATAATGGTTATGTTTTGGGAAAATATGTCACAAAGAAGACATATTCAGCAAAAACTACAGCAAGTGCATTGTATTTAAGAAAAGGTGCAGATACTTCTTATGGAGCAGTGGCTAGTGGGAAGTCATATGTATCTTTAAAGAAGGGCACTAATATTACTATATATGGCTTGGCTGGTAATTGGTATTATATAGGTACTAATTATGGTGGAAAATTAGTAAAAGGATATGTTTATAAGTCATATGTTAATTCTATAAAGGTAATTAGCGCAGCAACACCAAAGCCAACAGTAAAACCAACAGTGACACCAACAGTAAAGCCAACAGAAACACCAAAACCAACAACATCGGAAGAACCGGTGGAGAAACCAACAGAAACACCGAAGCCAACAGTAACACCAAAGCCAACAGCGACACCAAAACCGGTTACAGGATCAACTAATTCAACAAAAGAGGATGATTTGGATTTGACAGGTACAGTTGCATCAACAACAGCGTCAGGCTTAAATGTTAGAACAGGTGCTGGTACTAATTATAGCGTTTTAATGAGTGGTTCTGATAAAGTAGTACTTCCAAGAAATACACTTATTAATATAGTATCTACAAAAGGTGATTGGTATTATGTATCATTTGTATTTAAGGGAAAGGCACTAAAAGGATATGTATCTAGCGATTATGTTAGAGTAATGGGTGTTAATGCAAAGGGTGCATATGGAATAGATGTATCTCAATATCAAGGAACAATAAACTGGAGTCAAGTAAAAGCATCTGGTATAAATTATGCAATAATAAGAGCTACTAAATATGCATCAAATGGTGAAAATGGAACTAATTTAGTTAAGGATTCTAAGTTTGATACAAATATGAAGAATGCAATTGCAGCAGGTATTAAAGTAGGAGTTTATGTGTATTCATATGGAGATACTAAAGCTGAAGTTGTAAATGAAGCTGAGTTAGTTATGTCATATGTAAAGCCATATAAACTTACTTATCCAATATATTTTGATATAGAAGAAGCATCAAGACAAAAAGCAAGTTTAAAGACTGAAAATACAAATTTTGCAATAGCGTTCTGTGAAAAAGTACAAGCAGGCGGATATAAAGCAGGTGTATATACAGGAGCAACATTCTTTAATTCATATTTAAGTGTAGATGCTTTAAATGATTATGATTTATGGATTGCAAGATATATATATACAACATCATATAAGTTGCCAACTAATAAAGAATTATTAAATGCATATGTAAATAAAACATATATGTATAACACTAGTACAGGTGCAAAAGACAAATTTAATGATGTTGTAGCGGATATGTGGCAGTTCTCATCAACTTGTAAAGTTAATGGAATTAGTGGACAAATTGATATGAATTACACATACAAAGCTTATTAAAAAATAGGGAGTATCAAGTAGATAATAGGTATTAGTAAAAAAAGTAATTACAAAATTAACAATAGGGAGTAAAATATATAAGATAAAACAGATTTAAGGAGACAGAATATGAGACTTATGGATTTTAAAATGGAAAGACAAGGACAAGTAAATGTTGGAGATAAGGTAGAGGTAAAAGAAGGAATACTACCATCATCCTATTACTATACTATTTTACCAGCAGTTGCAATGTCAGCAAATTATACATTTAGTGAGAGATTAACGGTAACAGAAGGAGTAGTAAAAGAGATAAAAGATACACCTAGAGGCTTCTATGTTACAGTAGAGTTTGACGAGTAAATAGGTCTTTACGTTCATTGACAGTATTTTACAAAATATGGTAAAATTATTACATAAAGTAGTAATGTAATTGCGTACTAATAACGTAGTGTTCTTTTGAGGGAGAAGGGCGTATGTTAAGAAAAAAATTAGGTAAGGCAAAGATTACAGCTTTAGCAGTAGCATTATGCATGATATCTATGAGTATTAAGGAAGAGGGAATCCTAGCTAGTGCAAGTAGTAGTGTTAGATACACTTGGCCAGTACCAGCAAGTACTACAATAGATAAAAAATATGGTGAGGGATATGACGGCATAGACATAGTAAGTGAAGAAGAAAGGTCAGAAGTTGTTGTGGCGAGAGAAGGTACAGTAGAGGTTGCAAAGTCAGAGGACTGTACTCATATTAACAATTATCCAGATTATTGTTGTAATAATGGCATGGGTAATTACGTTAAGATTAGACACAGTGATGGAACATATGCTATATATGCTCATCTAGAACATGGAAGTGTTGCTGTTAGTGAGGGAGAACAGGTTGAAAAAGGTCAAAAACTTGGAATAATGGGTGCATCAGGTAGAACATCTAAGAATATGTTATATTTTAGTGTTGCTTACTCTGACACAAAAAGTATTAATACGAATCCAAGTAATATGAAGTATACTTTTACAGCCAAAGATGCAACAGATGAAGGGAATACTGACGATTTGTGGCAGA
Source organism: Lachnospiraceae bacterium (assembly GCA_015057455.1). Taxonomy (GTDB): domain Bacteria; phylum Bacillota; class Clostridia; order Lachnospirales; family Lachnospiraceae; genus SIG301. The sequence goes on along the minus strand of SVEH01000012.1, from coordinate 70,300 downwards.
TAACAGCTAAATCAGGTGTTAACTTTAGGTCTGGAGCAGGAACAACATTTCAAGCAATGGGCAAAATACCGTACGAAGCAAATGTACAGGTAGAAGAAGTAATAGAGATTGACGATTTGCAATGGGGAAAGACCACATATGAGGGTGAAACAGGTTGGTTTGCCATGAAGTATGCAAAGCAACAAGAACAAGAAGATAACAATACTGAGACGGAAGAAGATATAATTATTGAAGATGTATATGTTAAACTAAAGTTAAACCCAAATGGTGGTGAATGCGAATGTTCAAGCTATGTGTATACCGTAGGAAGTCCAATTATAGAGCTACCTACTCCTACTAGATCGGGATATGAATTTGTAGGGTGGTACACACAAAAAAATGAGGGAACTGTTATTAATGAACAGGATGAAATTGTTGAGGATATGACAATTTATGCACGCTGGGAATGAAGTGCCTAAATGTCATTTAAAGGAGTATTTTAAATATATAAGAAACGAGGAAGACTAGGTGAGGGCCTAGTCTTTTCCTTTATCTATTTTTGGATGTATATTTAAAAATAGTTTTTCAAAATATTCATTAGTAATGTTAAATTATCTAATAAAATTAATTAAATAATGTAATGAGTAGAGAGTGTGCAAAAAGGCCAGAAGTATTGTTACAATAAGGCTTTTATGATAAAATTAAAGTAAGTGATTGTAAAAAAAAGGGGAAAATTCTAAGAAAATGGTAATTGATGTGAGGGGGCTTCTTTATGTCAATAAGGTTGTGTCAAGCATGTTTACATGAAGTAAAAGAAGGAGATAAGTTATGTAGTAATTGTATGATCTCCGTTAATCGTCATGCCACTGTAATTGAGGTAATGAGTGAGTATGAGGGATTTAGTTATGTAAGTAATAGGTATGCATTTCATGATGAGAATTTGAACAATTATAATGCAGAATTGCTTAAAGACACTAAGAATTCAAGATTATACCCAGATAATATAAAACCATCAGCTATAGTAGAAGAAGACTTTGAATATGTTGAAGAAGATGATGGCGATTTTACAAAAAATATAATTAGAATGATAAATAGTCCTAAAGATTATATAGATGTAATATATGGTTTATTAGGTTGTATTTTATTGCTTATAGGAAACTTTTTAACAATATATAGTAATATAAATGACCTAAAAAATAACAATAGTATGTATTTAAATTATATAACAATATTTATTATTGGTGCAGCATGTTTGGCAATATTATTAGTATTTAAGCATAAGAAAAAATATGTTTTAATTCCAACAATAATAGTGGGAATAATGCTGATATTTGTAATGTCAGATGCAGAGAATTTTCAATATTTAGGTTTCGGATATTATATTATGTGGATATCTTTAATATTGTTAGTGGCATGTGCATCAGTAAATACTAAGAGTAGATTAAAGAAGTATTTTCTTAGAAAGACAGATTTAACGTGGATTATGTTAACCTTTTTTGTTTCATTAGGATTGGTTAATACATTTAATTATAAGTTTGGTAGTAGCGCAGCTGCACCTGAAGAAGGTCGCAAAGAGATGGTAACAGATACAATTAGACTTAACCATGAGGAAATAAAGACAATCACCATAAATGAAACAAAGACAAAGTTAGAAGTTTCATTGTTAGATACTTATTTGGTGAGAAATCATGGAAAAGATCTAGTTGTTGTAGAAATGAGTGTATATAACAACGGAAAAAAAGAAGTGAAAATTAAAGACTGTTTAGATATATATTTAATGCAAAATAAAAAGAAGATATTAATGGAAAAAGAATTAGAGGGAATAACATATTTTAATACGGCGACAGGTAATGAAAAAATAGGTGTAGATAATTGTAAGACAATGTTTTATGCATTTTATGTAGATGATTTAGGAGATTCCTATCTTAATGTTATCAATAAAGAAGCTGAAGAACTGATTATAAATCAAATAATTGTTCTTAATCAAAAATTCTATGTAAAAGAGGAAAAACCAGATAAGGATATTATTCCTGTAGGAGATGGTAAAGGACAATCATCGAAAGAAAAAGATAGTTATACAATATACTTTAAGAAACCGGCATCATGGTCTGAAAAGATTTACGCATATATATATTGTATAGAAGATGATTCCATAGTTGAAATAAATAATTGGCCAGGAATGAAGATGACAAAAGACGGTGATATTTATAAAATATCTTATGATAAGAAATGGTACGGAAAAGGCAAAGTTATGATTGTAGATAAGAATAATCAAGACAATATGTTTCCAGAAAAAGAAAGTTTAGGATTGAAACTAGAAGGTAATATAAATATTATGCCAAATGAGTAAACGTGTGGAGTATAGTTATATGGAATCCATGGAATGAGAGGTTTTTATGGAAAAACAAGTTAAAGCAAAACATATATATTTAGCATATATAGCATGTGGATTAATGATATTAGGTGTGAATTTACCACAATATATTGCTAATACTACAGGAACTAAACTTGTTGCTGTTAGTAGATTAGATAATGAGGGAATACTTCTGCTTATATCTGCTATTATAGTAATTATGTTTAGATACTGCAAAAGGAAAAAATATATTCTAGCACCATTAATTGTTCAAATTGCCATTATAGGATATTATGTAGTTTTATTTTATATTGATAAGCAGTTTGAAATGATACATATAGGTTTTGTACTTCAAGTTGCAGCAGTGATATTTTTGATTATATCAATGTTTGTAAATATTAATGTGCAAGAAGAACATATTAATGATTTTAGTACTTTGAAGCTTATAACAACAGAGGAAAATGATTACACAGATAAATTTATAGTTAGGGATATTGGTTGGATTGTGACAACTTTAGTTATTACAATTTTTATGATAGTTATAAAAGTTCAAATACATAATTATTCGCAAGGTGTAGTTACAAGTAGTATAGCGGAACTTAAATCTAGTGCTAAGTATATGGAACAAACTAAAGAGTATGAGTATGAAAATGATGAATACGCAATAGGTATTAAAGATGGATATATTACATCTGAAAATGGTAAGGAAATTGTTTATGTTGAAATTAATGCAATGAATAAAAAAGATGAAAAATTAATATTCCATAACATTTTTGATTTAAGATCATCACAGAGAAATATAGATTTAATTAAGTATATAAGTGGTGAGATATCAGCAAGTGATGTAAATAATATATATGTTGAATTAGAGAAAAATGTTCCAGTAAAATTATATGCGGCATTTGAAATTAAAGATAGTAATGAGGATATTAGGATATTTATAAAAGATAGGGTTAATGGCAATGCGGATATAATTAGAGGCAAAGTTATAAAAATGGATAAGTTGCATTATATAGATTCGATAGAAGAACTTCTAAGTATAGACGCCAAAATAATGAAAAAGACTCAAGGAAAAGATAGTAAAACACCTAGTATAACAAAAGATAAAATAGATTTAGAATCTAAAGAGGATAGCAAGTCAGATAAGGAAGATACAACAGAAGAGTTAGATAAGAAAGAAGAAAGTAAGAAAGATGAATTAGAGAATGGAAAAGAACAAGATACATCCAAAAAGGAAACATCAAAAGAAGATAAAAAGGATAATACTGATAAAGAAGATGGTGAAGTTAAAAAAGATAGTACATCAGATAAAACCAGTTCAAAAGATAAGGAAGATACAACGGATAAATCAGATTCTAAGGAAAAGGAAGATAAAATAGATAAAGAATCTGATGATGAAAGTGATGAAAATGAGACAGAAGAAAAGGAAATGGTAACAGGAGTAATAAAATTTACTAAACCAACAGTATGGAATGGAGAAGATAGTACTTATGTATGTCTTTATAATAATGAAAAAGATACCGAAGAATATTCTAGAATAGAAATGTCAGAATTTGGCAATAATGTATACTCTTATCTAGTAAATGTAGAAAAGGATAAGAAAATATATATCGCATTTACAGATGGTGAAGATTATTATCCAAAGAACTGTAAATGGGAATTATCACTTGGAAAGATATATATAAGCAAATAAGTTTTTGAATAACTTAACAGAATGGAGGAATACCATGAACTTTTTATCAGTATTAGAATTAATAAGAAATGGTGACTATCAAAATGCAAAAACTCTATTGTTAGAGATATTAGATAAGGGTGAAATAAGTAATGAAGAAATAGATATGCTTGATACATATTATATGAAAAATAAAAATAATTATGTGGGCTATGTATTTTTTAAAGCATTAATAAAAAAACATAGATATTTTGAAGCCTATGATATGTATATGGGCTTGTTAAAGGATTGCCCAATAAAAAGAGAAATCTCATTTAAAGAGGTTATAGAAGATGCACCAATTGATCAAATAGAATGCATGTACAAAGATATAATTCTTAGATTGCAAGGAGATATAGATATACCTCAGTCACTAATCGTTTCGGAAATAGTAGATGTATTAGTTCCAGAATTATGGGCAACAAGAGATGAAAAGAAATATGCTATGATAGCAAAACTTGCATCATTAATATGGTTTGAGGATTTGAAAAATTCAAACTATATATATGAATTGGCAGTATCATGCGAAAAAGTAGATAATGATTTAGCTGAGAAATTATATCTTAAATTAATACAAAAGGAACCTGCTAATACAGAGGTATTGAATAATATTGGGCTTATGTATGAAAGAAAAACACAATATGATAAGGCAAAATTCTATTTCTCAAAAGCGTATATGTTCTGTGATACAAACAAGACATATCGTAAAAACCTAGAGAGAGTTTCTAGTAAGAAATAGATAAAAACTATATTAGAAAAGATATATTAAAGAGATGTTATAAGAAATATATATAAGATATAAATAATAGTTAAAGGTAATAAATAAAAATTAATGAAGAATAAAACTTGAATGGAGGATAAATATGAGATTAATAATAGTTAGACATGGAGAATCAGAGGGGGATGTAAAGAAGATACATGAAGGAAGAGCAGACCTACCACTAACAGAAAAAGGTCTAGAACAATCAAAACAAGTAGCTGATTTTTTAAAGAAGAATTATAAGATAAATGCAGTATATTCAAGTACATTAGAGAGAGCAAAAAAGACAGGAGAAATAATTGCTAAAGAATGTGGTTTGGATTTAATAGAAGAGCCAATGTTAATGGAATTTAATAATGGACATTTGGCTGGATTATCATATGATGATGCGGCAGAAAAATATCCAGATATAAGAAATTTACCAGTATATGAATCAGTATATGGACAAGAATCATTAATGGAATTTAGACAAAGAGCAGATGTAATATTAGCTCGTATAATGTTTGAGAATAAACATGATGATACAGTAGTTGTAGTAAGCCATAGTGCAATGATAAACCAACTATTTAGATCATTTATGATGTTAAATGTTGATTCAGATGTAATATTATATACAGGAGAAACAGGAGTACATGAATGGCTTGTCACAGACAGAAAGAAATTAATTGTAATGACAAACTATCAACAACATTTAGGCAAATATGAATAGGTTTTAATTAATACTACGTCAAAAGCCACATATACTATTATTTAGTGAACGCCTTTCGGCTTCATAGTGTAATCTAACGGCACTAAATTCGTGCTTCGCATATTGCTTGCACTCATTAAGGGCCGAGATTCCACAAATATCACTAAATAACAGTATATGTGGCTTTTGACTTACTTTACTGAAATTTGTAGTTTTAATTGATTATGTTAGTTTAGTTAAAATAGAAGTATAGTGTAATTTACAAAAGAACAATTATTGAAACTTCTATACTCTAAAGATTAAATCAGTATATGTTGGTAAAGTCCAATAAGTACTGTCCATGTTGGATTCAGCATCGTCTATATATGTGCGAAGTACACTCATAGACTCTAGGATATCATCGTGATAAAAACGAGCATTTTCTAGGACGAATGATGGTTCGTTTATTAGAGTCTCTTCAAGTTTTGTTACTTCGTTGAATATTCTATCATTTAAAATACTGAATTTTGTTAGTAGGCTATTTTCTGCTACCATTTCAAGATTTGGAGCTACAGACTTTGTTGCTGCAATTGTTGTAGCTAGTTTTTGTGTATATGATGTGATAGCAGGGAGAATAGATGTCTTTATAATATCAATTAAAGTTAAGGCTTCTATTCGTACACGTTTTGAATATGTCTCAAGTGAGATTTCATAACGTGATGATATCTCTGATTCTGTATATATATTATGTTGTGTAAATAAATCTATGTTTTTTTGTTCTATAAAGTGTGGTAGGGCATCTACCGTTGATGGTAAATTAAGTAATCCACGTTCTTTGGCTTCATCTTCCCAAGCTTTTGAGTAACCATCACCATTAAATATAATACGTTTATGCTCACGAATTGTTTTGGCGATTAGTTTCTTAAGTGCCTTGTTAAAGTTAGGAGCTTGCTCTAAAATATTTGCAAATTGCATTAATTCATGTGCAACGATTGTATTAAGTACTGTATTTGGTTCAGAAATTGATTGACTTGAACCAAGCATACGGAACTCAAATTTATTACCTGTAAATGCAAATGGAGATGTTCTATTTCTATCTGTAGTATCTTTTGGAAAGTTAGGAAGTACGTGTACGCCTATTTCCATAAGTTCAGTTTCAGTTTCATTATATTCTTCACCATGTTCAAGTGCTTCTAAAATAGAAGTAAGTTCGTCACCTAAATAAATTGAAATTATAGCAGGAGGAGCTTCTCCACCACCAAGTCTGTGGTCATTACCTGCACTAGCAACAGAAATTCTCATTAAGTCTTGATGTTCATCAATAGCTTTGATAACAGCAACAAGGAATAATAAGAATTGCGCATTCTCACTAGGTGTCTTACCTGGATCAAATAAATTAAGTCCAGTGTCGGTACATAGAGACCAGTTGTTATGTTTACCACTACCATTAATACCTTCAAATGGTTTTTCATGAAGAAGGCACACTAAGTTGTGTTTTGCTGCAACCTTTTTCATAATTTCCATAGTTAATTGATTGTGGTCAGAGGCTTTATTGCTAGAATTGAATATAGGAGCTAGCTCATGTTGTGCAGGAGCGGCTTCGTTATGTTCAGTTTTAGCAAGTATTCCAAGCTTCCATAGTTCTTCATCTAATTCTTTCATAAAAGAAGAAACTCTTGGCTTTATTGTTCCAAAATAGTGGTCCTCAAGTTCTTGCCCCTTTGGAGAAGGTGCGCCAAATAATGTACGACCAGTAAGTAGTAAGTCGTTTCTTTTTAAATAAGTATCTTTATCTATAAGAAAATATTCTTGCTCAGCACCTACAGTTGTAATAACACGGTGAGCTGAAGTATTACCAAATAGTTTTAAAATTCTAAGTGATTGTTCACTAATTAGCTCCATAGAACGAAGTAGTGGTGTTTTTTGATCTAATGCTTCTCCATTATATGAGCAAAATACAGTAGGAATACATAAAGTTCTATCCTTAATAAAGGCATACGAAGTTGGATCCCATGAGGTATATCCTCTTGCCTCAAATGTTGCTCTTAGTCCACCAGATGGGAAGCTAGAAGCATCAGGTTCACCTTTGATAAGCTCTTTTCCGGAGAAATCCATTATTATTCTTCCACCTGCAACTGGAGAAATAAAACTATCGTGCTTTTCTGCTGTTATACCTGTAAGTGGTTGAAACCAGTGTGTATAGTGAGTTGCCCCTTGTTCAATAGCCCAGTCTTTCATAGCTGTAGCTACAACATTGGCAACAGAAATATCTAAATCGCGTCCTTCTGCAATTGTCTTTTGTAGAGATTTGAATACGTCCTTAGGTAGTTTTTGACGCATAACCTCATCATTAAAAACAAGACATCCAAAAATCTGTGGTACAGATTTCATATAATCAATCCTTTCTATAAAAAGTCGCATTTTAATTATCGACATATAAAAATATAGTATTAATCTTATTTAATATATAAGCATATGTGCAAATGCTTTAAATATGTATATTATTTAATGAAATTATTTGAATAATGTCAAGTAATATATCATAAAAATATAAAAAATACTTGCTATGGATAAAAAAATAGTCTAAATGTACTAAAAAAAATATAGTGTATGACGATAAAAAATAATGTTAAATAATGAAATGGATGTAGTTAATAGAAGCAACTATAATATAAAAAGCTAAATAGATTGATTTTTAGGTTATAGTTGACTAGGAAATATTAAGGAGTTAGAGAGTATGAAGGTATGTATTGGAGAACGTTATGTTGGGTGCGGTAGTACTGAAGGGAAGATGATTTTAGAAGGAACTCCAGGTAATGCATTAGGAGCATATTTAGATGGAAGTGATATTGTACTTTATGGTGACGCAAAAGAAGCAACAGGAGATACAATGTTAAAGGGAAGCATAACAATACATGGAAATACAGGCGATGCAGCTGGATATTCTATGAAAGGCGGAAAAATATTCATAAGAGATAATGCAGGTCTAAGAGCTGGTGTATCTATGAAATCTTATAGAGATAAGAATCCAGTATTAGTTATTGGAGGTAGAGCAGGTAAATTTTTAGGAGAAAATCAATCGGGCGGAACCATAATTGTTTTAGGTCTTGGATATGAGAATAAACTACCTGTTGGTCCAGAATGTGCTAAGGGAATAAAAGGTGGAAAAATATATATAAGAACTAAAAAGCCACCTAAAAATATAGCAGGTGATGTAAAAGTTAGAAAAGCAACAACAAAGGATATGGATAATATTAAATTATATATACAAGAGTATTGTTCTAAATTTGATAAGGATATGAAAAATATAGTTGATAGTACATTTTATGTAATAGAGGCGGGGAATGTACAAAGCAGAAAGAAAATTCTTTAAAATTAAGGGTGGCTGTGAAAAAAATCTTATTTTGATAAAAGTATAAGTTTTTTCACAGCCCTTTTGGAATATAAGTGAAATCTTAAAAAGAAAAATCTTTTTGAGTATTGGAAGAATCTGTTGAAATAAAAGAAAAATTGTTTTGAATATTAGGAAAATACTTTAGGAAATAAGGAAAATATAAAGGCAAAAGATAAGATAAAGTGTGAAAGGAATGGGATTTTGATGAAAAAAATAACATTGAATGTAGATGAATTAGCTTATATATGTTCACAAATGAATATAATTTTAAACTCGGGATTATCGGTTCAGGAAGGTTTAGAGGTTTTATTAGAAGATACATCTAATACTACTGCAAAGGAAATATTAAAGAGTTTATATGATGATATAGCAGATAAACAAACATTATATAAGGCTTTAAAAAATACAGGTGTTTTTCCTGGCTATATGACAAATATGGTTAAGATAGGAGAAATAACAGGACGTTTAGAAGAAGTTTTTGCTTATTTAAGTGAGTATTATGAAAATGAAAGTGATTTAAGGAAAACTATAAAATCAGTGTTATTTCAACCTATTATACTCTTAATGATGATGTTTTTAGTTGTAGCTGTATTAGTTGCCAAGATAATACCAACATTTATGGATATATTTAATAGATTAAATATGGATACAACAGACACTTTTAAGAAAACAATGAGTTATTCTATGAATACAGGAATTACAGTATTAGTTATCTTGGCAGTAATAATAGTTGTTTCATTAGTAGCAGTATTAATGTTATCAACTACATCAGGAAAGAAGATTATATTTAGATTTATAGATTCATTTGGACCTACAAAAGCAATTTCTTTAAAACTCGCACAAGCAAGATTTTGTAGAGCAATGACAGTTATGATAAAAAGTGGTGTTGATACAACAGAAGCACTAGAACATGTAGGAGAATTAATTAATAGTAAAAGATTTAAAGCAAAAATAGAGAATTGTCATAAGAAATTATTAGATAATAAGGGTTTTGCAGAAACATTATCAGAGGAAAAAGTATTTGATGGAATGCATAATCAAATGTTAAAGGTTTCATATAAAACAGGAGCTTATGAAACAACATGGGAAAAGATAAGCAATATGTATAGCAATGAATTAAAGGATAGTCTATATGGCATTATAGGTTCAGTTGAACCAATAGTAGTTGCAATACTTACAGTAACAATAGGAGCTATATTAATATCTGTTATGTTACCACTAATGGGAATAATGAGCTCTATAGGATAAATAGATAAGAAATATAGTTTAATATAGAGTGCCAATGAATAGTAATGTAAAGTAAACATATAAAACTAAATATTAAATATATACAAGACTAAATACAAATATGTAATAGAGATGAATGAGAGGATATATATGAGAAATATATGGATAAAAAAGAATAAGAAAAGGGCAAATCTTCCGTTAATAACATCATTAGCTATTTACATTGCAATTACAATAATGGTTGTTTTGAGTATAAATAATGCAACTATAGAGAGTAAAGAACAGGAAATAGCGGAGTTAACTAATTCTATTAATAGAGCAGTAAGTTTATGTTATGCAACAGAAGGAAGCTATCCAGCCAATATGGATTATTTGAAAGTGAATTATGGACTAGAAATAGATGAAGACAAATATTTAGTGCATTATGAAATATTTGCATCTAATATAGCACCTGAGATTAAGGTATTTAAGATAAAGTAAATAAGTTATGAAAGAGTGATTGGGTGAAAGTATTTAGAACAAAGAATGATAATAGCGTATATATAAACCTAATAAGTATTTTTTGTATATTTGTAACTTTTATTGGACTAGCATTTGTTATTCTTATTATGGAATTGAATTTTTATAACAAACTTAAAGTAGGAATAAATAATACATTTAGTACAGGCACAATAATAAGTTATTATACAAATAAAATAAGAAATTTTAACGGTGGAAATATAGAAGTTATAAAAAATAAAAATCAAGATATATTAGTTTTAGAAGATGAAGAAAGTAATCTAAAAACATATATATATGTTAAAGATAAGGCAATATATGAGCATGTAACTAATATAAGTGATAAATTTGATGACAGTAAAGGACAGAAGGTATTTGATGTTAATAAGGTGTCATTAGAAAAGGATAATAAAATAATAAAAATGACTATTAAAACATATGAAGATGATGTAATAAACAGTTACGTTAATATTAATAAAAGTGATAAGGAATAGGATATATGAGAGAAAGAACAACATCTAAAATAAGTAATGTATTTATAGAAATGATAATATTAGTTTTGTTTTTTTCTATTGCGGCTGTAATTATTTTTAGAGTACATGCTATTACAATAACTACAAACAATGAGAATACTATAAAAAATAATGCAATTATTAATAGTAATTCTATTATTTCATTATATAAAAATGGAAGCAGTGCCAAAGAAGCTATAAAGAAGGTACTACCAGCTAAAACAAAGGTAGAGCATTATGATAATAAATATGTGGTTTCTTTAAATAGAGATTTTACAAAGAATAAAGAGAATTTTGTCACAATTGTTTGTACAGAGAATAAAGAAAAAACAGAGGCTGGTATAGTGAAAAGTATAGAGCTTAAGTATCTATATTTTGATACACAAGTGTACAAAGTAGAGGGTAAAAGATATGAAGAAAAGTAAAGTGTATAATCTAGGAATTGGAACAACATCTATATTAATAATATTTATAGTAGTTTGTTTAACAATATTATCAGTGTTATCTTATATGGTAACAAACACAGACTACAAAATAACAAATAAGAAGACGGAATATAATAGTTTATATCAGGAAGCAGACAGTAAAGCTGTAGATATGATGGCTCATATTGATTCTGTATTATATGAAATAGCAAAGAAGAAAATAAAAGTAAATGATGTAAATGCAAAAATGATGCTAGAAACCATAGGAGATATACAGATAGATTATAGTGAAAATGAAATTAGTTATGAAGTGAAAATAAAAAACAACTCATTTATAAGTGTTGTACTTGGAATAAATACAAATGAAAAGAATAAACTTCCTTCAGTTACTAAGGAAGATAGGGAAAAAAGACTATCAATAAAAAGTTGGCAGCTAGTAAATAAAACAGAAGAGATTGAAGAAAATATGCTAAATTTATGGATGAACTAATTAATAATGTAGGAGGTATGGGCTTTGAAAAAACAGATAACGTAAAAGTATTTTTTTAAAGTCTCGAGAAAAATTATGGTATTAATAGAAATTTTAAAAGAAGCATTAGATAAAGGAGCATCAGACATATTTATATTATCAGGAGCCGCAATAGGATATAGAGTTTCTGGAAAAATATATAGAAAAGATGATGTGAAATTAACTCCAAATGATACAAGATATTTAATCAGTCAAATATTTGAAATAGCAGGATATGATATTAATAATCTAGAGGATAATGTTGAATATGATTTTTCATTTTCAATTGCAAAATTAGGAAGATTTAGAACTAATATATATAAGCAAAGAGGTTCTTATGCTGCAGTTTTAAGAAATGTTATGTATGATATTCCTGATTATAGAGATTTGAATATACCAGAAAGTGTTATGGATTTAGCTGATATTAAAAAAGGAATTGTATTAATTACAGGAGCGGCAGGTTCAGGAAAATCAACAACACTTACATGTATGATAGATAGAATAAATCAAAATAGACAGGGCCATATAATAACAATTGAGGACCCTATAGAGTTCTTACATAGACATAAACAATGTATTATAAGTCAAAGAGAAATAAATATAGATACAAAGAATTATATTCAATCATTAAGGGCAGCACTTAGACAGTCACCAGATGTTATTTTACTTGGTGAAATGAGAGATTATGAGACAATGCAAGTTGCAATGACAGCAGCAGAAACAGGTGAGTTTATACTATCTACGTTACATACAACAGGAGCAGCTAATACAATAGATCGTATAATAGATGTATTTCCAGCGTCACAGCATCACCAAATAAGAGTTCAGTTAGCTATGGTTTTACAAGCTGTTGTATCGCAACAATTAATTCCTACAAAAGATGGAAAATTAATTCCAGTGTTTGAAATAATGCGTGTAAATAATGCAATTAGAACAATGATTAGAGAGCAAAAAACTCATCAAATTGAAACTATTATTCAATCAAGTGAAAATATGCAAACAATGGATTCTGACATAATGAGATTATACAAAGAAGGAATCATAGATGAAGAAAATGCTATAAATTATTCAACAAACCCAGAATTAATGGCTAAAAGGATTAGAAATTAATAAATTATATACAACTTATATAAAAGTGAGCCAACAATGAAATATACTATAACTAAATTTGAAGTGGTTTATTAAAGTATAGTATATTTTATTGTTGGCTTAAAAAAATAGCCTTAATATATATGATAATTTTGATAATTAGTTCCGTTTCCGATGAATTTGGCAGCTTCTTTATCGCTATCCATATTGGAGTAGAATGTTGGATCTACTAGGTTGAAGCCAGATGATTTTAAGTAAAATGAAACTGTTATCCAACCTTTTTCTTTTGTGTAGACTTCATTCCATGCGTGGTAGACACCATTTGGAGCTACATATCCAGTTATCAGTTTGGCAGGAATACCTTGAGCTCTACACATTGCTGCAAATACAGCTGCATAGTCAAAACATATTCCCTTTCCTGTTTTTAGTATTTCATCTACGTTTGGTAAATATCCAACAGGTGCACTTTTGGCTTTAGCATAATCATATGTAATATTAGAGGTAACGTAATTAAAAATTGCTGAGATTTTCTTTAAGGTAGTATTTTTACCGTTGCACACCTGAGCAGATACTTTAACTACATTACTTGATTGTGTAAACCAAACATATTGATTTGGCTGTAAAAATATTGAATTAGGATTAGTTATTTTTACATTTATTGTTTCTGTATGAAGTATGCTATATTTTGTTCCAGATATATTTTCTAACACATTAATTGTATATTCACCATTACCTAATTGTAATGGATAATAATCATATTTAGAATCTGAGGCTAAGTCATAATTATAAACTTCCCCATTATGTTTAACTTGAACTTTAACTTTTTTGTTATCGCCACTATATTTTACTGCAATATAACCTTTGTTTATATTGGATGCATCTATAACAGCGTTGTTATCGCTTGAAGTATATACAACTTCACCTGGGGCTGAAACTGACGCTATAGTTGGGATTTTAACTGGGCCACTAGGTAAAGGTACTTTTGTAGGCTTTACAGTAGGCTTTATAGTAGGTTTAGCAGTTGCCTTTTGTGTTGGTTCTGTAGTGGTTTTTTTAGTAGGTTTAATAGTAGGTTTTTTTGTTGCTTTTTTAGTAGGCACTACTGAAGGTTTTGTTGTATCTTTTGTAGGATTTTCTGTTTCTGTCGTTTGCGTTGGAGTTATACTAGAAGTGTTTGAAATTTTATCTGATTGTGAGTCATTTTTTTCGGTAACATTATTTGTTGCCTCTATGCTAGTAGCTGTAGGAGTGAATTCATTGGCTTTCGACGTGATGTGATTAGCACTATAGCATATTACAATCATAATGATACCCATTAATGATATTGTAAATATCTTTGATTTCATATGCATTCCTCCGAAAAAAAAGGCTGGTGTATGTACCAGCCATATTGTGTTTTATAGAAACGCTATAACATTTAAGAATTAAGTTTCTTTTCTAAATTCAATATTGAAAGTCTGGTGTTGCGTAGATATTCAATATGTTTACTAAAATCACCGTTATCATCTAGGATATTTAATGCTTTTCCATTTTCAGAAATGTCAGCTAGATTGATTGTGTGATAGTTGCTGTTGTCAATGGCATCACTTATATTTTTTAATTCTTGAAGAAGATTGTTTTTATATCTAATAATATCAGATTTTAAAGCAGCAAGCTCTTCTTCATCTTTTTTTGCTTGAATTTTTGATAATACACTTTCAACATTAACAATTGTATCATCTTCATTGTAACGATATACTAAAACATAAGGTTTTTTGATTTTTATGATTTGTTGTCCTCTAGGGAAATCCATATGTGCGTTTTTAATGAAATCAGTGATTTCCTGATCAATTTTAGGGAATGTGTATATTTCTCCTTGAAGATAATAAATACCGCTACGTCGAATTACGTTATTAGTAGTAGTTTCAATATCATAAAATCTAAAACCAATAATACGAACGTCCATAGTGTTATCATCTAGCATTAATGCAGACTCAATGGCGTCATCTATGTTCCAATCAGAGATTGGCTCTGTGTTATTTATTAGGCCTAAACCTACATTTAAATATTGCACATAACTTTGTGTCATCATAAAACCCCATTTCTATTATTCTACTAAATGAATATTGTTGTTTATAAATACATTACTATCATGAATAAGAAATCTATTCTAAATAGCAAAAAATACTATAGTATTTATCGAAAGAAAAACTATTATATATTAGTTCCAAAAATTGATAAATTTTTCCTATATTTAATTATAACATTTATTAGGTAGTGGATGTTGTTAAAATATTTTTTTATCAATTAAATATATTTATATAGAAAATAAGTCATACTAATAATTGGAAAAATTAGTAAGAAAATAGACCTAAATTTATTGAAACAACCATGTATTTAACAGTATAATAAGATAAGGAGACTAAAGCGTTAGGGATTAGTGTGAAAATTATACTGATATGTTAATAATAAGCATGTAGATGGGGAATGCATTATTAACAATGAGGAGATGAGTATATGGAGCATAGGTGGGTTGTGCATGGCTTCTATTTTGAAAATGAACATGATTATATGCTAGCTAAAAAAGATGAAGAAAGATATCTGTTCATTATGGAACAGATAGGTCATAATTGCAGAAATAAAGAAGTTATGTTAGAAATTTATAACAAACTTAATCAATCTGATAAATTTAAAACAGTTGTTGGAATGTCATATTTGAAAGAATTGTACGGTTATATTTTAAGACAGGGTATCGCAACAGAGGAGGAAATGTTACCAATAGAAGGTTTTACTGTTCAAAAATTACATTCTGCATCTGGATATTCTTATGCTCAATTTGATAGAACAAAGAAACAAATGGAAAAAACATTTAAACTTAAAATAGGTAAATATAAAAATACAATGAGTACAATGAGAGTTACAATAGTTGTTTTGTGTGTATTAGTTGTCACACTGTTTTGGTTTGGAGTTAATAAAAATAATGCAAGTAATTATGCTAGTGCAAAAGAGGCTGTAATAGACGAATATGCACAATGGGAAAAGGAACTAACAGAAAGAGAGCAAGCAATAAAACAAAAAGAAGAAGAATTAAAACATTTAGAAGAAATACACAAATAAACCACAATTTTTTGCTAGAATTAAATGATTATTAAACGGATATAGGGAGGTAAAGTTGTGGACAAAATTAAAATATTAGTAGTTGATGATGAAGCAAGAATGAGGAAATTAGTCAGAGATTTTCTTGAAAAACATGATTATGAGGTAATAGAAGCGCAAAATGGAGAAGAAGCTGTTGATATGTTCTTCGAAAATAAAGATATAGGTCTTATTATATTAGATGTAATGATGCCGAAAATGAATGGATTTGAGGTGTGCAAAGAGATAAGAATGTATTCTCAAGTTCCTATTATTATGCTTACAGCTAAGGCTGATGAAAAAAGTGAGTTATCAGGGTTTCAATATGGTGTAGATGAATATATATCAAAACCATTTAGCCCTAAAATTTTAGTCGCAAGAGTGGAAGCTATTCTTAGAAGAAGTACTGTTTTAGAAGAAAAAATAGAAGCAGGAGATATTGTTCTTGATAAAACTGGTCATAAGGTAACAATTAATGGTAAAGCAATAGAATTAAGTTATAAAGAATTTGAGTTACTAACATTTTTTGTTATGAATAAAGGTGTTGCTTTATCAAGGGAAAAAATACTTAATAATGTGTGGAATTATGATTATTTTGGAGATGCAAGAACAATCGATACCCATGTTAAAAAGTTAAGAAGTAAATTAGGAGAACATGGAGAGTATATAAAAACTATATGGGGAATGGGATACAAATTTGATGTGAATTAGAATGGGCAAGAGAAGATGAGAGAGAAAGTAGACAATAATAGTAGTGATAAAGAAAATAATTTAAATAGCAATAGCGATAATAAATATAGTGATAAAAAAAATAATTTAAATAGTAATAGTAAATATAATGATAAAGGAAATACAAAGTATAAGGATGTAAAAGGAATAAAGATTAATCTTAAAAAGTCTTTAAGGCTTAGATTATCTCTTATAATGATAGCGTCTGTAGTTTGTATTATTATTTTATGTTGGGTAATTAATAAACTATTTTTGCAAGGTGTTTATGAAAAGTCAAAACTTCAAGCAGTCGAAGAAGCATATAAGTTTATTGATGAAAAATTTACTGAAGAGGTTGTGACACAATATAGTGATGATATTGAAAACAATGAGATGGATAGCTTATTTACAGACTTAGAAAGAGCTATGTCTAAGTTAGGATTAACTGTAACCTTATATAAAAAATATGAAGTTGGTAATGAATTCTTTTACGAGATTTATTATCCAACAAATAATTCTTTAAGAGAAAGGGAGCATTTTAAAGATAAAATTATAAGGTCAGATGATTTAAAAAGGAAGAATATTATAAAACAAACAGAGAGTTATATAATTTATAAAAGTTATGATAATAGGTTGAAGTTTCAAAATCTAGAATTAATAGGTATGTTAGAGTCAGGGATATCCGTTAACTTAAATATAAACTTTGAAGTAATGGAAGAAAGCGCAAGAATTTCTAATAGATTTCTAGCAACTATTGGATTACTAGTAGGCGCAATAGCAAGTATAATACTTTATTTTATTAGCAATAGCGTAACAAGACCCGTATTAGAGGTTTCTCGTATTGCTAGAAAAATGGCTAATTTAGATTTTGATGAGAAGTATAATGTTGTATCAGAAGATGAAATTGGAGTATTAGGAGAAAGTATTAATTCATTATCTAAGAAATTAGAGAAAACTATAACAGAATTAAAGAATGCCAATAATGAATTAAAGAGAGATATAAAACAAAAAGAAGAAATTGATGAGATGAGAAGAGAATTTTTATCTAATGTTTCGCATGAATTAAAAACACCAATTGCTCTTATACAAGGATATGCAGAGGGACTAAGTGAGAATATTAATGATGATGATTTAGAGTCAAGAAAGTTCTATTGTGAAGTAATTGAAGACGAAGCTAAGAAGATGAATAATATAGTAAAGAAATTACTTGATTTAAATCAAATAGAATTTGGACAAACATCAGCCGATATAGTGAGATTTGATATAGTGGAGATGATAAGAGGAATAATATCATCCACAGATATTTTATTTAAACAAAAAGAGATTAATGTTACATTTGCAAGAAAGAAAAAACTATATGTATGGGCTGACCAATATATGATAGAAGAGGTAGTAACAAACTACATTAGTAATGCATTAAATCATGTTAACGAAGAGAAAAAAGTTAAAATAGAAGTGAAAGTTAATGATGATATAGCTAGAGTGAGTGTATTTAATTCAGGCAGTCATATACCAGATGAAGATATAGATAGAATATGGGATAAATTCTACAAAGTTGATAAGGCTCGTACTAGAGAATATGGTGGAAGTGGAGTAGGACTTTCTATCGTAAGGGCAATTATGGAAAAACATGATAGAAAATGTGGAGCTAATAATGTAGATGGTGGAGTGGAGTTCTGGTTTGAACTTGATTGTAAAGTTGGATAATCTATATTGAAAAAAATGTCAAAATTTGGTAAAATAGATTATAAGAGGAATAATAATCTTAGGGGTTGATAAGGTGAGAAAGTGGTTAGCTATATGCATAAGTGTATGTATATTAATGCTTACAGGGTGTACTGGCGATAATAATTTATCGCAGCGAGAGCAAAATGTAGTGGCTGATTATACGGCACAAATAGTACTAAGACACTCGAAAGGTTACGAGTATAAATTAGTAGATGTTTCTGGTAATCCTTTTATTAGAGAAGAAATAGACGAAACTAGTTTAAGTAAAGATGAGGATAAAGAGGAAGAACAGGAACAAGAGAAAGAGGAACAAGAAAAAGAACAACAAGATAATGAAACTGAAGGAGATTCTAATACACAAGACAGTGAAGAAGAGACAAAAGAGGAAGTAAGTATAGGGTCTGCTTTAGGTTTTAATGAAAAAATAAAAGTAGAGGTAATGAAAACAAAGGTTGTTGACGATTTATCTAAAGGAGCTTATTATTTAGAGGCTGAAAAAGGAAAGAAATTAGTTAAAGTTGATTTTAAGATAACTAATAAAGGTGATAAGAAAGCCAAAGTTCTATATAATAATTCAAATTGTAAGTTATATATAGAAGCTAAAGAGTATAGTCCGTTGCAAACAGCAATAGATAATGACTTGAATTTCCTATCAGCTAGTATTGAGAAGAATAAAAGTATAACTGCATCTTTAGTCTATAGTGTAGATGAAAAGGATGCTAAGTTAGATAAAAAAATAGAAATAACTACTAAAGATATTCAAACAACAGTTGATTTAGACTAGAAGGAGAGAGCAATGAAGTTTGTAGAAAAGAAGAGAATATTATTTTTTGGACTACCAATAAGTTTTACAAAATATCTTATAGATGAAGAGAATATCACTATAAAGAAAGGATTTTTTACATTAGTAGAAGATAGTACATATATGTACAAAATCCAAGATGTTAAGTTAGTAAGAAGTCTTTTAGAAAGAATGTGTGGATTAAGCACAATAGTTTGTTATACAGGAGATGTTACAGATCAAACGTTAACAATCACACATGTTAAGAATGGAGAAGCAATAAGGGATTTTATTAACGAACAGTCTGAAAATCAAAGAGTTAAGAAGAGGACATTGCATACAATGGATATAGACGCAGATAGTGTAGATGGTGAATAAAGTAATTATTATATAAATGATTGGGAGGAATTACCATGATTAAAACAGATAATGCTAAGAGTAATGTTATGGAAACAGCAATAAACGAATTCGAGTTATTGGAGTTTAGAATAGGAAAGAATTGCTATGGTATTAATGTTAGTAAAATAAAGGAAATTTTACCATATAAGGCAGTTACTCCTATACCAAATGCGCATGAATTTATTGAAGGTATATTTATGCCAAGAAATATGATTATTACAAGTGTTGATTTAGCGAAAGCATTACGCCTTAGAAATTATGATTATGGTAATCATGATATGGCGATTGTTTCTAAATTTAACAATATAACAGTATCATTCCACGTTGAAGAAGTTGTGGGAATACATCGTGTACAATGGAAAGATATTAATCGTCCAGATAATACAATTGATGATGAACATTCTTTGGCAACAGGTATTGTAAGAATTGATAAGAGACTAATTATTATATTAGATTTAGAGAAGATTTTATCTGAAATTAATGATGATTTAGGAATCAATTCAAAAAATCTTGAAAAGTTTAGAACAGATAAAATATTTAAACAAAAAATTCTTTTAGTTGAAGATTCTTCATTAATTTTAAGAGAGTTAAAAGAGTGTCTTGAAGTATCAGGATATAAGAATGTGGAACTTTCATCTAATGGAAAACAAGCAATGGAAATTTTGACATCATATAAACAAAAAGGTAAACCTAATGAATTCGATTGTATTATAACTGATATTGAGATGCCTATTATGGATGGAAGACAATTTATCGCAACATTAAAGAATGATAATATGTTAAAGAATATACCAATAATAGTATTCTCATCTATAGTAGATAATGATAATTTATATGATGATACTTTGGTAAGAGCAGATGCTATGCAAGGTAAACCGGATATCGAATTGGTAATTAAGCAATTAAATGATATGTTTGATAATAATTAGTTTATAGTAGAATTTTAACTATAGTTCTATCGAGAATTAAAATTTAATTAAGAATTAAAATTTAATTAAGAATTAAATAGGATTAAAATACCGCAATACAATTTACAAAAAATGTAAATTGTATTGCATTTTGTAGAAAATTAAGGTATTATGAAAAGTGAATATAATGTGTCTAGAAGATATATTTGCATTATAGAGAATATTGATTTTACGGAGGATTGAATATGGCAACAACTAAGAAGACAACTAAGGCAATAACTAAAGTAGAACCTAAGAAAGCTGAAGTTATAATTAATACTTCAACAAAGAAGAGCGCGTCAAAAACTAGCGGTGTTGCTACTGCGGATTTGAAAGCTTCTCATGTAACTAATGTAAAGACTATTGATGAAAAAGCAAAGAAGACAGTTATTTTGAAAAAAGGAACAGCAACAAAAGAGGCTATTAAGATAGAACCAAAGAAAGCAGAGACTAAAAAGGCTGCAACAACAAAAGCAGCAACTAAGACAACTGCAACAAAAGCTGCTACAACTAAGACTACAGTAGCAAAAACAACAAAAGCAGCAACTAAGACAACTACAACAAAAGCTGCTACAACTAAGACTACAGCAGCAAAAACAACAAAGGCTGCAACAAAAGCAACTACAACAAAGACAGCTGCAAAGACAACAAAGGTAACTACAACAAAAACTACAGCAGCTAAGAAAACAACAACTAAGAAAGCAGAAGAGATTACTATTTCATTACATGTACAATATGCTGGTAAGGAATTATCACAACAACATATTCTTGATAGATGTGTTGAGAACTATGTACAAGCAGGTAATAAGAAAACTTCAATTAAGACTATGGAGACATATGTTAAAGTTGAAGATAATACAGTATATTATGTAGTTAATGATAACTATAGAGGACATGTAGTACTTGATTAATTAGTACATAATGAGTTTATGAATACAGAGGGGCTGTGAATTCTTTCACAGCCTCTATTTTTGCATAAGAGAGGAATAAGTATATGAAAAATACTGTTTTAATAACTGGAGCAGCAGGCTTTATAGGATTTCATTTGTCAAAAAGGTTATTAGAGGATAATTATACTGTAATAGGATATGATAACTTGAATAATTATTATTCTGAAGAATTAAAAAAAGATAGAATAAAGATTTTGAATACAAAGGATGGATTTATATTTAAAAAAGCTAGCTTAGAAGATTATAGAACGCTAGAAGAAACTTTTATAGAATATAAGCCAGATATTGTTATTAATTTAGCTGCACAAGCAGGTGTTAGATACAGTATAGAGAATCCAAGGGCATATATTGATTCTAATATTGTAGGATTTTTTAATGTATTGCAATGTTGTAGAGAATTCCCTATAAGTCATTTATTATTTGCATCTTCTAGTTCAGTATATGGAGATAGTAAAGATATTCCTTTCTCAGAAGAAGACAATTCTGATATGCCGTCAAGTTTATATGCAGCAACAAAGAAAAGTGATGAAGTAATGGCATATAGTTATAGTAAGTTGTATGGTATAAATATGACAGGATTACGATTGTTTAGTGTGTATGGACCATATGGAAGACCAGATATGGCATATTATAAATTTACAGATAAGATAACTAAGGGTGAGGCTCTTGAGGTATATAATAGTGGAGACATGTATAGAGACTTTACTTATATTGATGATGTGGTAGAAGTTATTGTAAGGTTACTTAATGTTACTCCATCAAAGGATAAGAATAATGTTAGCTACAAAGTATATAATGTTGGATATGGTAGTCCTGAAAGCGTGGATGATGTAATTAATATATTGGAAAAGCATTTGGGAAAAAGAGCGATAAGAAAGAATCTACCATTGCAAAAAGGTGACGTTTTTATTACATATGCTCAAATTAAAGAATTAGAAAGAATTATAGGTTATAAGCCCAAGGTAGGCCTAGAAGAAGGATTAGAGAAATTCATTACTTGGTACAAAAAGTATACAAAGTAGATATAAGTTACAATAAGTTAACTCTTTACTTTTGAATGATTTTAATGTAAACTTAATAAGGATAATGAAAATAGGGATATTATTTTCAATTGTTAGAGTTGAAGATGATATGTAATCTATGTTTAACTGAATGTAGATGTTAAGAAATAAATCTGAAGGAGAATATCATGAAGTTCAAAGTAAGGATTGCAGTTATAATGATAAACATTGTAACAATGCTATGTGGTATGTTATTTGTATCAGTAACTGTTAGAGATAGAATGAAGTTGGCAACAACAAGACATTTAGAAAAGAATAAGTATGAGGAAGTTAATAAACTAGTAGAAAAGTATGTAAAAGCTAAGAAAAGTGAAGATTATGATACACTTGCAGAGTGTGTTAATCAGTTAGATGATGAAGCAAAGGCAACGATAGAAAAAGAGAATAAGTATAGTAACCAAGTAAAGGAGATAACTACATATACAGTTGATGGATATTATGATAACACATATGTAGTATTTATATATCAAGAGGATATCTGGCAAGATATTGATGTGGTTATGCCTAATATAAAGCAATGTTATGTGTGTGAATATAAGGGCAAGTTAGTTATATATTCAGGTAAAGTTGGAGATAGTAAGAAGACAGAGAAGATTAAAAAATATAATGATTTAACATTAAAGAATCCTGAAGTTATGGAAAAGATAAAGAGCGTTAATGATCAAGTATATGAATTAATTAATAAGAATAAGATATTAAAAGATTTATATAAGAACTCCAATAAAAAGACAGAAGAAGGTGGCGGTGAAGCACCAGCGCCAACAGCAACAACAGAAGCAACACCTGTACCAACAGTTTCAGCAGATCCAAGTCAAGCGATTGGATAGGATTTGTAGAGTTAGGTGGTATATATGAAGAAAGATATAATTAATGACAATGAATTAATTAGATTGAATAAATATCTTAGTGATTCTGGGGTATGTTCAAGAAGAGAAGCTGATAGATTAGTAGAACGTGGATTAGTGTACGTGGATGGAGTAAAGGCACAGCTTGGACAAAAGGTATCGAAGAATCAAGAGATTATATGTAATGGCAAGAAGGTAAGCAGGGAGGAAGAATTAATCCTCCTTGCTTTTAATAAGCCTAGGGGAATTATTTGTTCCACTTCAGATGAGCAAGGAATAAGTGTAGTTAAATACATTAATTATCCTAAGAGAATATATCCAATAGGAAGATTGGATAAAGATTCAGAAGGTTTAATTTTGCTTACTAATGATGGTGATATGTCAGATAGAATATTACGTTCAAGAAACAATCATGAAAAAGAGTACATTGTTACAGTTAATAAAAAAATAGATAATACGTTTATAAAAAATATGGCAAATGGAGTTCCTATTTTAGACACTGTAACCAAGAAGTGCGTTGTTGAGCAGATTAATGACAACACATTTAGAATAGTTTTAACTCAAGGACTAAATAGACAGATAAGACGAATGTGTGATTATTTTGGATATAAAGTAACAAAGTTAAAAAGAATAAGAATTATGAATATAAAACTTGGTAATCTTAAGATAGGAAAGTACAGAGAATTATCAAGTGAAGAAATTAATAAGTTAAAGTCAATGTTATAATGAGAGGAAATATAGGTTAAAGGTAAAAGAAATGGAAAGTATTAAGATTAAATATAATGAGCTTGTAGAAAAGATAAACTATCATAATGACAGATACTATAATCAAGATAATCCAGAGATATCTGATTATGAATATGATATGCTTATGCAAGAATTGAAGAAGATAGAGGCAGAGAACTCAGAACTTGTAACGGCAGATTCACCAACTATGAAAGTTGGTGGAAGTGCTAAGAGAGAAGCAGGAGTTTTAGTAAAGCATAGAGTGCCTATGTTATCACTACAAGATGTCTTCAATAAAGAAGATGTAGATAGTTTTGTTAATGATACGATAGCTACATTAGGTGAAGGTACTGAATTTGTTGTTGAGACGAAGATAGACGGGTTATCTATGGCTATAAGATATGAAGAAGGACAACTTACAACGGCAATTACTAGAGGTGATGGCATTAATCAAGGTGAAGATGTAACTCAGAATGCATTAGTTATTAAGGATGTAAAGAAGAAGTTAAAGAATCCAATAGAGTATTTGGAGATTCGTGGCGAAGTATACATGACTAATGAAGCATTTGATATGGTTAATGAAAGACAAGAGATGCTTGGTAAGAAATTATTTGCTAATCCTCGTAATTGTGCGGCAGGAACATTAAGACAATTAGATAGCAAGATTACAAAAGAGCGTAACCTATCAATGTTTGTCTTTAATATACAAGATGCTAAGGGGAAGGAATTTACTTCTCATATAGAAGGCTATGAGTATCTTAAGTCCAATGGAATTAAGGTTATAGATAATTATTATGTGTGTAAAACTGCAGATGAAGTATGGGAGGCAATAGATAAGATAGGACAAGCTAGAGGCGAACTTCCATATGATATTGATGGTGCAGTTGTAAAACTTAATAATATAGCAGATAGAAAACGATTAGGAGAGAACACTAAAACTCCAAAGTGGGCGGTTGCTTACAAATATCCACCAGAGGAGAAAGAAAGTGTTCTTAGAGAAATAGAACTAAGCGTTGGTAGAACAGGTAGAATAACACCAACCGCTATATTTGACCCTATAAGATTATGTGGTACGAGCGTATCAAGAGCAACATTGCATAACCAAGATTATATAGATGAATTAGATATAAGAATAGGCGATACAATAGTTGTATATAAATCAGGAGAGATTATTCCAAAGGTTAAAAAAGTTGTAATAGAAAAAAGACCAGTCAATACAAGTAGATATCTTATAGGTGATGTGTGCCCTGTATGTGGAGCTAAGGCTGTTAAAGATGATAAGGCCGATATAAGATGTACAGGTTCTAACTGTAAAGCTCAATTAGAGAGACACATTATTAACTTTGTTGGTCGTGATGCAATGGATATAAAAGGCTTTGGCGAGAGATATATAATAGATTTAATTAAACTAGGTTATATTAATAATATAGCTGATATATACTCATTGAAGAACTATAGAGAAGAACTTATAGAACAAGGTATAATAGGAAAAGAAAAGAATACAGATAAGCTATTAGATGTAATAGAGAAGTCAAAAGAGCATGAGCCAGCTCAACTTCTTACAGGTTTGGGAATACCTAATGTAGGTAAGGCAGCGGCAAAGGAACTTATGCGTAATTTTGATTCAATAGAAGAATTAGCAGATGCAACAATAGAGCAATTAGTAGAGATTAATGATATAGGTGAAATAACAGCAGTTGGAATCTATGACTATTTTAATAATGAAGCTAATAAAGAGATTCTAAAGAAACTAATTGAAGCTGGTGTGAATACAAAAGTAACGAAGAATGAGAATTCAAATGAGCAGATATTTGAAGGATTTACATTTGTTATTACAGGAACACTACCTTCAATGGGAAGAAAAGAAGCTGCAACACTTATAGAAAGCTATGGCGGGAAAGTTGCATCAAGTGTAAGCAAAAAAACTAGTTATTTACTTGCCGGTGAGGCTGCAGGAAGTAAACTTACTAAGGCTAATGATTTGGGAGTTAGTGTAATAAGTGAAGATGATTTAAAACAAATGATTGAAAAATAAGATTTGAATAACACTAATAATATGTTATAATTATTAGGTTGTAAGAAAATTAATTTATATGACAATTAAATAGGATTTAATAACTTAACCCATGTAAAATTGTTTTGGGTTGAATGATTAGGAAGAGGGAATAAAGAATGCCACCTATTAAGATAAATGATAATTTGCCAGCAAAGATATTATTAGAAGAAGAGAATATCTTTTTAATGGACAAGGATAGAGCAGATAGCCAAGATATAAGACCATTAAAGATAGCGATACTTAATTTAATGCCTTTAAAGGAAGATACAGAAGTTCAATTACTTAGATGTTTATCTAATAGTGCACTTCAGTTAGATGTATCTTTGTTGAAAACAAAGACTTACGTAGGTAAGAATACATCAACTGCACATTTAGATAAGTTCTATTATCATTTTGAAGATATAAAGGACAAGAAGTTAGATGGACTTATTATAACTGGAGCACCAGTAGAACAGATGGATTTTGAAGAAGTTGCATATTGGGATGAACTAGTAGAGATTATGGATTGGGCAGACAAGAACGTTACATCAACACTACACATATGTTGGGGCGCTCAAGCTGCATTATATCATAAATATGGAATTAATAAGTATCCTATGGAAGAAAAGCTATCAGGAATATATAATCATAATACATTAGATAGAAGAGAGCCACTTGTAAGAGGATTTGATGATACATTTTTGGCTCCTCATTCAAGATACACTACAGTATATGAGGAAGACATTAATAAAAATAAAGAATTAAAACTACTTGCAACTTCTGATGAAGCAGGAGTATTCCTTGCAATAGGAAGAGACGGTAAAGATGTATTTGTAACAGGTCATCCAGAATATGACCGTATGACACTAGATTATGAATACCATAGAGATATGAAGAAGGGCCTTAATCCAAATATAATAAAGAATTATTATGTAAATGATGACCCAAGTACAAGACCAGTGCTTACATGGAGAGCACATTCCAATCTATTGTATTCAAACTGGTTGAATTATTATGTATATCAAAAAACTCCATATGAGTTGTAGAATGTAAAGATTAAATATAATTAGTAAAATTATTTAAATTCAAAAGAGGAAGACATAAACTCTAGTTTTAACTTATATATATTTACCACTAATAAGATTAATAAGTAACATAGGCCTATATGATGATTGTAAGATTTTGTAATAAAGATTACAATTATTATATAGGCATTTTTATGCTTTATTTCTGTGTGCATACATAGTAGAGGGCTATTGCATACAGAAATTAAGGGAAATGAGACAGTATTAAGTGAGGGATTTATATGAGGGAGTATAGAAAAATACTAAAATCTTTCATATCGATTTGTTTAGTGGTTAATATGTGTATTAACCTTTTTGACGTGTCTATAAGAATTAATTCCTCTGAAGTTGATAGTAAATCTAAATCAAATGAAAATATACAATATAATGAAAGTAAAATACAACAATCAGTTGGTGCATCAGTACAAGATGAAATAGAGATAGAAGAAAGAAAAATGCTTAGTGTTGAAGAGTCAGTTGAGGATATAATAGAAGAACATAAGTCTAAAGAGTTTAGGGAAAATGTTAGTATTAATGAAAATGTAGTTATGTTTGTTATGATTAGCAATAAATCTACTAAAAATGGTGCAGATGTATTAAAGGACGATAGTTTTATATGTAAAGAGTATGGATTAACTGATGTTGAATTTATTACAGAAGTTCCATATGGCTTAAGTTTTAAGGTAGATAATATTGATGAAACTAAGCAATATTTAGTATCATATAAAGCAAAAACAGATAAGGATATATGGGATGTAATTGATGAGTTGAATAAAAGAGATGATATACTTGGTGCGGAGCCGGGGTATACATATGAGCAATCAGCAGTAGGGGAGAACAAGATTCCGAATCTTGTTTCTGCACCATATATGCAGATGCAATGGTATCTAGATGATTTAGGTATGATGGGCAATTGGAATGAAATGGAGCGTAATGGTTATGAGCCCGGAAGAGATGTTGTAGTAGCTGTAATAGATACAGGTGTACAATATACCCACGAGGCATTAAGAGATGCTATGTGGCTTAATACTAATGAAATAGCAGGTAATGGTAAAGATGATGATAATAATGGTTATATAGATGATTATTATGGTGTGAATATTATTAATCCATCAAGGACTCCTTTAGATGATAATGGGCATGGAACAAATATGTCTGGAATTATTGCAATGCAAGCAGTAGGTGGACGTTCAGGTTCTGGTATTGCATATAATGCAAAGATTATGCCTATTAAAGCAGCAGATGCTAAGGGAGAATTTAATCAAGATGATGTGGCTAAAGCTATTAATTATGCTACACATATGAAGGCAGATATTATCAATATGTCCTTTGGCGGAGAGAAAAGTTTAGTTATAGAGGTTGCTGCAAAAAATGCATATGACGAAGGATGCATTCTAATAGCAGCAGCTGGTAACGATGGCGTTCCAACTTCTGATGGAAAGAAATATTTTGGTGGCAAATATGATGCCTATGACAATTACCCTGCAGCAAGTACATATGTAGTAGGTGTTATGGCATATAATCAAAATAAACAATTATGTAGTTTTTCAAATTGGGATTATCAACCGGGGAATAGCATTGAATATGATATTATAGCGCCAGGTTCCAATATGTATTGTCCAGATATTGGAGGCAATAAATATTCATACACTAGCGGTACATCAGCTGCAACAGCAGTTGTGTCAGCAATGGCAGCTAATTTTAGAAGTATATATAAAGATAAAACAAAATATAAGAGTTCGTATATTATTGCAAAACTTAAATCAAATAAGTATATAAGTTATAAAGATAAAAATGGAAAAATACACAAATATGTAAAGCTTAATTCAGATTTGTATTCTGCGGCAAGAACATTTGGAAAGGTTAATATAGCTGCGTGTACTATAGTGCCACCTGCCTATACATATATTTATACAGGTGGGGAAATTAAACCTAGTATAAGGGTTAAGTATGGTAACGTATGGTTACAACAAGGTACTTACTATTCAGTTGAATATGAAGATAATGTAGATATTGGAAAATGTACAGTGACTGTAAAAGCAGAGGGTGAAAAAGCATATGGTACCAAGAAATTAAATCTTAATATAATTCCACCTGCACTGGAGGAAACTGAAGTAGAAACAGTAAGTAAAAATAGTATAAGGTTAAAGTGGAAAAATAATGACATATATGATGGATATGAAGTATATAGATTTGATTCAGTTCAAAAGAAATATAGATTTGTAAAATATGTAGTAAATGCAGGTGAATATGTTGATACAAAATTAAATGCAGGAATTACATATTATTATAAGGTTAGAGGATATAAAGAATCTAATAAAGTTAAGTATTGTAGTGCATTTTCAGAAACATTAGTTGCATCAACGGAATTAAATAAAACAAGGCTTGTATATAATAGTACATCTTCTAGTAGTATAAAGTTGGCATGGTATACGGTGACAGGAGCTACAGGATATGAGTTGTTTAAATATAATTCAGCAAGTAAAGCTTATAAGAAAATAGCGATATTACCAGCATCAAAAACAGTTTATCTAGATACTGGCTTACAACCATTATCCAAGAATTATTATGTTGTACGAGCTTATAAAAAAGTAAATGATGAAACTATGTATGCTGAGTATTCAGAAAAGTTGGCTGCATATGTTGCTCCTGGAAAAGTGACAAATGTTTCTACAATAGCTGAAGTAGGTAGAAAAGTACTTATAAGTTGGAATAAAGTTCAAAATGCATCAGGATATCAAGTATATGTTGCAGACGCTCAAAATGGTAATTATAGATTGATGTCTAATATAGCACCACAATATTTACGAATTAGAGTAGTTGATGTACCTACAAACAAGACATTTTATTATAAAGTAAGAAGTTATAAAAAAATAGATGGCAAGATTCTATATGGAGATTTCTCAGAACCAAAACCAGCAAAAGCCAGATAGAGTCTAGTCTCAATTATAAACTATAATTTGTAGATATCTATGGCCCCTGTCAATGACAGGGGCCTAAAAATATATTTTTCTTGACTTTTACTTATGTTAGTTATATATTCTATTATGGTGATTAAATCTTACTAATTTAATCGGATATGAAAAGGTATGAATTGATTGAGAACCTAAAAATACATTTTTAGGGGAAGCAAAGAGGTATATATACAAGAAGGTGTAAGGATGAAGTTATCAACTAAGTCAAGATATGGCTTAAAGGCGATTTTAGATATTGCGCTTTATGCAGGAGATGGTACGGTATCTATTAGCGAAATATCAGATAGAACTAAGATATCTGTTAATTATTTAGAGCAACTAATTCCTAAATTAAGAAAGGCGGAATTAGTTTCTAGTATTAGAGGTGCATGGGGCGGATATAAGCTTGCTAAGTCTGCAAAAAATATATCTGTTGGAGATATATTAAGGGCCTTAGAAGGTGATTTGGCATTAGTTAATTGTGTTAATGATGATAATCTTAATGCATGCGAAGTATCAGGGATATGTGTAACTAAGTATGTGTGGCAGAAGGTTAATGAAAGTATTATTAATACAGTAGACAATATGATGTTGTCAGACCTTGTAGAACAAAGTCATTCTATTGATCCTGAAGGGATGATAGTAGAGCATAAATTACCATGTTAAGGTTTAATGTTTAATATAAATAAACATAATAAAAATTAGACATAATATAAAATATATAAAAATTATATATAAAAAGGATATATAAGACTAAGATGATTTTAATATAAAAGGAAGTGTAGTTATGGACAAAATGATATATTTAGATAACGCTGCAACAACAAAGGTTAAGGGTGAAGTTGTAGAAGCAATGATGCCTTATTTTACAGAGCATTATGGTAATCCATCTAGTGTTTATCAATTTGCAACTAAAAGCAAAGAAGCTGTAGATAATGCAAAGGATATTATTGCTAAATCACTTAATACAAGAGGGGCAGATATTTATTTTACAGCAGGTGGGACAGAGTCAGATAACTGGGCTATAAAGGCAACTGCTGAGGCATACAAGAATAAAGGAAAACATATTATTACATCTAAGATAGAACATCACGCAGTCCTTCATACATGTGAACATTTAGAAAAAGAAGGATATGAGGTTACTTATATTGATGTTGATGAGAATGGAATATTAAAATTAGATGAATTAAAGAAGGCTATTAGAACGGATACGATTTTAATTTCTGTTATGTTTGCTAATAATGAGATAGGAACTATTCAACCAATTAAAGAGATTGGTGAAATAGCAAAAGAGAATAATATACTTTTCCATACAGATGCAGTTCAAGCTTATGGGCATATTGAGATAGATGTGGAAGAGTTAAATATAGATATGCTAAGTGCAAGTGGTCACAAATTAAATGGACCAAAGGGAATTGGTTTTCTATATATTAGAAAAGGACTTAAATTAAGATCATTTATCCATGGTGGAGCACAAGAAAGAAGAAGAAGAGCTGGTACAGAGAATGTTCCAGGTATCGTTGGATTTGCTAAAGCTGTAGAGATTGCAATGGATAATATGTCAGAGAGAATTAGCAAAGAAATAAAGCTAAGAGATATGCTTATAGAGAAGGTTCTAAAAGTAGTTCCATATACAAGGCTTAACGGAGATAGAACTAATAGATTACCTAATAATGCTAACTTTAGTTTTCAATTTATTGAAGGTGAGTCATTACTTATTATGTTAGACATGAAGGGAATATGTGGTTCTAGTGGATCAGCTTGTACATCAGGTTCATTGGACCCTTCACATGTGTTGTTGGCAATAGGTTTACCACATGAAATAGCTCATGGTTCATTAAGACTTACACTTAGTGAAGAAAACACTGAGGAAGAAATTGAGTATGTTGTAAATGAAGTTGCAGCTGTTGTTGAAAGATTAAGAAGTATGTCACCTTTATACGAAGATTTTGTGAGAAAAAATAAAGTGAATTAAGAAGTATTGATTTAAATAATTAATGAATGCAAAAAATGATAGGCGTTTTAAAGGCTTATCGTAAATAAAACGACTTAATAAAATATTTAATATAAATGAAAAGTTTAAAAGAATGACTAAGTTTAATAAATAAATTTGTAGATGGAGGAATGTTATTATGTATAGTGAAAAGGTTATGGATCATTTTACTAATCCAAGAAATGTGGGAGAAATAGAAGATGCAAGTGGAGTAGGTACTGTTGGTAATGCTAAATGTGGAGATATTATGAGAATATATCTTGATATTGATGAAAATCATATAATAAAGGATTGTAAGTTTAAAACATTTGGATGTGGTGCAGCAGTTGCAACATCTAGTATGGCAACAGAACTTGTTATGGGTAAAACAATAGAAGATGCTTTAAAAGTAACTAATAAGGCTGTTATGGAAGCATTAGATGGACTTCCACCAGCAAAGGTTCACTGTTCTTTACTTGCAGAGGAAGCAATTCACGCAGCTTTATGGGATTATGCACAAAAGAATGGAATTGAGATAGAAGGTTTAGAACAACCAAAGAGTGATATTCACGAAGATGAGGAAGAAGAGGAAGAATACTAGAATAAAAATAAGTATATGGTATTACGGATTTATGCAGTTGAATTAGGCTCTTGGGATAAAGAATAATAGTTAAACAAGGAGTCTAGGATAAGAAAATAGATAGTTTAGATATAGGTGGAAGAAATGAAAGAGAAGGTAGTAGTAGGCTTATCTGGTGGAGTTGATTCATCAGTTGCCGCATACTTATTAAAAAAGCAAGGATATGATGTAATAGGCGTAACTATGCAGATATGGCAAGATGAAGATATTGCAGCAACTGAAGAGAATGGAGGATGTTGTGGTCTTAGTGCTGTAGAAGATGCAAGAAGAATAGCTAATCATTTAGATATACCTTTTTATGTTATGAATTTTAGGACAGATTTTAAAAAGCATGTAATTGATTATTTTATTGATGAATATGTTAATGGAAGAACTCCTAATCCTTGTATAGCATGTAATAGATATGTAAAATGGGAATCTCTTTTAAAGAGAAGTATGGAGATTGGTGCAGATTACATTGCAACAGGCCATTATGCTAGAGTTCATAAATTAGATAATGGTAGATATACATTAAAGCAAAGTGCTACATTAGCTAAGGACCAAACTTATGCGTTATATAATCTGACTCAGGATCAGTTGGCAAAGACATTAATGCCAGTAGGTGAATATACAAAAGAAGAGATTAGACAAATAGCAGCAGAGCAAGGCTTACTTACAGCCAACAAACCAGATAGTATGGAGATTTGCTTTGTTCCAGATGATGATTATGCAAAGTATATTTGTGAGAATTCTAATTATGAGAATAAAGAAGGTAACTTTGTAGATATTCATGGTAATGTATTAGGTAAACATAAAGGTATTATTCATTATACAGTAGGTCAAAGAAAAGGTTTAGGAATTGCTTTTGGCAGTCCTATGTATGTAATTAAACTTGTTCCTGAAAAGAATGAAGTTATTTTAGGAAGCAATGATGATGTTCATAGTACAAAGTTATATTGTGATAGAGTGAATTTTATGTCTATAGAGGATGTAAATGAACCAATCAAAGTTAGAGCAAAGATAAGATATAATCATCAAGGAGACATGTGTATTGTTACTAAGGTTAATGATGATTTGTATATGTGTGAATTTGATGAGCCAGTTCGTGCAGTAACACCTGGGCAAGCAATTGTGTTTTATCAAGATGATTATATTGTTGGCGGTGGAACAATTATAGCCTAGAATTTCACAGGATGTTCATAATTATAATGTATTTTAATAGAGAACTTTTGTGTTAAAGAACACAAGGTTCTCTAATAAAGTTTAATAAAACAAAGAAGATTATAAACTTCAGAATGGCGGTTTAACATGTTATATAATGAATGTATTTCTGTAGTAAAAGGAATCGGTGAAAAAACACAGAAAATATTCAACAAAATGGAAATATACACAGTTGGGGATTTATTAGAGTATTATCCTAGAAATTATGATATATATAAAACAATTGTGCCTATTAATACAGTAAGACAAGATGAAACAATCACAATAGAAGGTTTTATTAGTGATAGTATACAACTAAAAAAGGTGCGCAATTTAGCAATATTATCATGTAGAATACAAGATTCTACTGACAGTATAAAGGTAATGTGGTTTAATATGCCATATTTAAAGAATCAGATAAAATTAGGCGCAAGGGTAATTCTTAGAGGTAATGTTTCAAGGAAAAATGGAATGTTGACTATGGTTCAACCTAAGATTTTATCTAAGGAAGAGTATTATAAGACATTAAATATAATGAATCCTATATATTCATTAACAAGTGGTATAAGTAATCAGACTATTTTAAAAGCTGTAAGAAGTATTATAGATGAAGTTGAGTTTAATAATGAATATTTACCATTTAAATTTCGTAAGAAATATGATTTAATAGAATATAAGAAGGCTGTAAAAAATATCCATTTTCCAAAAAACAAGGAGGACTTAATCGAAGCAAGGCATAGACTTGTGTTCGATGAGTTTTTTATGTTTATTTTAGCCTTAGCTAAGTTAAAAGAAGATAAGACTATTGCAGTTAATAATTTTAATATTAACAATGGTAATAAAATAAAAGATGAATTTATAAAGAAACTTCCGTACACACTAACTGGTGCACAGCTTAGAACTATTGAGGAAGTAATTAAAGATTTAGAGAGTAATAAGTCTATGAATAGACTTATTCAGGGTGATGTTGGTTCAGGAAAAACCGTTGTATCAGCTATTGCACTTTTGATTGTTGCCTTAAGTGGATATCAAGGTGTTGTTATGGTACCAACAGAAGTTTTGGCTAAGCAACATTACGAGAGTCTAAAAGAATTTTATAAAGATTATGATATTAATGTAGGACTACTAGTAGGTTCAATGACGGCAAAAGAAAAACGTGAAATGTACGCTAGTATTAAAGCTAATGAAGTAGATATTATAGTGGGAACTCACGCACTTATTCAAGAAAAAGTGGAATATAATAATCTTGCATTAGTAGTAACAGATGAACAACATAGATTTGGTGTTAAACAAAGAGAGAATCTTGCAGGAAGAGGCAATGGTACACATGTATTAGTTATGTCTGCTACACCAATTCCAAGAACTCTTGCCATAATATTATATGGTGATTTAGATATTTCTATTATAGATGAATTGCCAAGTAATAGACTTCCAATAAAGAATTGCGTTGTAGATAATTCGTATAGGAAGACAGCATATAATTTCATCACAAAAGAAATAAGTGCTGGTAGACAAGCCTATGTTATATGTCCAATGGTTGAAGAAAGCGAAGCTATCGAGGCTGAGAATGTTACGGATTATGCAAAATCATTAGAAATGGAGTTACCACCATTTATTAATGTTGGTGTACTTCATGGTAAGATGAAAGCTAAAGAAAAACAAGAAGTTATGCAAGACTTTTTTGAGAATAAAACACAAGTATTAGTATCTACAACGGTTGTAGAGGTTGGAGTTAATGTACCTAATGCAACTGTTATGATGATTGAAAATGCAGAGCGTTTTGGCCTTGCACAGTTACACCAATTAAGGGGACGAGTTGGTCGAGGAAAGCATCAATCTTACTGTATTATGATTAGTGATCATCAAAGTGAGGATACTAAGAAGAGACTAGAAATAATGAATAAATCAAATGACGGATTTTACATAGCTAGTGAAGATATGAAACTTAGAGGTCCAGGAGATTTATTTGGTATTAGACAAAGCGGTGATATATCATTTAAGATAAGTGACATATTCACTGATGCGCATGTTCTAAAACAAGCAAATGATGCAATAAAAGAAGCATCAGATAAGGAATTAGAAGAAATAATAAGTAATAATGCTTGGATAGATAATAAATTAAAGAAGTATGTAGGTCATACTACTTTATAGTTTAAGAATATTGGAATGTAAGGTTAATTTAAGATATTGGAATATAAAGTTAATCTAATAAGAGATTAGTAATATTAATTCTCAATAAATACCTTGGAATGGAGGATTATTATGAAGGATAAAAAAGATGAATTATTAGATAATGAATCTAAGGATAAAAAGGAAGATGTTAATTTAGAAGAAGCAACAGAGAAGGCTTTTTCAATAGAATCTGTAGATTTATATGATGAAGATGAAGATTTTATTTCGCCAGAGGGATTTGCGGCATTTGAGGCTAAGGAACCTGATGATGCTATGGAAAGGGCAAAGGACAAGGCGAAGATTAAGGTTAATGAGAATAAAAATAAATTTAGAAGAAGAACAAAGTATGTTTATAGTGCATTTATGACAAAACCATTTAAAAGCTCTTTATTATTATCATTTATTATGATGATGTTTATAGAGGGAATGTCTAGACGTTCTTTAGGAGGAGCAGTAAGTTTTGTATGTGAACATCCAATAATATTCTTACTAAATTGGCTAATGGTATTAGCGCCATTTTTATTATCAATAGCTGTAAAAAGAAAACCAATTGTGTATCTATTATCAATAATTTTATGGGGTATACTTGGTATAACAGATTATTATATGTTATCATTTAGAACTACGCCATTTACAGGTGTTGATTTACAGTTGTCAATGAATGAAGTATCAGTTGCACTTGGATATTTAGGTTCTAGTGGTATACGAATTATTTTATCATTAATAATAATTGTTTTATTATTTGTAATAGTGTGTATATTCTGTCCGAAGTCAAAAGTGAATATGAAGAGATGGAAAGCATGCGTATGTGTTTTAGTAAGTTGGGTTGCTATATATTTTACAATAATGGGAGCAATTAAAACAGGAGTATTATCAACTAAGTTTGGTAATCTAGGAATTGCATATCATGATTATGGAATTGCTTATTGTTTTACTGTAACAGTTGTGGATACAGGAATATCAAAACCAGATGATTATTCCGAACAAAAGATATATGAATTAGTAACGAAAGAAGAAAAAGAAGCAGAGAAGAAAAAAGAAACACCTAATGTAATATTTATACAGTTAGAATCATTTATAGATGTAGATGAAATAAAAGGACTTAAGTTATCAGAAGATGCTACACCAACATATAGAAAGCTAAGAAAGAACTATTCATCAGGATATCTTACAATGCCTACAATTGTTGCAGGTACATGTAATACAGAGTTTGAGATGATTACAGGCATGAGTATTGAATTCTTTGGCCCAGGTGAATACCCATATAAGACAATTCTTAGAGAAACTACTTGTGAAAGTGCAGCATTTGATTTAAAGAAACTTGGATATAGAACACATGGTATTCATAATCATACATCTGGTTTTTATGGAAGAAATGAAGTATATGCCAATATGGGATTTGATACATTTACAGGTGTAGAAGTAATGCATGATACAATAAAAACTCCTAATGGAAAGTGGACAAGAGATGATGTTCTTACAGGTTGTATTATGGATTGTTTAGAAAGTTCAAAAGGTAAAGATTATATATATACTGTAACAGTTCAACCACATGGTATGTATAATGTTGATTTACTTGAGGAAGATAAGCATATAGATGTGCTTAAGGCTCCAGGTGAAGAAGATATGTTGCAACAATATACTTATTATGTTAATCAAATTAAGGAAACAGATAACTTTATAAAAGATTTAATCAAAGAATTAGAAGAATTTGATGAAGATGTAATGCTTGTTATGTATGGAGACCATATTCCAGGGTTAGGTTTAAGTGACGAGTCATTTGAGACAAAGAGAAATATTTATCAAACAGAATATGTTATATGGGATAATTTTGGATTAAAGAAGAAGAAAAAAGACTATATGGCATATGAGTTAACAGCTGAAGCACTTAAAAGAGCTGGTATAAAAGAAGGTACAATTTTTAAATATCATCAACAAGTAGATCATGAATCAGAAGATTATTTAAAGAATTTAGAGCAACTTCAATATGATATGTTATATGGAGAACATTATGCATACAATAGTGGTAATCCATTTGAGAAAACAGATATTGTATACGGAGCAAAAGACATGAAGATTGAAAAAGTGTCTAGCGATGGAGAATATCTTTATATAGAAGGTGGATATTTTAACACTTATAGTAAAGTCTTCATAAATGGAGAAGTATACGAGGAAGAGGATGGTGTTGAATTAATATCATCTACATTGTTAAAACTTAAGATGGAGAAGGGAATGCTTAAGAAAAAGAATGTTGTTCAGATTAAGAATATTAATTCATTAGATGTGGAATTTAAGAAAACTAAGGAATTTAAGTATACTTATACTGGTAAAGTTGAGCAAAGTGATATAGATGATAGAGATGTTGGAAATATCTCGAAAGATGAAGCTCAAACAGATAAAGAGGCTAAAGAGGCCAACAAAGACGATAAGGAAGATAAGAAAAATAAAGAAAAAGACTAGCGATTGCTAGTCTTTTTCTTTATTTTTTTGTAGTGTATTCTCACAATACTTAACTGTATCAAGGGCATCTTTTGCATAATAATTGGCTCCGATTTCTAATGCATATTCTTTTGTTAATACGGCACCACCTACTATTATTTTACACCATGGTGCTTTTTCTTTTAGTTGTTTTATTGTTTCTGCCATAGAAGGAACTGTTGTTGTCATTAAAGCACTAAGTCCAACAAATGGGGCATAGTGATTAACTGTTTCTTTTACGATGTCTTCTGGTGAAACGTCTTTGCCTAAATCTATTACTTCATAGCTATAATTTTCGAGCAATAGTTTTACGATGTTTTTACCTATATCGTGTATATCACCTTTTACTGTAGCTAGTACAAATGAAGCTTTTTTTATAGAGTATTCAGTTGAAGTGTTTTCTTTTATTACATTGAATGCAGCTTTTGCGGCTTCAGCACTCATTAATAATTGTGGTAGGTATTTTCTCTTGTTTTCAAATTCATCACCAATTATGTCTAACCCAGGTATTATTTCTTTATTTATTATGTCTAATGCTTGTGTAGTTTCTAAAAGTTCTTTTGTATATGTAGCAGCTTCATTTTTTAAACCTTTAATTATGGAACGCATTAATGGTGTGTAGTTGTTGTTTTGATTGTTAGAAGTGCTACAATTGTTAATATTGTCATTGCTTATATTAGTGCTATTATTGTTAAGGTTACTGTTGTTTATAGTAGAACCAGTATTGTTTAATGTAGTAGTGTTGCCAACAGTTTGAATTTTAGAAGCCTCTAAAGTTTCTAGATTCTCAGCATAATCTATATATTGCTTACAATTATTATCTAGTCCATTTAATACAAGATAGGAGTAGTATGCTTTCATTATTTCATTAGAGAAAGGATTGATTATAGCTGTACTTAGACCTTTGCTTAGTGCTTGTGTAAAATATGAAGCATTTATTATATCTCTTTTTGGAAGACCAAAAGATACATTTGATACGCCTAGTGATGTTTTACATATTAATAGATGTGTAAGCATATCGATGGCTTTTAGTGTTTCTACACCTGCATGTGGGTCTGCACTTATAGCCATAGCAAGTGGATCAAATATTAAGTCTTTACGTTCTATTCCATATTTTTGGGCTTCTTTTATGATTTTATCTGCGATAACTAATCTATCCTTTGCCTCCGCCGGAATACCTTGTTCATCCAGTGTAAGTGCAATAATTACACCACCATATTTTTGTGCCAATGGAAATACGGCATCCATAGATTCCTGTTTTCCATTTACAGAATTAATTAACGGTTTTCCATTGTAGTAGCGAAGTGCTACTTCAAGAGCATCTACATTAGAAGTATCTATTTGTAATGGCAAATTTATTATTGCTTGAAGCTCTAAAATCACCTTTTTTAACATTGATACTTCGTCAATCTCAGGTAAACCTACATTCACATCCAATATATGAACACCAGCTTCTTGTTGCTTAATTCCTTCATTTAAAATGTAGTCTATATCATTATTTTTTAAGGCCTCTTTAAATAGTTTTTTGCCAGTAGGATTAATTCGTTCACCTATTAAAATAGGGGTTTTATCAAATTCAATAGCATGTGTATATGATGAAACTACTGTTTTACTTTTTGGCATAAATGGTTGCATTATAGCGCCAGTACATTCATTTACCAATTCTTTAATGTAGTTAGGAGTAGTTCCACAACAACCGCCAACTATGTTTACACCTTTTTCAATTATTGATGAAATATGTTGTGCAAAATCTGTTTCATTTATATCGTAAACTGTTTGTCCATTTATCACTTGTGGTAGACCTGCATTAGGTTTTAGAATAATAGGTATTGATGTATTTTCAATATATTTCATAATAATAGGCTCGAGTGCTTTGGGACCGAATGAGCAGTTAACACCAATTGCATCAACTCTTAATCCTTCGAGCATGGCAACCATTGCTTCAGGTGATGCACCTGTCATTAATTTGCCATCTTCTCCATAACTATTAGTTACAAAAACAGGAAGGTTGCAGTTTTCTTTTGCAGCTAAAACAGCAGCTTTTGTCTCATAACTATCGTTCATTGTTTCTATGTATATTAAATCAACTCCATACTTTACGCCAAGAGTGATTGTTTGAGCAAATGTATTAACGGCTTCGTCAAATGAAAGATCACCATATGGTGCAAGCATTCTGCCTGTTGGTCCAATGTCTAGGGCGATCCATTGCGGGTTATTATTTGAAATCGCTTTATCACGGGCTTTTTTAGCATTGGTAACAGCAGCCTTTATGATTTCGTCTAATTCTTGTTCATTATACTTTAAAGAGTTAGCTCCAAAGGTATGGGTATTTATAATATTACTTCCAGCGTTAAAATAAGAAGTATGTATATCTGTAATGATATCAGGATGGGTTATGTTTAGTCGTTCAGTATCTTTTGAGTCAAGAAAGCCTTTTTCTTGAAGCATTGAACCCATAGCTCCATCAAGATAAACTTTATGTGTTTTTATATAATCAATAATATTCATGTAGTTCTCCAATCATATATTTATGTAGTTTTTAAACGATATATTTATATTTATATTTATATGTTTACAGTTTAGAGTATGTATAAAGCGATACTTATCATCTGCAATTAAAATAAGTTCTGAATTAAGAAGGACATACACCAATAATAGCTGTAACAGATTTGGATGGTGACATAAGTAAACTTTCATTAAGTGTAAGTCCTATATGTTTAGAACAATTAAGGGCTTCAAATATGTCTTTTTGAAAGTTTATATCAAGGTCTCCGTATCCAGGACTAAATCGAGGTTTAGTATTATTACCAAGTGCTTGCTGTTCAGTGCTAATATCTTTGTTAAAAGCATTGCACAAACTTTCTATCCTTTCAGCTCCAATTGCTTGCAGTATAAGCGCACGAGATGGAGAAGAAGAGCTATATTTTGCAATAAGGCGATCTATCTCTAAGCCTATGGTTGCACCAAATAAAATAATACTATTACAAGATTCAAGATTTTTAATTAAATCGGTTGAATGTGTAGTTGTAAAACCTAAATCTAGCAAAGGAGTATTAGAGTTGTTATTAGTTAAATGTGAGCTAATTGGAAATGCCTTATAGCATACTTTATACGAAAGTTTTCCATCTAATTCTTGTATACAAGATTCTATTAAATTATTAATTTCAGGTGTAGTTTTAGCTACACCTGAATATCGTAAAATCTCTTTTAAATTATAGTCTATAGTTGTATATGTTTTTGTTTGTACTATATTCATATATATTATCCTAACATGTTTGAAATATTGTTTAATATAGCTTTTGCAACATCTGGTTTATTCATTGAGTAAACATGAACATGATTAAATCCATTGGCATATATATCAATGATTTGTTCGGTTGCATAGTTGATTCCAGCTTGTTTCATGGCTTCAGGTGAATTACCAAATTTATTAACGATATTCTTTAATCTAGTTGGCATATATGAACCAGATAAACTAATTGATTTTTCAACCTGACTAGCACTAGTAATTGGCATAATACCTGGAATAATAGGTACATTAATGCCTGCAGTTCTACATCTATATACAAATTTATAGAAAAGATCATTTTCAAAAAACATTTGAGATGTTAAAAATGAGCAACCAGCATCTACTTTTTCCTTGAGGTGTTGAATGTCTTCTTCAAAGGAAGAACTTTCTGGATGCACTTCTGGGTAGCAAGCACCACCTATGCAAAATTCATCATGGTATTCTTTTAATTCATGAATTAAATCTACGGCATAGCGATAGTCCCAAGTGTTGCGGTCACTATTCATTAGTTCTGGTGTTAAATCACCACGAAGTGCCATTATATTTTTTATATTAGCATTTCTAAATTCTTCTATGCGTTTATGAATAGTTTCTTTTGAGGATGAAACACATGTTAAATGTGCAAGAGTTGGAACATGAATTTCATCGTGTATATTGCGAGCAATATCTAGAGTGTATTTGCTTGTTCCACCACCAGCACCATATGTTACACTCATAAATGCAGGTTGAAGTTTTGCAATTTCTTCAGTTGCGTGTTTTACAGATTCAAATGATGTATCTGTTTTGGGAGGAAATACCTCAAAAGATATGCTTGGTTTGTTATTATATAATAAATCTGATATTTTCATTAAATCATCCTTTGCGTTATCCCTAAATTGGAATATATTTACAATATTATACATACAAAAATGGTTATAAGTCAACAGTCCCTTTGCTAGATGTAAGTATATGTTCATAAATTAGACCAAC
Source organism: Lachnospiraceae bacterium (assembly GCA_015057455.1). Classification (GTDB taxonomy): domain Bacteria; phylum Bacillota; class Clostridia; order Lachnospirales; family Lachnospiraceae; genus SIG301. The sequence continues at coordinate 27,166 of SVEH01000012.1, read as the reverse complement.
TATAAACCATAATGGTGCATAGTCTAATCTTATAACTCCTTTTATATTGTATTTTGATGAGGAATAATCCCAAGGGCAGGCATTGTGCTTTTTGAGAAATAAACCTGAAATGTATTCAGTAAAGAATATTAGTGTAGTATAAATTGTACCACGTGCATAGGTAGGAATAGTTTTTATAACATAATATAGTGGCTTAATTAGAAAGCCAAATCCATATATAAAAAACATCCAAAGAGAGGTTTGGCAAGGAAGTTTACTTTTTTTATTGCATAATGAATGTAACCCTGTAAAAAAGCATTCAAAACACCAACCTGTAAGACCACATAATAAAAAGTTAGATTTCATAATATACCTCCATATGATTATATGTGAAAGTATGAACACCAATAGGTAAAAATATACATTATATAATATAGGGATTAATATATTTTTAGTGTAAAATGGTTGAGCGTTAATAGTAGTGTTTTAAATAGTTTAATTTGGGAACTAACATAAGTTCGTTTAAATACAAGGTTTATATTGATATTTACATGTAATTTGTAGTACAATTAGTAAGGTTTATGTTAGTATGGACAAAGTTTAATATAAGGTTGGATAGGTTTGAAGAATGAAGAATATTATGTAGATAAACATGATAAGGAAGAAATAAAATTTGGGTTAGAAAAAATATATAAGTTATTAGAGGTATTAGGTAATCCACAGGATTATTTAAAGGTGATTCATGTAGCAGGTACCAATGGAAAGGGTTCTGTATCTAGTTATTTATCTTATATAATGGCATATCAAGGTATGAAAGTTGGTAAATTATCATCACCTGTTGTGTTCTCAAAGATGGAATTTGCCCAAATATATGAATTAAATAGTAAGAATAGATTGAAAGATAATGATAAATTAGAAGATGATTATTTAAAAGATTGTTGCAGTGTTCAAGAACAGTTTAAAAAGGATTATATTGACAAGGAACAGATAGAGATGGATGAGAGTGTATTGATAACTGATGCACAGGAAGTAATCTTTAATATTATGGTGGAACAATACAAGAATTATATAGATGAAATTCAACCTTCGGGATATGAAATACAAGTAGCATTTAGTTTAAAGTATTTTTTAGAAAATCAATGTGATATTATTATAGTTGAAGTAGGCATGGGGGGAAGTGGAGATGCAACCAATGTTTTTAAACATACTCTATGCGATGTTATTACATCAATTAGTTTAGATCATGTGGGAATAATAGGTGATACAATTGAAGATATAGCATGTTGTAAATGTGGTATTATTTCTCATGGTGGACATGTTGTAACTACAAGTAGCAATGATTCTATTATGGATATTATTAAGGAAAAGTGCCTAGAAAAAAATGCTCAGTTATATGTAGCTAATATGGAACAAGTTACACAGGTGCAGTTGAATTTAGATGATAATAAATTTATGTATGGGGATAGTTGTAATGGGACTGTTAATGAATCAAATGAGTTGATTAATGATAAATTGATGTTACATAAGTCAGAAAAAATAGAGTTGCCATATGATAATAATAGTAATTACAGTATATCTATGAATGGTAAACATCAGATAGAAAATGCAATTATAGCAATAGAAGTTATACATGCGCTAAACAAACAGGGATATAAAATAACAGAAGCTTCACTAAAAAAAGGACTTTTTGGAGCGAGGCAGAAAGGAAGATTCGATGTTATAAAACATAAATTAGAAGATAGTAAAATAGTGATTTTAGCAGATGGTGCTCACAACGAAGCAGGAGCTAGATGTTTAGTGCAGGGAATGGAAGATTATTTTGATTGTAAGAACAGTAGAATTATCTACGTGATGAGTGTGTTTAAAGATAAAGATTATAAAGAGATTATTAATCAATTTCTTACCAATGCAGATGAAATATGGGCATTTAGTACAGAGAATCCTAGGAGTTTGGATTGTGATGTGTTATGTGAGACGATTGCAAAACAAGGCTTAGATAATGATAAAAGTAATAAGAATATTGATTTTAATAAAAAGCAATGTACAATAAGAAAAATGAGAAGTATTAATAACGTAATAGATGAAGTTAGCAATCTAGATAGAGATACAATAATAGTTTTTGCAGGGTCGTTGTCCTTTATGAAGGATATATATGGAGGATTAAAATGGATAAAGAGAAGATAGAACAAGCAGTTAGATTATTTTTAGAGGGAATTGGAGAGAATGTTGATAGAGAAGGTTTAGTTGATACGCCTAGAAGAATTAGCAATATGTGTGAAGAAATTTTTGCAGGATTGGAAGATGATGCAAGTAAGTATTTATCAGTGACATTTGAAGCACAAAATAATGAGATGATAATAGAAAAAGATATTAACTTTTATTCTATGTGCGAGCATCATATATTACCTTTTTACGGTAAGGCCCATGTGGCATATATTCCTAATGGTAAGGTTGTTGGCATAAGTAAATTAGCAAGAACTGTTGATGTTTTTGCAAAACGCCCACAGATACAAGAACAAATGACAGCTCAAATAGCTGATGCAATTATGGAAGAATTAGGTGCTAAGGGTGCTATGGTTATGATAGAAGCAAAACACTTATGTATGAGTATGCGTGGCATAAAAAAACAAGATGCCCAAACAGTAACTTATGTTACGAGAGGCGAATTTACTAGTAATGTGGATTTGCAGGATAAGTTTTTTAATTTAGTAAAATAATTAGAGTTATAATAAGTATGTAAAGCTTGAATGAATTAATAAATTTTATGCATTGGGAATGTAAGTGTAAAAAGGTAAATTAAAGATAATTAGAGGCATATAATGATGGAGAGAATTAATAAAATATATAATTTAGAGGCGTATAGAAGTGAAGTAGTTTATATTGCTAATGATGAGAAAGAGAGAATTTATTGTAAGCATAATTTGGAACATTTTCTAGATGTGGCTAGAATTGCTTATATGATGAATTTAGAACAAAATCTTGGATATGATAAAGAGATAATTTATGCAGTTGGTTTATTACATGACATTGGAAGACATAGGGAATATGAAAGCGGGTTGAATCATCATATAGCAAGTACAATTATGGCAAGGGAGATATTAAAGCAAACAGGTTTTTGTGAAGATGAAGTAGCTATAATATGTGATGCAATACAAAACCATAGAAATAAAGAAAAAAGCAATAAACTTAATGAGATTATATATAAGGCAGATAAATTATCACGCAAATGTTATGCATGTAGTGCCTTAAGTACTTGCAAATGGCCCAGTGATAAGAAAAATAAAGATATAGAGTATTAAGAGAGATATGTAGTGGAGAGTAAAATGGAAAAAGTTAATAGTATGCATATAGGGAATAAGGAATTTAAGTTAGATAATGATGATGTGTATATAATGGGGATTCTTAATGTTACACCAGATTCATTTTCAGATGGTGGTCAATATAATAATCAAGAGATTGCGTTAGAGAGAGCAAAACAAATGATTAAAGAAGGGGCACATATTATTGATGTTGGTGGAGAGTCAACCAGACCAGGTTATACACAGGTAAGCGTACAAGAAGAAATTGACAGAGTAGTAGAGGTTATAAAAAGAATAAAAGAAGAGTGTGATGCGACTATTTCAATAGATACCTACAAATTTGAAGTTGCAAAAGCTGCCATAGAAGCAGGGGCTGATATGGTAAATGATATATGGGGACTATTATATGATAATGGAGAAATGGCACAATTAATTAAAGCAACAGGAGTATCTATTTGTCTAATGCATAATGACATTGAATTAATGAAAGAAAATGATATGACATTTGTTATTAATAGGCTAAATAAATCTATTGAAAGGGCGCTTGAGTACGGCATTGATAGAGATAAAATTATAATAGACCCCGGGATTGGATTTGCAAAAAGTTATGAGAATAATCTTTATGTAGCAAGTCATATAGATAAATTAAAAGAGTTAGATTTGCCAATATTATTTGGCATATCTAATAAGTCAGTGCTTGGGAAATTAATGGATGCAGAAGTATCAGATAGGGCTACAGGTAACATCGTGTCAGCAATTTGGGCAATAGAATTAGGAGCAAAGTTCCTTAGAGTTCATGATGTAAAAGAACATATAAAAGCAATTAAGGTAAATAACGCTTTTAGAAGGGCAAGAAATGATAGAAAATAAAGTAAACAATCATTTGTAGATAGCCAAGAAATGATAGATAATAGATAGAAGCAATTAAGGAATACTAATACTTTTTAATAGATAAAATATAACTAAGGGGATGGAGCTTTATGAATAAAGAATTAGAATATATAAAGATAGTAGATTTAACAGTATATGCTAATCATGGCGTACTAGAACAAGAAAAAACATTAGGTCAGAAATTTATTATTTCAGCCAATATATATGCAGATTTAAAAGAAGCATGTAAGACAGATGATGTATATAAAACAGTTAATTACGCAAAAATATGTGAGTTAATAACAGAAGTAACAAAGGAAAAAACATATAACTTAATAGAAACATTAGCAGATGTGATTTCTTATAGAATTTTAAAAGATTATGATTTAATAGATATGATAGAAGTTACTGTTAAGAAACCATTTGCCCCTATTAATTTACCAGTGGAGAATGTTTCAGTAACGGTAAAAAGATGCAGACATATTGCATATTTAAGTTTAGGCTCTAATATGGGTGATAGAGAAGATTATTTAGATAAGGCAATTGATATGCTAAATAAAGATGATAAGTGTACTGTAACTAAGGTGGCTAAATATATTGAAACAGAACCATATGGTTATGTGGAACAAGATAAATTTATGAATACAGCAATTGAGGTTAAGACACTATATAGTCCAGATGAGTTACTAAAATTATCTAATGATATAGAAGAAAAATTAGACAGAGTTAGAACTATAAAGTGGGGACCTAGAACTGTTGATGTTGATATTATTTTTTATGATGATGTAATTATAAATAAAGAAAACCTAATTATTCCCCATAAAGAAATGCATTTGCGAGAATTTGTATTAAAACCGTTATTAGAAATTAAACCTGATTATAAGCATCCTTTGATAAGAAAGAATGTTTATCAAATATATGAGGATTTGCAAAATCATATACAAAAGTTTAATTATTAGAGGGTACTATTTTATAAAAGTAAATAATAAAAGTTAAAATTTACAATAAATTCCTATACATTTCTGCCGAAAAAGAATCTGTAGGTTTATGTACAGATTAATTATGCGGTAAGGAGATGTATAACATGGAAAAAAGAAGAATGGAAATAGTATCAAAAAAGAGTAAGAGAGTAACAATAGATATTATACCGGGACATTTTGCAACAAATCACTCTCATATTAATTATTATATAGATATGACAAAAGTAAGATGTACTCAAGCTATGGCTGCAAGAGCAGGAAGAGTTTTAGCTAGTAAGTATGTAAACACAGCTCAAGTAGATACAATTATTACTATGGATGGATGTGAAATGATTGGTGGATTTATGGCAGCAGAATTATCCAATAATGGAGTTGGTGCTGTTAATGGAAAGAAGCCAATTGCGGTAATAAGACCAGATGTTAATATAAATGGACAAATGGTATTTCCAGATAATATTCAACCAATGGTATGGAATAAAAATGTAGTATTATTGGTAGCATCAGCTACAACTGGTAAAACAATTAATAGATCATCAGAAGCAATCAAATATTATGGTGGTAACATTGTAGGTATATCTGCAATATTCAGTAATAGTGAGATAAGTATGGATGGCAAAGAGATTGACTCTATATTTAAGAGAGAAGATTTGCCAAATTATAGCACTTATAAGTTTGAAGAGTGCCCAGATTGCAAGAATATGAGAAAAATAGATGCTATTGTAAGTAGTAGTGGATATACAAAGATATAAAAGAGAATGGATTATATATTTTGTATGCTATATGGATAAAATTAAAGAGTATATGAAATCTATATTAGCAACAAAAAATATAAAAAATTATATATATAAGTAAAATCATAGCTTCTTCATAGTTAAAACACAATTGCTACATAATTATTTGATAGAATATTAAACAGGTTGAGTAATAATAAGTAAAGCTAATGAAGGAGTTATAGTATAAAAATCATTTTGATATGAGTTTTTATACGGAATGCAGTATAGACTTAGTATTTATATTGCAGTTCCTAGCGTATAACGCTTCGGAATGGAGGATTAACATGAGTAATAAAGACTATTTAGATAATGAAAATCAGCAGAATGAAAATGTAAATAATGAAAGTGATAATAATCAATATAATGCTGGGGAAGCTAATAATTTAGAAGAAAACAACACATATGTGTTAAAAAAAGATGAGCTTACACAAAGTTCAGAAATAATTAAAAAAGATGAGGAATTATCTTCTGTTGTTCATTTAGAAGAACCTATGCAAGCTACTAATGTAGATGGCATTAATAACGTAAATACAACTATAAATGGACAAGAAACATTTAATAATACATCTAATGTATCAGGATTTAATTATACGTCCAATACAGTTAATGTTAATGACAATGTTGTTAGTGAAGAAACAAAAAATAAGAATAGATATGTTGGTTTATCTTTTGCTTTAGTAGCAGTTGCAGCAGTTATTATATTTGCATTAATATATGTAACAGGTAATATGGTAGAAGATAAAAATAAAGGAATAATTGGAGGGACTACTCAACAAGCAGAAGAAACTCCAAAAGCAACTATATTTGATAAAGCAGATAAGGATAAAGAAGTTAAGGAAGTTGCATCAACAGATGGTAAAACTGTAGCAGATATAGTTGAGAATGTTATGCCATCTATAGTAAGTATTGCATGTGTTGTTGAGCAACAATATAATTTCTTTGGGAGCACATTTAGCGAGGATGCTGAAGGAAGTGGCTCTGGAATAATTATTGGTCAAAATGATAAACAAGTTTTAATAGCAACTAATAATCACGTAATAGATGGAGCTTCTACTGTAAGGATTACATTTAATGATGGAAAAGAAGTAAAAGCGGAGATTAAAGGTACAGATGCTAGTAATGATTTAGCTGTAGTTGCAGTAGCTATTTCAGATTTAGATGATGATACAAAGGATAAAATTAAGATTGCATCAGTTGGTAAATCTGATAGTTGTAAGGTTGGAGAGGTTGCAATTGCAATAGGTAACGCACTTGGATATGGCCAGTCTGTAACAGTAGGTGTTATAAGCGCACTTGACCGTTCAGTAGCAACTGAAGATTATAATATGGAACTTATCCAAACAGATGCAGCAATTAATCCAGGTAATTCAGGAGGAGCTTTACTTAATTCAAAAGGTGAGGTAATAGGTATTAACTCTGTTAAATATGTTTCTGAAGATACAGAAGGAATGGGATATGCAATACCAATTACTGAAGCAGTTGAGATTCTTAATGAGTTAATGAATTATGAAGAAATTCCTGAATCAAAAAGAGCTTATCTAGGTATAGTAGGTGTTGATATTGATGAAGCAATATCACAAAGAAGTAACTTACCAAAGGGTGTATATGTACAAGAAATATCAAAAGATTCTCCAGCAGAGAAATGTGGTATGAAGCAAGGCGATGTAATAATTGAGTTCGCAGGTAAGAAAGTTTCTACTATGGAGAATATTCAAAATATTATGAAGAATAAGAGAAGCGGTGAAAAAGCAGAGATTAAGGTAATGCAAGCTTCTAACGGTAAGTATGTAGAGAAAACTTACACAGTTACATTCGGTTCTAGAGGTAAGTTTTTAGATTAATTAAATAAACTATAATTTGTAGGTATTTAGGGCCCCTGTCTTTTCTTCCGACAGGGGCCTGGTTAATCTTGCTTATGAGTAAAATTTTATTTTATAAGAAAGAATAATCATGATTGTAAATTTTCTAGGAGATTAAATACTTAGCAGAGTATATGTAGTTCATGAAAGAGAATTTAGGGTTTAGAAAAATTTTATAGAGTTAAACATAATATATACTAATGTGAGACAAAGTAAAATTATAAAAGAGATGCTTTTTTATAATTATAAAGTTAATTGCAAGGAGATTATAAATTGGAATATATTGGTTTGTGATGATTTGTGTTATATTGTAAAATACTAATATAGGTTTGGTATCATTTAGTTTGTGTTATATAGGGGGATTTATATGAAAAAGAAGGGGATTTTTGTTGGAATTACACTGGCACTTGCAATGATATGTACTGTTGGAACTGCAATGGTAAATAAGCAAGAAGCTAAGGCGTGTGGTTATTTTAAAAGGATTTCATTGAAAAAGTGTGAGGTTAATTTGGAACAGCAAGAATTTAATTGGACAGGACAAGAATGTAAACCAGAGGTAAATGTAACTTATTTGGGAAAAGATTTAGAAGAGAATATTGATTTTCAAGTACAGTATAAGAGAAATATAGATGCAGGTAACGCAACTGTTACAGTTAAGGGCATAGGAGATTATAGAAGTAAGGTAAAGAAAAACTTTTTAATAAAAGGGCTAGATTTTAGTAATAATTGTGATGTTATTATAGATGATATAAATAGAACAGCAAAGGTTTATTTTATGGGAAAACCTTTGGATACAAAATATTACTCATGTTATTATATGCAAGATAGATATGTGACAAATCAAGATGTTGCACCAAATGGAACATATTATACATATACAGTAGTAAGAACATATACAGTAATGGGAAAGGGACCATTTACAGGAAGTGTAGTTAAGAAAGCATATGATAGGGATTATCAATTTGTACCAAATTAATTAAGATGTGTTTCAGTTGATATAATAAATGCTTACAATTAAACAAATTTTATATATAAAGGCAAGTGGACATATGGTATACCATATGTAACCACTTGCTTTTATATTTTGCAGAAAATAAAGGTATAGTGAAAAGTATTATATATGTTGACATAAATGAAATAAAATGATAATATTAACATATGAACAATTATTCATATGTTAGGAGGATAGATATGGCTGATAATTATGATTGTTGTAGTGGTGAGCATAAAAAAGAAATAGAAGACGTAAAATATACTATGCCAAGCGAAGAAGAATTATATGATTTGGCAGAATTATTTAAGGTATTTGGTGATACCACGAGAATAAGAATTTTATATGTGCTATTTAAGTCTGAGATGTGTGTGTGTGAAATAGCAGAGGCACTAGGAATGAATCAATCTGCTATATCTCATCAACTAAGAGTGCTAAAGCAAGCTAGATTAGTAAAGAATAGACGAGAAGGAAAGTCTATTATATATAGTTTAGCTGATGGACATGTAAGAACAATTATTGCTCAAGGACAAGAGCATATAGAGGAATAATTAATATAAAACATTCTAGACAATGACCAAAAACAATATAAAGTAAGTCCAATTAACATCAAAAATAATATCAAAATTAAAACAAAAAGAAGTTAGAAAATCAAAAATACATTCAAAAAGGAGAATCAATATGAAAAAGAAGTTTAAAATGGAGAATTTAGATTGTGCAAATTGTGCAGCAAAGATGGAAGAAGGAATTAAGAAAATAGACGGTGTAGAAGATGTGAGCATAAGTTTTATGACACAAAAAATGATAATAGAGGCTGATGAAAGTAAGCTAGAGAATATAATGAAGGAAGCATCTAAGGTCGTAGCAAAGGTTGATTCAGAGTGTAGAATTATATTATAAATTTATGCTAATTATAAGACATATGTGTATACTCATAAATATTTATATGACATATATATTTAGATGGTTATATGACATATATTTATATGAGAAATATTTTTAATGAAATTATTTAATATAGATAGACATATTTATTATAAATATATGTATTTATTATATATGTATTTATTATATATGTATTTATTGTAGATGGATATAGTTTAGGGCTGGTGTGTAAAATGAAAAAAAATAAAAAAACATTATATGGAATATGTATTACAACATGCTTATTTTTAACATTGTTAATATGCAATAGTTTTAACATATTTGTTAATGTTCCTAGTATATTATTGGCATTAATATATATAATTCCATATGGAATTATTGGATATGACATAATTTTAAAAGCTATACGAAACATAAAAAATGGACAGGTATTTGATGAGAATTTTCTTATGGTAATTGCAACAATTGGAGCGTTTGGTGTAAAAGAATATACTGAAGCTGTAGCTGTTATGCTATTCTATCAAGTGGGAGAGCTATTTCAAAGTTATGCTGTAGGAAAATCCAGAGAATCAATAAAGGATTTAATGGCAATATGTCCTGAGTATGCCAATATAGAAAAAGATGGTGTTATAGAAGAAGTAGACCCTGATGATGTAGAGATAGGCAGTATTATTGTTATAAAACCTGGTGAAAAAGTTCCACTTGATGGAATTGTAATAGAGGGTGAAACAATGGTAAATACAGCTGCTCTTACAGGTGAGTCAGTTCCAAGACGAGTAAAAGTTGGAGATGAAATAATAAGTGGCTGTGTAAATGAACAGGGTATGATAAAAGTAAAGACAACAAAGGAATTTGATGATTCTACAGTGGCAAAAATATTAGAACTAGTTGAAAATGCAAGTAGTAAAAAAGCAAGGACAGAGAATTTTATAACACGATTTGCAAAATACTATACGCCAGTAGTAACAATAGGAGCTATATTATGTGCAATAATACCACCATTATTATTAGGTGGTAGATGGAAAGAGTGGATTGAAACAGCGTGTACATTTTTGGTAATATCATGTCCATGTGCGTTAGTAATATCAGTTCCTATGGGATTCTTTGGTGGGATAGGGGCTGCATCTAGAAAGGGAATCCTAGTAAAAGGAAGTAACTATTTAGAAATAGCAGCAGACCTAAAAACAGTAGTATTTGATAAAACAGGAACATTAACAACAGGAGAGTTTAAAGTAACACAAATAAATATAGCACAAGATAATGGCATAGTTAAGTCGGAAGAAGACCTATTAGAAATAGCAGCAATAGGGGAAAGTTATTCAAATCATCCAATAGCAAGTGCAATAAAAGATGCATTTTATACTATAGATGATATTGAAGTATCAAGAGTTGCTAATGTAGTAGAAATTGCAGGTCATGGTGTAAGTGCTGAAATAGATGGAAAAAAAGCCTATATAGGTAATGTTAAATTGATGAATAATGAAAACATTAATTTGAAACTTGATAATGAAATGAACTTAAACAATAGTGGTACAGTAGTTTATATAGCATATGACAATCAATATTTAGGTCAAATAATAATATCAGATGTAATTAAAGCAAATGCATCTGACAGTATAAATAAAATGAGAAAAGCAGGTATAAACAAAACTGTAATGCTTACAGGAGATAATAATCAAGTTGCAGAATATGTAGCAACGCAGTTATCAATAGATGAAGTGCATAGCAACTTACTACCAGGTGACAAAGTAAGCAAGTTAGAAGAATTATTAAAACAACAAAAGTCAAAAGAAAAACTTGCATTTGTAGGTGATGGAATAAATGATGCTCCAGTGTTGACGCGTGCAGATGTTGGAATAGCAATGGGAAGTTTTGGTTCAGATGCAGCAATAGAAGCTGCAGACATAGTAATAATGGATGATGATATAACAAAAATATCAGAAGCAATAAAAATAGCAAGAAAAACAATAACAATAGTAAAGCAAAACATAGTATTTGCATTAGGAGTAAAATTCCTAATATTAATACTAGCCACAGTTCATATAGTAGGCATGTGGGGAGGCGTATTCGCTGATGTTGGGGTAGCGGTAATAGCTATACTGAATTCCATGCGTATGATATATGGCAAAAAATGAAAAATAGGAAATTAGTCTACCTTAGGGGCGCGAAAGCGCCCCTAAGTTGAAAAAAATGTCAAAATATAGTAAAATAGTATTAAGTATGATGAGATATTGGGAATATATGGAAGTCTGTAGGGGAAGAAATTTGTGACGGGTGATCCATATGAATAAATCTAATATTGGGGCAAGTACAAATTTTATACAGATAATCGTAGATATAGTCGTAAGCTTAATAGCATTTGTGACTGTATACTTTTTAGTGCACGAAGATTTTTATACAGAGCAGCTTTCAAGATGCTTTGTTTTGTATGTAGTATTTATGTTTATATATATACTTGATAATAAGGATAGAAGGGTATATAACATAACAACTTTCTTTTATATGGATAGAATCTTTAAACAAGTGACAAAGTCATTTGTATTATCATCAATAATAATAGCTTCATTGCTATATTATGTAGCGGATGGAGAGTTCGATAAAGTATTTTTCTCAGTTTTTATAGTAGTTGCATACATAATGTTGCTAGTTAGTACATTTATATTTAGATATATAAGCAAGATAAAAATGGTGGATTTTTATCCTAGAACGGCTTATGTTGGAGAAATACGTCAATTTGAGAAATTCAATTATTTTATGAAAAAAACAAATATAGGAATTAATTTTGTAGGATATATACGAGTAGATACAAGAGCAAATGATAATTATTTAGGTAATGTTAGGGAATTAGAGAAGATTATAAAGGAACATAGCATAGATCAAATATATATAATGCAGACAAAAAGAGGAAAAACAGATATGCAAAAATATATAGATTTGTGTATGGAGATGGGTGTAACAGTAAGAATGGTAATGGATTTCTACAAAGATGGCGTTGCAAAAAGTTATATGAGTAGCGTAGGAACATATCCAATAGTAACATTCCATACAGTTTCACTTAATAATACAGAAAAGGTTGTAAAAAGAGTGGTGGATATAGTGGGTTCAATTGTTGGAATAGTTCTATTTTCACCAGTGATGATAGTTACAGCGGTATTGGTAAAATGTACATCAAAGGGACCAATTATATTTAAACAAAGAAGAGTTGGTATGAATGGAAGAGTCTTTAATATGTATAAGTTTAGAAGTATGTATGTAGATGCTGAAGAACGAAAGAAAGAATTAATGCAGAATAATGAAATGGAATCAGACTTGATGTTTAAGATGAAAGATGACCCACGAGTTACAAAAGTAGGTAAGGTAATAAGAAAGCTTAGTATAGATGAATTACCACAGTTCTTTAATGTGTTTATAGGAGATATGAGTTTGGTAGGTACTAGACCTCCAACAGAGGAAGAAGTAAGCAAATATTCTTCTCACCATTGGAGAAGAATAAGTATAAAACCTGGTATTACAGGAATGTGGCAAATAAGCGGACGCAGTGCTATCACTAATTTTGATCAAATCGTTGATTTAGATACAAAATATATTGACGAGTGGAGTGTTGCTATGGATTTTAAAGTTATGGCTAAAACAGTAGGTGTTTTAGTGAGACGAAGTGGGGCTTATTAGCTATTCAAACTAAGAAATTTATGTGACGATATATAAGAAGGCATATATTAGATTAATATTGGCAATTTGTAGTAGTGCAGATTGCCAAATTTTGAACGTTATAAATGTAAAAATTTAACAATAATAAAATTCGCTAGTTTAATATATTTAAATTGGTAATTTAATATACTAAAGCTCGAATTTTAAAAAGATATAACCATATCAAAAGGATGTGATTTGATGAAAAATAAATTAATATTTAGGAGATATTCTAGAGCTCTTACAAAAGGGAAAATAGTTATCATTATAGTATTATTATTAAGTCTTGCTGTTGGCTTTGTATTTAATATGAAACCTGAAGATGATATATATAAAGCAACAGCTAATGTATATTGTCCAAGTGGAACAGAATACTCTTCGGGTGATGAAGATGTTCATATAATTCAAAATTATGCAGATGTAATAACTAGTAAAAGGGTTGCTGATAGAGCTGCATCTATGTTAGATGACGAGGATTATGATGGCAGTCTTATAAAACAGATGGTTAGTGTAACATATACGGAAACATCACCAGTATATAAAATACATGTAGAAAGTATAAATCCGGATATGTCTATAAGTATTGCAAACGCAGTAGCTTGTGCATTTGCAATGGAGATGAATATACTAAATTCTAATAGTAAAGCTCAAGTATTAGATGAGGCTTATGAGAATGAGATGGTTTTTAATGGACGAAGAGAACAGATAAAGAATATAGCTTTGTTTGGAATTGTAGGAGCTATTTGGAGTATGTTAATAATGATAATAGTTGCAGGATTTTCAAATAAAGTAGAAACTGTAGACGATGTAACGCTAGATGGTGAAATTGAAATTCTAGGTGTAATACCAAACTTTGATGTGGAATAAAGTGATAGGAATGGAGAATGAGTATGAATAATAAAGTTTTGGATATATATAGGCCTAAAAACGAAACCTTAAATGATGCATTTGATAGATTTGTAGTAAAGATACATCATCAAAATAGAATGTATGGTCACAAGACTTTTGTTCTTACAGGGTGTGAGCCAATGGTAGGAACAACTACTATTTCAATTAACGTAGCAATATCTTTAGCTATGTCAGGGTTAAAGACAATTTTAATAGATGGTGACTTAAGAAAAGATGGTAAGTTTAAAAGACTTGGTGATACATTGGAAATGGGATTATCAGATGTGTTATCAGGAAATATGGATTTGGCTAGTGCAATTTGTGCTACAAATTATATTACGCTAGATTATTTACCATCAGGAATAAAAGATGAGAATCCAGTAGGATTATTATATTCACCAAATCTTGATAAAGTAATACAGTCTTTGGCTGAGTATTATGATTATGTAATATTTGATTTACCATCAGCTAATGCAGCTATTGATTCTAATATATTTGCATCAAAAGTAGATGCAGTTATATTAGTAGCTGGACAAAATTCAACAAGTACTTTACAGATAAAAAATGCTAAAAATGAGTTGGAGAAAATTGCGGCAAATTTGGTAGGGATTGTATTTAATAATGTTGATAGTAGAGAATACAGAAATTATATGAAAAATTATGATTATTTCAATAAAGAGAAGTTTATTAATATTAAGGCTTCAAAAGAAGAGGAAGAAGAAGCAATATCTAATGTTGTGTTAGAAGATAGCGCATTTGATTTGGGATATGATCAATATAAAGATGATAATATAGAGACTCATAAAGTAGATGATGTAAATGTTGAAATCCCATTAGGGCAGGAATATGTAAATACAGTTGGTGAAGAATATGTAGAACCTTTTGTAGAACCAACAGAACAAGCATATACAGATGAGCAGATGGAGCAATATGTAAATGAAGATGTGTATGCAACAGTTTATGATACATCAGAAAATGCAGCTGATAGTGTAATGAATAGTGTAGAAAATAATATAGTAGATGAAGCTGCAGGAGAAGTCGAAGACAATATAGTAGACGATATTGTAGGAACGGTGGATGATAATATAGTAGACAATATAATAAACAATGTAGTAGATGAAGTTGTAGGAGGAGTCGAAGACAATATAGTAGATGAAGTTGTGGTAGGAGTAGAAGATAATATAGTAGACGAAGTTGTAGAAGATATTATAGAAAATATTATAGCAGATGAATTGGTGGAAAATACAGAGAATAATACAGAAGATGATGGTGTTAAAGAATAAATACTAAACTTGCTAAAAGAAAGGTGATATACCATGGATTATAAAATGGTTATGTTGTTGTTGATAAATGGAGCGATATACAATAAAAAATTAGGATTAATGGAAGAAATATGGTCAGAAATAGATTGGAGATATGTTAAAGATGAAGCGTATCAACATAATTGCATGGCATTAATATTTCCGTCTGTTAAAAGAATACAGGAGCAATTTAATTGTATAGATAAGCAATTATTTAATATGTGGGAAACAGAAGTTGAAGAGATGGTTGACACATATAAAAATAATAATAAGAGAATCCAAGAAGTAGTAGATGTATTGAAATCTAAAAATATAGAAGTTACTTTATTTAAAGGTGCTGTATTAGCTCATGTTTATCCTGTAAGTCAATATAGAAATTCATGGGATATTGATTTATATGTTGATAAAGTAGATAAGGATGCAGCAATAAGTGAATTAAACAATATTAAATATGTTGTTAATGAAGATGAATCGGTAGATGGTGTTATAGTATTAGAAAAAGATGATACAAAGATTGATTTACATACAGACTTATGGAATTGTTTTAATGCTGAGTTAAAAGAAAAATTAGAAAAATTAGAAATAGAGAATAAAAAGAATCATATAGATTTTGTTGGAGAAGAGATAAAATGTAAGACCTTTAATGCAACAAAACAGTTTGAGTATTTATTTTTACATATGATGAAGCATTTTAAGGAAAATGGAATAGGAATAAGACATTTGATAGATGTTACATTGTTTTATGATAAGTATAAAAAAGAAATTGATGTGGATTTAGTTAGAACAGAGATGAATACAATAGGATGTATATCATTTTATGAGGCAATGTGCAGTTTGTGCATAGCACATTTAGGTATGAATAGAGATGCTATTGTAAATAATTATATAATTGAACCACATATATATGACAAATTATTAAATGATATATTTGATGCTGGTGCTTTTGGCGAAAAGACAGTGAGAAGAATTAAGTTTAATAAGATGAAAGAAAAAATGAACAATAAATCATTTGCAAGTAAGATTAAAAATCGTTTTAAGAAAAGTAATGTAGTTTCAGAAAGTTATGTAACTAACATAGAAAAAGAAAGAGCAGAATTAATAAGGATGTTAGAACTATAAAAGTAATAAAAGTAAAAGAACCATAAGTTAAGCATAGAATGGAGATTGTTATGAATTATGGAAGTCCGTTAAAGAACAATAAGTGCATAGTATGTGTGTATTTTGGAAATATACCTAATTATTATGATTTATGGCTAAAGTCTGTTAATTATAATAAGGATTATGATTTTTTACTTGTGACAGACTCAATTGTACCATATAGTGATAAAAATCTTACAGTTGTTAATATGGATCTTACAAGTTTTGAACGACTAGCAAGAGAAAAATTGAGAACAAAATTGAATATTCCCTATGCTTATAAATTATCTGATTTTAAACCAGTATTCGGTATAATATTGAGTGACTTTCTAAAAGATTATGAGTATTGGGGATATTGTGATTTAGATATTATCCTTGGTGATTTAAGTGCATTTATAACAGAGGATATTTTGGAAAAATACGATAAAATATTTCCATTAGGACATTTTGCATTATATCGTAATACAGAAGAAGTTAATAATAGATATAAATTAAAAGGTTCTACATTTGGAGATTATGATGAAGTATTTGTAAAGAGTAAAATATTTGTTTTTGATGAAGGATATGGAATAAATAATATCTATAAATTAAATAATTTACCAATATATGATAAATATGTAATGGCAGATATTGCAGCGAGACATAAGCGATTAAAGTTAACTATTAATTCAAAGATGAAGAATTATAGATATCAGTTGTTTTATTGGGATAATGGAAAAATATTTAGAGCATATATTGATGAAGATGATAATATGGGAGCAGAGGAATTTGCTTATATTCATATAAAAAGAAGAAGAATGGAGACTCCTGATTTTAATATAAAAGAAGTTAATTCATTTGCAATATTATCTAATTCATTTATGAAAAAGAGTCAGGGATTACCAAGACCAGAGGATATTAAAATATATAATCCATATCAGTCATATATATATGAAAAGTTCGAGGACATTACATATAGAACACAGTATCAGTTAAGTAGAGTAGGTAGATTTATTAATAGAAGAATTTTAAAAAAATAAAATTCTAGAATGGAGGCGGACATGAAAATATGCCTTGTTGGTTCAAGTGGAGGTCATTTGACACATCTGATGTTATTAAAGGATTTTTGGAGTAAGCATGAAAGGTTTTTTGTAACCTTTGATAAGTTGGATTCTCGTTCAGTATTAACGGATGAAAAAAAATATTGGTGCTATTATCCAACTAACAGAAATATAAAAAATCTTATAAAGAATACTTTTTTAGCTATAAAGATTTTAAGAAAAGAGAGACCTGATGTTATTATATCAACAGGAGCTGGAGCTGCTGTTCCATTTTTCTGGATAGGAAAACTAATGGGAGCCAAAACAGTATATATAGAGGTATATGATAGAATAGAACTTCCAACTTTGACAGGTAGATTAGTTTATCCAGTAACGGACAAGTTTATTTTACAGTGGGAAGAACAAAAGAAATTTTATAAAAAAGGAATTAATCTTGGTGGAATATTATAATGATAGAGATATTCTAGAATGGAGGCAACAATGATATTTGTAACTGTTGGAACTCATGAGCAAAGTTTTAGGCGTTTAATTGAAAAAATTGATTGGCTTAGAGAAAGAGGAGTAATTAAAGAAGAAGTCTTTATGCAAATAGGATTTACAAAGGATTATAAACCTAAGTACTGTGATTCTAAAGAGTTTATTGAACATGATGAAATGGGAAAATACTGCGAAAAGGCAAGAATTATAATTACTCATGGAGGACCAGGAAGTATAATGCCAGCATTTCAAATGGGGAAAGTGCCTATTGTTGTTCCTCGTAATCCAAAGATGGATGAACATGTTGACGAACATCAGATATTATTTACAAAGAAACTAGAATCTCTTAATAAAGTTATACCAGTTTATGATATAGATTTATTAGAAGATGTAATTGAGAATTATGATGTTTATGCTAATCAGTGCAATGTGAATTCAGAAAGTACTTTAAAGAGTTTTATAGAGAATTTTGAAAAAGAAGTGGTTGAATTAGTAGAAGGCGGAAAGAAAAAAGGAAAAAAGAAAAAACAAGACTAGTTGGTATGGAAATAGAGGAATTAGTATGAATAAAATAGTATTTATAACAAATGCCATGTTAATTGGTGGAGCGGAAAAAGTTATAGCTACATTATCCAATTATTTTGTAAATAAGGGTGTAGAAGTATCAATAATTACAATTATGAATACAGAGTGTCAGTTTAATCTTAATGAGCAAGTAAAATGTTACTCTATTTATGAAAAAGAAGGTAAGCCAAGAAGAAAAGAGTATGCTCATTATTACAATAAATTAAAGGAAGAGGTTAGGAAAGAGAATCCTGATATAGTTGTAATAATGCCAGAGGAAATTAGTGTCAAAGCAATACCTTTTTTAATTGACCTTAAAATTCCAATTGTCGTTTCAGAGAGGAATAATCCATGGGTTATGCCTAAAAATAAGTTAAATAGAATACTTAGAAAAATTAATTATAAAAAAGTTGATGGAATTGTATTTCAAACAGAAACAGCAAAAAGTTATTTTTCAAAGGAGATACAAGAAAAGGGAAGTGTAATACCTAACCCAATAGACTATTCAAGATTACCTAAGGAATATGATGGTCCTAGGAAAAAAAATATAGTATCTATGGGAAGATTAGTTGAACAAAAAAACCATAAATTACTTCTAAATGCTTTTTCAATAATTGTTAAGGAACATAGTGAATATAAGCTTTTAATATATGGAGATGGCGAACTTAGAGAGGAATTAGAAGTATTAGCAAGGAATACTTTGCCAAGTGATAGTTATGAAATTAAACCAGCAACGAATGAAGTTCTTAACTATATAAATGATGCAAGTATATTTGTATTATCTTCTAATTATGAAGGGTTACCAAATGCATTAATAGAAGCTATGGCGTTGGGATTGCCAGTAATAAGTACAGATTGTCAGTCTGGAGGACCAAGAAGTTTAATTCAAAATTATAAAAATGGAATATTAGTTGAGCCAAAAAACGCTGAAGATATGGCTCTTGCAATAAATGAACTTATAAATAATAAGAAGTTAGCAGACAAGTTAGGTAGAAATGCAAAGAAAATACGATATCTTTTAGAAGAAGGGAAAATAATGGCTAAATGGGAGTCATTTTTTAATAAGGTTATTGATAATTACAAAGGCAAAAGTAAATAATATTTAATCTCAGTAGTTAATGTGTAACAGGATGAAGGGAGGCTTAATATGAGTAAAATATTGATTATTTGTACAAATGTATTTGGATATAATGGAATTGCTGCGGTAATCCTTAATGAATATAAAGCATTTGACAAGAAAAAAATGCAGATAGATTTATTATGTATAAATGAACCATCAGAAGAAATAAAGGAGATGCTAGAAAAAAACAATTCAAAATTATATATTGTTGAGCGTAATTCAAGCCCATTAAAGTATATGAAGAATATAAAGAAAATAATGAAAGAAAATGCATATGATGTTGTTCATATACATGGAAATAGCGCCACAATGGCAGTTGAATTAATGGCAGCAAAAAAAGCTGGAGTTAAGGTAAGAATACCACATTGTCATAACACTACAAGTGATCATATGAAGGTTCATAAGTTATTAAAACCATTTTTTAATAAATATTATACACATGGTTTTGCATGTGGAACTAATGCAGGGAAATGGTTATATGGAGATAAGGAATTTGTTGTAATAAATAATGGGATTGATACTACTAGATTTACATATAATAAGGAATATAGAAATGAAATTAGAAAAGAATACAATGTAGAAGATAAATTTGTGGTAGGTCATGTTGGGGTATTTAATTATCAAAAGAATCATGAAAAATTAATTGAAATATTTGATAAATTAAACAAAGAAAATGGAAATAGTGTACTAATGCTTATTGGAGAAGGAGAGAATAAAGAAAAAATTGAAGCATTAGTAAAAGAAAAGGAATTAGATGAACAAGTAATATTTATTGGAACAACAGATGATGTACATAAATATATGAATGCATTTGATGTTATAGCATTGCCATCAAGATTTGAAGGTTTGCCAGTTGTGCTAATAGAAGCTCAGTGTACAGGTCTTCATTGTGTAGCATCAAAGGCAGTACCAGTAGAAGCAGATGTTACAGGATTAGTAGAATTTGCTGATTGTGAAGATGGTGTAGATGCATTTGTTAATGCAATAAATCAGTTTAATGTAAATGATGTAGATAGAGAATGTGTTGCTGTTGAAAGCAGTAAAACCATAGAACTTAAAGGGTATAGTATATGGGATATTGGTAGTCGAATTCAGCAATTATATGAGAATTATATTGAGGAAAGTAAATAGAAAAAAATAATGAAGATTAGAATTGTGGAGGACTATAAGTGAAGATTATATTACTTAAGATAGACGATAATGTGTTATGGGATGATGTGAAAAAATACAAGTATTTACTTACTGAAGCGAGGGTTAAGAAATGCGAAAGATATATTGGTGATAAAAATAAGGTTATGTCAATGTTTACAGAACTCTTAATAAGAAAAGAAGCAGTAAAGGGGCAAGAGTTATGTTTAGAGTATAATGAATATGGGAAACCGTATTTAGGGAAGAATAGTTTAGATAATCAGATAAATGAAATTGCTAAATATTTTTCAGTTTCTCATTCAAATCAATATATAGCATATGTGGAGTCTAGTGAAGAAATTGGAATAGATATAGAGTATATGAAACCAATAAAGCAAAATATAGTAGATAGGTTTTTTACTGAAAATGAGTGTATGAGTATAAGGAATAGTAATAATCAATTAGAGGAAATATATAGAGTATGGACTAGAAAAGAGGCATATCTTAAGAAAATAGGAACAGGTTTCAATAAAGATAGCTTTAAAATAGATATTATAAATAAGAGTAAGGAAGAGCATATGATATCTGAGAAAATTGATAAATATATGTTAAGTGTATGCTCCTCAATGCCTATTGAAAAAATCGAAAAAATCGTGTATAATAAAGATGAAATATGTAAATTTTATGAAGAAATTTACATATAATGTCAAAAAAATAAAAGCTACATTTAGTATAAGAAGTATCCGAAAATTAAGTTAGATAATTGTTATGAAAGGAAAATAGCATTATGAGTGAGAAAATGGATCAATTTTTAAATGGAGTTAAGGTTAATGAATTAGTACATAATAATGAAGAAGAACGTAAGCATAATCGTTGGATGATTGCAGCAGCAATAATAGGAATCGTTGTAGTAGTTGCTATATTAGCATATACTTTATATAAGATTCTTACACCAGAAGAAATTTTGGATGATTTCGATGAAGATTATGATGAAGGATTTAATGATTTTGATGAAGATTATGACGATGATGATGATTTTGTAGAGCCAGTTTCAATAATGGAAGTGAAGCAAGTTAAGGCTTCTGCAACAGACGATGAATTAGATGATGAAGAAGATGCAGTGTAGATTTTCTACACTGCTTTTTTATGTAGGCCAAAGTGGCCTGTTTTAACAGCGAAGTTTCTTAAAAGAGAAACGTAGCTTTTAATATAGAAAAGTACACTTTGAGATTGCTTGATAAAACTGCGTCTTTTAAAACAAGTTGAAACTATATTATTTAATAAAATGTCTGAAACTTAAATAAATATAGTATAAAATTCACAGGCATCTTTACAATTATTTACAATTAGTTTATAATTAAAAAGTATTTTTATATTGTGTATGAATGTAGTTATATATTCATATATATGTTAGGAAGCATTTTAATGTATGCGAAATTAAAAGTGATTAAGGAGGATGTCGTATGTCATATATTGATGAAGTAATTGATTTAGTAGTTAAGAAGAATCCAGCACAGCCAGAGTTTATTCAAGCTGTAAAAGAGATTCTTGAGTCTTTAAGATTTGTTGTTGAAGCTAATGAGGAAACATTTAGAAGAGAGGCATTACTTGAAAGATTAGTAGAGCCAGAGAGACAACTTATTTTTAGAGTACCTTGGGTTGATGATAATGGTAATGCACATGTTAATACAGGATATAGAGTGCAATTTAATAGCGCAATTGGTCCATATAAGGGTGGATTAAGATTACATCCTTCAGTTAATCTTGGAATTATTAAGTTCTTAGGTTTTGAGCAAATATTTAAGAATTCACTTACTGGACTACCAATTGGTGGTGGAAAAGGTGGTTCTGACTTCGATCCTAAGGGCAAATCAGACAGAGAGATAATGGCATTTTGCCAAAGCTACATGACAGAGTTATGTAAGTATATTGGAGCAGATACAGATGTACCAGCTGGTGATATCGGTACAGGTGCAAGAGAAATTGGATATTTATATGGTCAATATAAGCGTATCAAAGGCGTATATGAAGGCGTTCTTACTGGAAAAGGTTTAAGCTATGGTGGTTCACTTGCAAGAAAACAAGCAACAGGTTATGGATTACTATATCTTACAGATGAGATGCTTCGCATTAATGGAATAGATATTAAAGGCAAGACAGTTGCTATATCAGGTTCAGGTAATGTTGCAATATATGCAGCAGAAAAGGCTATGGAACTTGGTGCTAAAGTTGTAACTGTATCAGATTCAAATGGTTGGGTATATGATGCAGAAGGTATCGATTTAGAGGCTCTTAAAGAAATTAAAGAAGTTAAGCGTGCAAGACTTACAGAATACAAGAATTATAGACCAAATTCAGAGTACCATGAAGGAAGAGGTGTATGGAGTGTTAAAGTTGATATCGCTCTTCCATGTGCAACTCAGAATGAATTACATTTAGAAGATGCAAAAATGCTTGTAGAAAATGGATGTATCGCTGTTGCAGAAGGTGCTAATATGCCTACAACATTAGAAGCAACAGAATATTTACAAAATAACAATATATTATTTGCACCAGGAAAAGCAGCTAATGCAGGTGGTGTAGCAACATCAGCACTTGAAATGTCACAAAATAGCGAAAGACTTAGCTGGACATTTGAAGAAGTTGATTCAAAACTTAAAGGAATTATGGTTAACATTTGCCACAGTATGGCAGATACAGCTGAAAAATACGGTGTAAAGGGTAATTATGTAGTAGGTGCTAATATCGCAGGATTTGAAAAAGTTGTAGATGCTATGAATGCACAAGGAATAGTATAAGAAAATTTGAAAATCTCAATTTGAGCTTTGCTCAAATTGGGATTTTTTTTTTAGAAAATAGTCCCCAAGAACGAAAAATAGAAAAAAATGTAAAAAAGAGTAAAAAATAGGAGAAAAATATCTGAAAATATGGTAAAATATAAAGTATGAGTGTACATAAAGGTTAGTTAAATAATTTACTTAATGTGGAGATTAGCATTAAGTTACTAGTAATTACTGATTAGGTAAGTAGTAGAACTAACTATATGTATTAAGTAAGAAATTAAAAGAAAAATATAAACATAAAGGAGAATGAGTATGGGATTTATTAAAGCATTTGCTGGAGCAATTGGAGGAACATTTGCAGATCAATGGAAGGACTATTTAATGCCAAGAGCAGGAGTACCTGCTACAGCAGCATTATTTCAAGCTGTACCAGTAGGAACTAACGCAGGTCGTGGTGCTAATACAAAAGGTAGTACTAATATAATTAGTAATGGTAGTAGAATTGTTGTACCGGAGGGAACAGCTCTTATTACATTACAAGAAGGTGGAGTAACAGGTATTATTACTGAGCCAGGTGGATATACATATACAAGCGATGATTTAAATTCACAATCTATTTTTGCAGGTGATGGAATTATTGGACCTATCGTAAAGCAATCATGGGAGAGATTTAAATTTGGTGGACAACCTGGTGGTCAACATGTAGCATTTTATGTTAACTTAAAGGAAATTCCTAATAATAAATTTGGAACACAATCTGAGATTTATTGGGATGATGCGTATTTTGGAACACAAGTCGGAGCTATGACAAGAGGTACATATACATTAAAGATTGTTGATCCTATTTTATTTGTTAAGAATTTTGTTCCATCTCAATATTTAATGCCAGGAGCAGAGGTGTTCGATTTTGCAGATATGGATAATGATGCAGGAACACAATTGTTTAATGAAGTAGTTGGTACTTTATCAGCTGCATTTTCAGTATATACTAATGATCCAAGTAAGGGGAATCGTATATCAAAGATTCAAGCAGATCAAATAGGATTTGCACAAGCAATGGCTCAAGCAGTAGAAGATGCTTATGCATGGAGAGCAGATAGAGGTCTACAAATTGTTAAGACAGCTATACTTGCTATTGAATATGATGAAGATACTAAACAATTAATGAAAGATGTTAAGAAAGCAGATGCGTTATCAGGTGCTAGAGGTAATGCATTTATGCAACAAGCAGTTGCAAGAGGTATGCAGGCAGCTGGTGAGAATGGCGGCGGAGCAGCTATGGCATTTATGGGTATGGGAATGAATGCAGCTGGAGGCGTAATGGGTGGTATGCAACAACCACAGACAGGCTCTAGTTACCAACCTAACTTTGGTGGACAACAAATGATGAATCAAGGCCAACCAATGAACGGGCAAATGGGACAGCCAATGATGAACCAAGGCCAACCAATGAACGGGCAAATGGGACAGCCAATGATGAACCAAGGTCAACCAATGAACGGGCAAATGGGACAGCCAATGATGAACCAAGGCCAACCAATGAACGGACAAATGGGTCAACCACAAGGACAAGGTGAAGATATGGCTGCAAAATTATTACAAATGAAACAACTTCTTGATGCAGGTGCAATTTCACAAGAAGAATATGATGCTGTAAAGGCTAAAGTGTTAGGATTATAGGATATGGATAATAATTTGAATAATGGAATCAATGAAAATATGTTTTCAATGTTAGATGAATCTACTCAAGAAGAACAAGTAAAGATAGTTAAGACAGATGTAGATGCAGTAAATGGCCAAGATAAATGTCCAAAGTGTGGAGCAACAGACATTTCTTTAAACACAAAAAAAGGAATGTTAAGATGTAATTTTTGTCGTCATGAATTTGCACCACAAAAGGTTCAAGGTCTTGAAGAGGACGTTAAGAATTTACATAATCAAGTTATTGCATCTGGAGCTGCAGATATTGATGAAGAAGCAGAAACACTTATTACATTAAAGTGTACAAGTTGTGGAGCAGAAGTCGTTATTGATACTAACGAAAGTAATCAAGCAAGATGTCACTGGTGTAGAAATACTTTATCAATTAATCAACAAATTCCTAATGGAAGTGTGCCAGACGTGGTATTACCATTTAGTGTTGAAAAACAAGAAGCACAAAGTTTAATATCTAAGTTTGTTGGTAAAAGAAAGTTTTTTGCTCATCCAAAATTTAAAAAGGAATTTACAACAGATAATATAATGGGAGTATATTTCCCATATATGATGGTAGATATTAATGGACATGCACGTTTTTCCGGACAAGGTGAGCATCTAGTTAGAAGGTATACTGTTGGTAGTGGCGATGACAAGAAAACATATTATGATGCAGATTTATATGATGTGGAGAGAGAGTTTGATATAGCCATAAAGGGACTTACGGTTGAGTCTAGCGCGGATAAACTTGATAAAAAACAAAGGAACAAGACCAACAATATAATTAATTCAATTATGCCTTTTGATATTGAAAATGCAGTTCGTTGGAATGCAAATTATATAAAAGGATACTCCTCAGAAAAGAGAGATGTTAATATTGATCAATTAAAACCTCAAGTACAAATTCAAGCTGAAGATATAGCAAGATTTGCAGCTAATGATGAACTTTCATTTTATGATAGAGGTGTAAAATGGGCTGTGCAGAAATTAGATATTGAAGGTCAACAATGGCAAGCTGCACATTTTCCTGTTTGGTTATATAGTTATTTTGAGAAAAAGGGCAGTAAAGGAATGTTGCATTATGTAGCAGTTAATGCAAGAACAAAAGAAACTATGGGAAGTGTACCTATACATATGCCAAAGTTATTATTTACTTCATTTTTGGTAGAGTTACTTAGTGGGTTTGCAGTGGTCCAAATAGAGTCAGAAGAAGGTGGGGAAGCAATATTATTAACTTTAGGATTTATATTCTTTTTCATCATGTATTCTAGATACAGGAACTCTAGCGCAAGACATACACATGAATTAGAAACAGCGAAAGAAAAGTCAAATTTAAGGAGTGAAGATAACTTTGTTAAACATCGTAAGGGACTTTCTAATAGCGAAATGAGCGGTGCTAATAACGAAACTGTCTTTGGAAACAGGTTTAGCAAGGACTTATTCTAAATATAAATGTAAAACTCTAATTTGTAGGTATCTTGTGCCCCTGTCGTTCCGACAGGGGCATGGTTGTGGTATTTAAGTTTCTTTATAATTTGAGCTATCGCTCAAATTGGGGGATTTTGCTTCTCGAAAGTTTTAGTTTACTATTCTAGTGACGCAATAATACGGGTTCGAATATATATGTTTAATGGACGTTCTCACTTGACTTCGCGCCTAGCGGACACTAAGTTCTTTCGGCGCTGATGCTTGAAATCACTAAGTGCCGAG
>SVEH01000032.1 GCA_015057455.1 Lachnospiraceae bacterium | reverse complement strand
GTGATTTCAAGCATCAGCGCCGAAAGAACTTAGTGTCCGCTAGGCGCGAAGTCAAGTGAGAACGTCCATTAAACATATATATTCGAACCCGTATTATTGCGTCACTAGAACTGTAAACTAAAACTTTTGAGAAGCAAAATCCCCCAATTTGAGCGATAGCTCAAATTATAAAGAAGCTTAAATACCACAACCATGCCCCTGTCGGAACGACAGGGGCACAAGATACCTACAAATTATAGTTTACTTAAATAGCTCAGTTTGTTTTTTGATAATTTCTAAACGAACTTCTGGTGGTACTGTTATTTTATTTGAATCTACTACAGTATCATATTTGTCATAGAATGTTGAGCCAATTACATAATAAGCTTCTTGTGTTTTGGGATCAACAAAAGCTATTACAAATCCATCTTTATTTGAATGAAGTCTATTCAAGGCTAATACTTTAATTTCTGCCATATTTGCTTGAGGAAAATTATAGTATTCAAAATAATCTATACGAGCATAATCGCTATCATACACATAACCATCTTTGTCATAATAATATGGAAATGTATGTGATGTGTCATCTTCTTCATAGATAGTTATTAGTTGAGTTATATCACCTTCAAAATATACAACATCCTCTTCTTCGTGAGTATCAGATGATGTATAAGAAGATGTAAAACTATCTAATACATCGTTGGCAAATTCTTCACATGATGAAAAAACAATTAATATGAGAAATATAATAATACCTAAAGGACTTTTTTTCTCTTTTTTGTTCTTATATTGAGTAGAAGCTTTTTGGATTTGTTTCTTTATATCTTTGTTGTATGAGTAGCTTTCTACTGACGAATCTGACTTGTATTGAGATGAAGTATATGTCCTGTTTGTTAAATCTGAAGCTGACTCGGCAGCTTTTTCACGAGCTCTATTATTAAGTCGTTCTCTAATCTCTGCTCTTTTGGCAGCAAATTTATCTTCACTGCTGTTATTTTTTTTATTTTTTTTATTAGATGATTTATTGATTGGCTTAGAAGCTTTAGCATTATCATCATGTATCTGCTGATGTCTATCAGATACTTCATCTGTGTGAACAAATCTAATTTCATCATCATCAGATACAACGTGTAATCTACCACGTTTCTTGGTAGTATCTTCAGTCTCTAATTCTGAATCAAATGAATTAACAAAGAAAGGATTTAATTCATCGTATATATTATTATATTCTAAATAATTAAAGCTATTACCAAAATCATCTATGGATAACTGGTCGCTATTATATTGTTCTTTTAGGGAAGTCATAATAATCCTCCATTCTTATGTGTTATATATGCTATATGCATAAATACAGATACTATAATAATACCATAATTTGGAAATAAATAAAAGGAAAATAGTAATAAATACTTAAAATAAAACATATAGTTAAAGGACAAGGCTAAAATATAAGGAATTAATTTAATTCTTTATATTTTGGTGAGAAAGTAAATTTAGCCTAATAATGGAGGGAATACATTGAATGAAAGAGTATATAAGGAAATAATCGAGATTTTACCAAGAAAAATAAGAGAATTATTAAAAGCAATTATGATAAGTAATAGTAATTGCGGGAATTTAATTGAAGTAAGATTAAGAGTAAATAAACCATTAATATGTATTTATGAAAGTGGTGAATATTTAATAAGTGAAAGAGGTAAAAATGTAGGTGAGAAAACAAACAAGGTGGTTAATAATGTAAATAACCTAGGTTATGGTAATGAAAGTTTATATATTGTAAAAGAAAGCGATATAAAAGAACTTTTACAATATATAAGTAATTATTCAATATATGCTTATGAGAGAGAGATTAGGCAAGGGTATTTAACTATAAAAGGAGGTCACAGAATTGGTGTTGCGGGGAAGGTAATAACTGAAGGGGATAGAATAAAAAGTATGGCATATATTACATATGTAAATATTAGAATTGCACATGAGATTATAGGGTGTTCAAATAACTTAATTAAAAAGATATATAATGAAGAAAAGAATAGACTTTATAATACTGTTATTATTTCTCCGCCTTGTTGTGGTAAGACTACGTTGCTTAGAGATTTGGTTAGAAATATATCTGATGGACGGTATTTTAAGCCATTAAATGTTGGTTTGGTAGACGAAAGATCAGAAATCGCAGCGTGTTATAAAGGAGTAGCTCAGAATAATATAGGCATAAGGACAGATGTCTTAGATTGTTGCGATAAGGTTCATGGAATGTATATGTTGCTTAGATCAATGTCTCCCAAAGTTATTGCAGTAGATGAAATAGGTGGGGAAAATGATTTGAAAGCACTAAGAACATGCGTAAGCAGTGGATGTGATTTGATAGCAACTGCTCATGGAGAAAATATTAGTGAAGCAAAGGAGAAAAATAGATTTTTAAAGGAGATACTAGATAGCGGAATTTTTGATAGGTATATTATTTTAAACAACAAGAAAGGAGTTGGAAATATAGAGACAGTATTAGATATAGGAGGAAATATAGTTGTATAGTTTGAAAATTGGAGGAGTAATGGTTGTTATCATTGCATGTTATATGTTAGGAGAATTATTTTATGAACAATTAAGAAAACGATTAATCAATTTAAAAGAATTACATAAAGTGGGACGAGTATTTAAAGCCAATATAAGGTATACAGGAGAAGATATTGAAGAAATTATGAAAAACATATATGACAGGGTAGGTGGAGAGATAAAAGAATTTATTGGTGAAATAATAACACGTATTGGAATAAGAGAAAGTAATGATGTTAATGATTTATGGAAAATTTCAGTAAGGGAAAAATTAGAGAGTATGTTTTTATCAGAAGATGAGTTACTTATTATAAATAGATTTGGAGATACTCTTGGAATAATGGATAAAGAAATGCAAATAGAAAATACAGAGTTATATTTAGATGAACTTCAAATAAAAATAGATGATTTGGAAAAGGATTTGAAACAAAAGAAAAAGCTATATAAGACTTTAAGTATAGCAACTGGGATATTTATTGTTTTGTTAATTGTATAATTAAGTTGTAAGAAGGAAAGGTTAGATTGTGGATATAGAAATTATATTTAAAATAGCAGCAGTTGGTATATTAGTTTCTGTAATTAGTCAAGTTTTAAAGCATTCAGGTAGGGAAGAACATGCTTTTTTAACTAGTTTGGCAGGTCTTATAGTTGTGTTATTTTGGATTATACCATATATAGCAGAATTATTTGAAACTATACAGCAAATATTTTCATTATAAGGATAAGAAGAGATGATAAAATTAGCATTATTAGGAGTTGTAGCAGCTATAGTTGCGTTGCAGTTTAAGGAAAATAACGAGTATGGAATATATATGGGTATAGTAGTAAGTATTATAATAGTAGGTTTTGTTATAAGCAAAATAGAAGTGGTACTAGAAGTAATACAAAGATTTGAAAAATATGTAGTAATAGATATGAAACATATAAACTTGTTGTTAAAGATGTTAGGAATAACTTATATAGCAGAAGTTGCTGCCGCCATTTGTAGTGAAGCAGGATTTAGCGGTATATCTAAGCAAATACAAATAGGAGGTAAATTTACAATTTTAGCAATAAGTATGCCTGTAGTTTTAAGTCTTTTAGATATTATAAATGCATTGTTACAGTAGGTGATGTATGAAGAAAAATGTATTTGTTTTGTTGTTTATAGTGGGGTTTTTTACTATAGGAATTTATACGTTGATAAATAATAGTGTACAAGTTAAGGCTAGTAAAGAGGATTTTGTAAACTATAAACCAAGAGTAATAGATGATGATAAAGAAAAAATAAAAAACAATAATAGATTAAAAGAAAACAATAAAAAGGAAAAAAATAAAGAGAAACATACTAAATTTGATAGAGTTAATATGTTAGATGAATATCTAGAATACAATGATATACAGAGACAACTAGATAGGTCTTTAGAAGATAATAAACTTGATTTTAAGGATACAGTAGAGCAAGTTGTAAAAGGTGAAGAACTAGATGTAAATGGATATTTTGGCAATATACTAGAAAATATAAAGGACAGTTTTTTAGATAAAAAAGAGATAATTATTAGGATATTGGTGATTACGATAATAAGTGCTATATTTACTAATTTTGCCCATACATTTGGGGCAACATATATATCGGAAATAGGGTTTATGATAATTTATATGTTGCTTATTACTATATTGGTAAGTTCATTTACTGCAGTTTATAATATTGCAATTGAAGTTTTACTGGTGCTTGTTGGCTTTATGAATGTATTAATGCCGGTATACTCTATTGCTTCATATATAAGTAATGGAATAAATACCATGACAGCATATAGTCAATTGACAATAATGACAATAGTTATTATAGAAACAGTATTCTTAAAGTTCTTACTGCCCCTTGTATCGGCATATATGATTTTAGGTGTAGTAAATAATATTAATTCAGTTAGTCTTATAAAAAGATTGCAGAACTTTTTTAAAATGATAATTACTTGGGGATTAAAGTTTTCTATTATAGTAGTTACTGGTTTAGGTACAGTGAGGAGAATAATTTCGCCATCTTCAGATGAGATGACTAGAAAGGTAGTAAGTAGTGGCTTTAAAATGACACCATTTATAGGTAAAAATGTAACAGTAGTAGGAGATACAGTTGCTTCAGCAGCAAGTTTAATAAAAGATGCAATTGGTGGAGTAAGTTTAATTGTAATAGGTTTGTTATGTATTACACCTCTTGTGAGTATAGGTGTATATGTAATAGTCTATGAAATAGTATCTGTAATGGTAGAAGCAATTGCTGATAAAAGAGTAATAAATGCATTAGAAGCAGTTAGTGAAAGTGTGAAGATGTTAATGTATATAGTAATGACTACGTCATTATTGTTTGTGATTACAATAGCATTAATGGCTAGATAGAATAAACATAAGCATAAATAGAGCTAATATAGGCATAGGTAGAATAGTTATAAAAAGTAGAATAGGCATGATTAAAGGATAGGAGATAAAATGACTATTATAAATCAGTTTATAAAAAATATTGTAGTATGTATTGTTATTATAAATATAGTAGAAAACTTGCTTATTACAAAGGAATATGAGAAATACATAAAGTTATTTACGGGGATTATTATAATAATTATTTTAATGAGTTCAGGAGCTAATATATTACATAATGGAAGAAGTGAATCGATTATAATGAAGAATCATAATACTGTTATGAGGAGCAGTATAAAAGAAAATAAAAGAGATATAGAGGACAAAGTTGAGAAAATAGATGGCGAATTAAAGAAAGAAATAATAGAAAAAAATGAGGAAACAATAAAGGATAATTTGTATGAGAAACATAATATAAAAGTAGATAAGATATCAGTTAAAATAAGTAAATATGGTGGAGAAAAAATATCAAAAATTATAGTGTTTTTAAGAAGAGATGATAATACTTATGAGTATAATAAAAAATTTCGTAATGAAACAGTAAAAGAAGAAGTAATAATAGAGGAAATTAATAAATATTATGATATAGAAAAGGAGAAATTAAAGATAAGAATTGTATAATTTAAAGGAAATTACAAAGAAAATAGGAGTAAAGAAATTATTATTAATATTATTTGTAGGTGTCTTAATGATATATATAGCAACTCCAATGGATAATAAAGAGGATTTATATGGAACAGCTAGTGATAATGATGATAGAAAAGAGTTTTTATCGAATACTGGATTAAATAGCAGTAAAAGAAAGGGGACGAATTCTAATGATATAGGAGGAGATAATTCTTATGAAAATTATAATACAGATGAGGAATATTTGGCAAAACAGGAAAAAAGATTAAAAGAAATACTTGAGAGTATGGAATACATTGAAAGTGCTAGGGTTATGATAACTACAAAAACTTCTAGGGAGGATGTAGTTTTAAAGGATAACCCATATGCAAAAGAAGAAACTGATATAGATAAAATATATGAAAGTGAAGAGGAAACAGTTCTAGTAGAAGATGAAGAGGGTAATGCACTACCCTATGTTATAAAGAAGATAAATCCAACAATAGAAGGAATAGTAGTTGTAGTTAAATCAAATCATACAAATCTAGAAGAGGAAATTATTGATGTTGTATTAGCATTATTTGATATTCCTATACATAAAATAAAAGTAATGAGAATGAAATAAAGAAGATTGGAGAATAGTATGAAGAGAATTTTTCGAAATAATCAAGTTATTATAACATCCTTAGCAATAATGATAGCAATAGCAGGATATTTAAATTTTACTAATGAAAGCACAGAGCGAGTTGGAGTTACAAGTGAATATTATAAAGCAGAAGGTGATTTTAAAGGGGGAGAGATAAAGACTAATGAAAGTGATGGTTCTGCTATCAATAATGCTGAAAGTGATTTAAATGAAAAAAAGGATAGCAAAATAGATAATGGGGAATTAGGGGATAAGGATAATATGAAAGATGATAATAAAAAAGAAAACAGTAATGAGGAAAATAATGATAAAGAAATAGTTGTAAGCCAAGGAGAAGTGGAAGGTGAAATGGTTGAAGTAGGAACAGAGAATAATAGCGGTGATATTGGAGAAGCAGTTATGGTAAACTCTACAGCATCAATGAATTATTTTTATAATGCAAAATTAAATAGAGAGCAAGCTAGAGCAAAGAATAAAGAAGATCTTATAGAAGTAGTAGAAAATACAGCTATTGATGAAGATAAAAAGGAAGCAGCAGTAAATAAAATAATAGAATTAACAGCAAATTCAGAGAGAGAAAATGCCGCAGAAATGATGCTAAAAGCAAGAGGATTTGACAATTCAGTAGTAAGTATAGTTGATGGTAAAGCAGATGTAATAGTAGATGCAAAAACAATTACAGAAGAAGAAGTTGCTCAAATTGTCGATATAGTTAACAGGAAAACAGGTATAGAAAATAAAAATATAGTTGTAACGCCTGTTAATTCAAAATAATTATTGCAAAATTGTATATATTTGGTATAATAAAATCTAAGAGACGTTTTTGAAAAGTTTTAGTTTTTTAACTAAAAATCAAGACGACTCAAGCGTAAAACATGTACAATCGGAGGTTAAGATATGAGCAAAGAAGTTGTAGATAGACCAGTAAGAAAAATTTATGAAAGTGAATCAACAGGAGAAGTTCAAATAGCTGATGATGTAGTAGCTACTATAGCAGGATTAGCAGCAACAGAAGTAGAAGGCGTTTATGCTATG
Source organism: Lachnospiraceae bacterium (assembly GCA_015057455.1). Classification (GTDB taxonomy): domain Bacteria; phylum Bacillota; class Clostridia; order Lachnospirales; family Lachnospiraceae; genus SIG301. The sequence continues at coordinate 10,180 of SVEH01000032.1, read as the reverse complement.
TATGGAAACTTAACTAATGAAATCGTTGGTAAATTAGGTGTTAAGAATTTATCAAAAGGTGTTAAAGTTGTTGTAGAAGAAGGAGAAGTATTTGCAGAGTTAGCAATTACTGTAGACTTTGGAGTAGATGTTGTTGAAGTAGCAAAAACAGTACAAAGTAAAGTAAAAGTAGCTATAGAAAACATGACAGGATTAGAAGTAATGGGTGTTAATGTTAGAATAGCTGGGGTAAATATTGATAATAAATAGAAGAGATTAGGAAGGGGTAACCAATGAAGAGAAGTGTTATGAGAGAGCACATCGCACAGATGTTGTTTATCGTAGAATTTCATGAGAGAGACGATATACAAGAACAAGCTAATGCATATATAGAACAGTTAGAGGATTGTCCGAAGAATGCTGCTAAAGCTATGTTAGAGCGTTTTTCACAGATTGTAGACAAATTTGAAGAGTTAGATGCTATTATTTCAGAAGTATCTGTTGGTTGGAAGATTGACAGAATGAGCAAGATAGATTTAACAATATTAAGATTAGCTGTTTTTGAGATAAAGATGGATGAAGAGATACCTAATAAGGTAGCAATTAATGAAGCAGTAGAGATTGCTAAGAAGTATGGTGGAGACAGTTCACCAAGCTTTATTAATGGTATTTTGGCAAAGATAGTAAATGAATAAATTGCAACTAGGTGGGGAATGATTATTCATTCCCTATTTCTATGCTTTAAGGTAAACTATAAATTTGAGTCGTAATTTTTGTGCTTTGTGACCAGCGGGGCACAAAGATAAAAAGTCCCTAGAGAATAAGGGGATGAGGAGTTTAGCCTATTTGGTTTTTAGAAAATAATGAAATGATGAGGAAATAATGGAATATACAGTAAGTAGTTTAAACAATTATATAAAGAATATATTTACTACAGATGCGGGGCTTAATAATGTATATGTAAAAGGTGAGATATCTAATTGTAAGTATCATACATCAGGACATATATATTTTACAATAAAGGATGCTACTAGTCAGATTTCTTGTGTAATGTTTTCAAGTTATAGAGCTGGCTTAGATTTCAGGCTAGAAGAAGGGAAAAGTGTAGTTGTACATGGTAATGTAAGTGTATATGAAAAAGGTGGTAATTATCAGATATATGCCACTAGCATTACTCAAGATGGTGTAGGATTACTATATCAAAGATTTGAAGAGTTAAAGAAGATTCTAGAGTTAAAAGGATATTTTGAAGCAGAACATAAGAAACCTATTCCAAGATATGCCCAAAAGATAGGAATAGTAACTGCCAAAACAGGTGCAGCACTACAAGATATTATTAATGTATCTAAAAGACGAAATCCATGGATACAACTTGTGTTGGCTCCTGCATTAGTTCAAGGTGAGAATGCAGCACCAGATATTGTTAGGGCAATCAAACAATTAGAACAAACAGATGTTGATGTAATTATTGTTGGACGAGGTGGAGGTTCAATAGAGGACTTATGGGCCTTCAATGAGAGAATTGTGGCAACAGCAGTCTATGAGTGTACAAAACCAATTATTTCTGCGGTAGGTCATGAAACAGATACAACAATTATAGATTATGTTGCAGATATGAGAGCACCAACTCCGTCAGCAGCGGCAGAATTGGCAGTTTTTGATTATAGTGAATATGAAAGAAAGATATTTGAATATAAATATAGATTAAATAATATTATTAATGGAAAAATAAAAGAATATGTAGTAAAATTAGAGAGTTGTAAGTTAAAGCTAACACATTTGAGTCCACAGTATAAAATAATGCAATTAAAACAACAGAATGATGAATACTACAATAAGATTAATCTTTTAATAAAAAGAAAGCTAGATAATACAAAGCATAATTTAGATATATATATCGAGAAGTTAAATGGTTTATCACCACTTAGTAAATTAAAAAGTGGATTTGGGATTATTAAGGATTCTGAGGATAAAGTAATTAAAACTGTGGATAAAATCAAAAAAGATGATAAGATTTGTGTATCTTTTGTAGATGGTGATGTAATAGCAACTGTTAATAATATAGAGAAAATCAATCGCGAGTAGTAGATGGAATACTGATTTAGATGTTTAAATGGTGGAGTGATTTTTAGAAGTTTTAAAAGGGCAGAATAATTATGTGTCTTGGAATAAGAAGAATATAGGAAGGTTATAATTATGAAAATAGAAGAACAATTTAAAGAAATTGATAATATAATAAATAGTCTAGAAATGAACGAAGGTACACTTGATGAGTCATTTGAATTATACAAAAAAGGAATGGATCTTATAAAAGAGTGTAATAATGAAATAGAAAAAGTAGAAAAGCAAATAATAGTATTAACAGAAAGTGAATAGAAGATAATATGGAATTTAAAAAGGGACATAGTGTAAAGTTAGAAGAAGTAGAAAAGATAATTAGAGATTATTTGCCTAGAGAAGAAGGACATCAAAGAATAGTTATAGAAGCAATGAATTATAGTGTACTTGCAGGTGGCAAGAGAGTACGTCCAATGCTTATGAGAGAAACCTATAATTATTTTATGAATTCATCTAGCAGAGGTGATTTTAAAGGTAATGATAAAGCATTAGAACATTTTATGTCAGCATTAGAATATATTCACACATATTCATTGGTTCATGATGATTTACCTGCTATGGATAATGATTTATTAAGAAGAGGAATGCCAACTACTCATGCAAAGTATGGACATGCAATAGGTGTTCTTGCAGGGGATGGATTACTTAATTATGCATATGAAGTTGCTAGTAATGCATTTGCTAGTGATAATTATGAGATGATAATTAAGGCATTGCAAGTCTTAAGTAGAAAGCCAGGAATATCAGGTATGTTAGGTGGACAAGTTGTGGATGTTGTTAATTCAGGCAATAAAGTTGATATAGAATTATTGCAATATATTCATAGATTAAAGACATCAGCACTTATTCAAATTGCTATGATGATAGGAGCAATATTGGCAGGAGCTAATGATGAAGAAGTTAATAAGATAGAAGAGTGCGCTTTATATATAGGACTTGCTTTCCAAATACAGGATGATGTATTAGACGTAGTTAGTACAGATGAGGAATTAGGAAAGCCAGTTAATAGTGATGAGAAGAATAATAAGACTACTTATGTGTCTATTTACGGTATAGATAAAGCAAAAGAATTAGTTAATGATTATTCGAGAAAAGCAATTGATATGCTCGAATCTATTGATGGCCATAATGAATTTCTAGTAGAATATATAGAATCATTAATAAATAGAAGAAAATAGAGAACTGTTTATCAGTAATAATAGATGTGAAGAAGATAGTGAGTGTTTAATAGAAAAAAGTCATTAAGCAATAGAAGAAGTATTGAAGATACCGAAAAGATAAATAAAGGGTGAAAGTGTTGACAAACATCAGGATGGAGGATGAGAATGTCACAAATTTTAGATAGAATAAATAAACCTAATGATATAAAGAATATAGAACCTAAATATTATGAAAGATTAGCTGGTGAGATACGAAGATTTTTAATTAATAAAGTTAGCAAATCTGGCGGTCATTTTGCATCAAATTTAGGTGTAATAGAGTTAACTATGGCGTTGCATTTGCATCTGGATTTTCCAAAAGACAAATTGATTTGGGATGTTGGTCATCAGGCATATGCTCATAAACTATTAACAGGAAGAAAAGAAGGGTTTAATAGTTTAAGACGCTATAATGGAATGGCTGGATTTCCTAAGATGGAAGAAAGCGATTGTGATGCATTTAATGTAGGACATAGTTCAACATCTATATCTGTTGCCTTGGGATATGCAAGAGCAAGAGATATTAATAATGAAAATTATAAAGTATATGCAGTTATTGGTGATGGAGCATTATCAGGAGGTATGGCTTTTGAGGCTCTCAATAATTTAGCAAGATTAAAGTCTAATTTAGTTGTAGTTCTCAATGATAATAAAATGTCCATATCAGAGAATGTTGGTGGAATGGCTAATTATTTAGGTAAAATAAGAACTGCAGAGAAGTATTTTACATTAAAAACAAGAATAAAAAGAGCAATTAGAAAGATTCCATATGGTGGAAAGTTTATCGTAGAGAGAATAAGTCGTTCAAAGAATTCAATAAAGAGACTTGTTATTCCAGGAATGTTATTTGAAGATATGGGACTTACATATATAGGTCCTATTGATGGACATGATATAAATCAATTAATGTATGCATTTAAAAGTGCATCTCATGCTAAAGGTCCTGTTATTGTGCATGTTGTTACAAGAAAAGGTAAGGGATATAAATTAGCAGAGAAGAATCCTACCAAGTATCATGGAATAGATTCTAACGCTTCAAGAGCAGAAAAAGATAAGAATAATGGCGAGAATGTAGATTATACAACAGCATTTGCCAATAAATTAATTGATATTGCCAAAGATAATGAAAAAGTAGTAGCTGTAAGTGCTGCTATGTTAAGTGGCACAGGACTTAATAAATTTGGAGCATTATATCCCAAAAGATTATTTGATGTTGGAATTGCTGAAGAGCATGCGGTTACATTTGCAGCAGGAATGGCAGCAGGTGGATTAACGCCAGTAGTTGCTATATATTCGACATTTTTCCAAAGAGCTTATGATCAGATATTACATGATATATGTATAAGTAAGCATCATGTTGTACTTGCTATAGATAGAGCAGGAATAGTTGGACCAGATGGCGATACCCATCAAGGAATATATGATACAGCATTTTTGAGAACTATACCTAATCTTACATTAATGGCTCCTAAGAATCATAGAGAGTTGGATGCTATGTTAGAATATGCTATTAATGAATATAATGGACCAATTGCAATTCGTTATCCAAAAGGTAAGGTTTATACTGGACTAGAAGAATATCAAGCTCCTATAGAACATGGTAAAGCAGAGATTCTTTATGAAGAAAAAGAGATTATGTTAGTTGCATTTGGAAGTATGAATACTGTTGCATATGAAGTAAGAGAGATGCTAAAAGCTGATGGACATAGAGTTTCATTAGTTAATTTGAGATTTGCAACGCATATTGATTTTGATACACTTAAGGATTTATCAGTAAAGCACAGACTATTAGTTGTGTTAGAAGAGAATGTATATACAGGTGGTATTGGTCAAGAAGTCATGGCTAGAATGCATCAAGACAGAATTAACATTGAGTGTATGAGTGTTGCCCTGCCAGATAAGTTTATAGAACATGGACAAAGAGAATTTCTATTGAAAAAATATGGCTTAGATACAGAAAGTGTTTATAGAAGAATAAAAGATGTTATGGATAAATAGGTGAGATAAATGAAAGAAAGATTAGATAATTTACTAGTAAAATTAGGGTTAGTAGAAACAAGAGCTAAAGCCAAAGTTTTAATTATGGCAGGTGAAGTTTTTGCTAATGGTGAACGCGAAGATAAAGCAGGAACTATGTTTGATGAAGAAAAAGTAAAAATAGAAGTCAAAAGTAAGGCTAAAAAATATGTCAGTAGAGGTGGCTTTAAATTAGAGAAGGCCGTTGATACTTGGCAAGTGGCTTTAGATAATAAAATATGCATGGACATAGGTTCTTCAACAGGTGGATTTACTGATTGTATGCTTCAAAATGGAGCTAGTAAAGTTTATGCTGTAGATGTGGGAACTAATCAATTAGCATGGTCTCTTAGAAGTGATGAAAGAGTGGTTGCTATGGAGAAAACTAACATAAGATATTTGACAAGTGACCAACTAGATGATAAAATCCAATTTGCATCAGTTGATGTTTCATTTATATCTTTAACAAAGATATTATCTCCAGCATGGGAATTGTTAGAAGATGGAGCATATATGGTATGCCTTATAAAACCACAATTTGAAGCAGGAAGAGAAAAGGTTGGTAAAAAGGGTGTAGTAAGAGACAAGAAAGTACATATGGAAGTTATTAGGTCAATAATAACATATGCATTTAACAATAGATTTTGTATAAAAGATGTAAGTTATTCGCCTATTAAAGGGCCTGAAGGTAATATAGAATATTTAATATATATGCATAAAGATGAAACAAAGGATATTACTGAGTATCAGTGGGAAGAGATTCAAGATATTGATGATATAAAAGATATATGTAATAAAGTATCTGAATTGGTAGAAGAAGCCCATAAAGACTTAGATAAATAATAAGATTATACGAGTTAGTTTTATTATAATATATAAAGTTAATATGTTTTAGTTTTACCATAATGTATAAAGTTAATATGTTTTAGTTTTACCATAATGTATAAAGTTAATATGTTTTAGTTTTACCATAATATATAAAGTTAATATGTTTTAGTTTTACTATAATGTATAAAGTTAAATTGGAGAGAATATGAAGAATTTTTGTATAATATCTAATGGATTAAAAGACAAAGATTATAAAGTGACTAATAGAATAAAAGAATTTATCGAAAGTAATGGTTGCAGTGCTATTGTAATATATAAAGGACTTGAAGAAATAGATCATGAATATGAAAAAGTTCAAGAAATACTAAGTGAGGCACAGGTTGATGTTGCTGTAGTATTAGGTGGTGATGGCACTATGTTGCAAGTGGCTAAGGATACATATAATTATGACATTCCACTTATTGGTATTAATCTTGGCACTATGGGATTTTTAACCGAAGTAGAGAAGCAAGATATAGAGACAACCATTAAAAGTATAATTAATGATGACTTTACAATCCAAAAAAGAATTATGGTTACAGGTGATATACTAAGTGATGGCAAGAAAGTAACTACAGATGTGGCTTTGAATGATATTGTAATTGGAAGATATGGTTTGTCTAGAGTAATGAGTATAGAAGTATATGTTAATGATGAGTTAATTAATATATATCACGGTGATGGAATAATAATATCAACGCCAACGGGAACTACAGGATATAATTTATCCGCTGGAGGACCAATAGCTATTCCAGATGCACAATTATTAGTAGTTACACCTATTTGTGTACATTCTTTGTATAATAGAAGTGTTATTGTTTCTGCGGGAGATACATTAAGAATTAAGATTAGAGAAGAAAGAGAGAAACAACATACAGAAGCAATTGCTACTTTTGATGGAAGAGTTGGATTTAAACTAAATGAACATGATGAAATAATAATTTCCAAAGCTAAAAAGGTAACGCAATTTATTAAGTTGGGTGAGAAGAAGTTTTTTGACATAGTTAGAGAAAAAATTGAGATGAAATAGAGAGGTATAGGAATATGAAAATCAAAAGACACAATAAAATAATTGAATTAATATCTAATAATGAAATTGAGACACAAGAAGAGTTAGCTGATTTACTTATGCAAGAAGGTCATAATGTAACTCAAGCAACAGTTTCAAGAGACATAAGAGAATTAAAATTATCAAAGGTTTCAACAGAAGACGGTAAACAAAAATATGCAATACTTAATAATTTTGATATAGAGATGTCAGAAAAGTATATAAGAGTATTAAAAGATGGTTATCTTGCTATGGAACCAGCTCAGAATATAGTTGTTATTAGAACTGTTACAGGAATGGGAATGGCTGTTGCAACAGCTATAGATATCCTAGAAATTAGCGGAATAGTAGGATGTATAGCAGGAGATGATACAGTATTTTGTGCTATAAAGAGTGATGATAAGATTCAAGATGTTATGGAGAAATTAGGTAAGCTAGTAGCTCAATAAGAGATGCAATATACATATATTCAGGTGTCGATTAAGACATGTGGAGGATAAAAAAAATACGTAAGGAGAATTAATATGTCAGGACATTCAAAATTTGCTAATATTAAGCATAAGAAAGAAAAAAATGATGCTGCAAAAGGTAAAATATTTACAAAGTTAGGTAGAGAAATAGCTGTTGCTGTTAAAGAGGGTGGACCAGATCCAGCTCAAAACAGCAGACTAAAAGACGTTATTGCAAAAGCAAAGTCTAATAATATGCCTAATGATACAATAGATAGAAGTATAAAGAAGGCGGCAGGAGATGCCAATGCTGTTAATTATGAATCAGTTACATATGAAGGTTATGGTCCAAACGGAATAGCTATTATAGTAGAAGCATTAACAGATAATAAAAATAGAACTGCATCAAATGTAAGAAATGCATTTACAAAAGGTAGCGGTAACGTAGGTACTCCAGGTTGTGTATCATATATGTTTGATAAAAAAGGTCAAATAATAGTTGCAAAAGAAGAATGTGATATGGATGCAGATGATTTAATGATGATAGCATTAGATGCTGGAGCAGAAGATTTTAAAGAAGAAGAAGATAGTTATGAAATTATAACAGAACCAGATAATTTTGGTGCTGTTAATGATGCTCTTGCAGCAGAGAACATTCCAATGGCTCAAGCAGAGGTTACAATGATTCCTCAAACATGGGTTGAGTTAAGTGATGAAGGCGACATTAAGAATATGAATAAAACACTTGATTTGCTTGAAGAAGATGATGATGTACAAGAGGTTTACCATAACTGGGATGAATAGATGATGATTTAGTGTATAAATAAAGTTTATATAAAAAGATGGGTAGTTTAAACTGCCCATCTTTTTATATAGGTATTAGGATATATTGAAAAAAAGTGAAAAAAATGGTAAAATATTACATATATGTATGTGAATTTGAGTAATATGAATAACAAGTAGATTGTTTACTTTGGCTATGGATGGTGATAGTTATGTTGTATGATGTAGTTTTATCAGGATTTAATGCTGATGAAATAATGATAATAGACCTGTGCATGACCTTGTGCAATATGGATGCAGCACAAGCTTATGCAGCAGTAGATAGTATGCCATATCAACTAGCGATAGGTGTTGATATGAAGCAAGCTAAAAAGATAAAAAAAGCTTTTGAAAGTGAAGGTGCATTTATAGATGTTATAGCTGCATCTGACGCCAACAATGCAAATTTTGTTAGCCAATCTAATTCACATATAGATGATAATAATGGATTTGAAACATTTAACTATCAACCACAACAAGAAACAACATTTTCTTACGAAGAAGATAATGAATATGGTAAAACATTCAATAATGGATATAGTGAAGAATACAATAATCATAGCCAAGATATGGAAGAATATCATAATTCAGATTTTAATAATGAATATGATGAAAGTAATTATGAAGAAGAAGGTATTAACTTAGAAAAAGTATTTAGTGATAATGTTAATATGAACATGATTCCTAATGATTACGGTGATTATTCTCTAGAAAAATTAGAACAAGAAGATAAGAGAAAAAAAGAAGAGGAACACGAAAAAGAAAAGAATGAAATAAAACAAGCATTTGAAGCAATTGATAATATGTCTGAATTTAAAGATTGTACATATAAAAGTGATGATAAACCAGCTTATAATATAAAGGGTAAACCTAGTAAGCAATATATATCAAAAGATGATTTAGTTAGAATGGAAAGAGAACGTAATAATAACCAAGCGAATACATTTGATATTAACAATGGAAATAAATCACAAGATGACAGAGGAATCTCTAAATCTAAAAAGAGTAAAAAGTCATATATTACAAAGGATTATATGACTAATAATAATCAAAAACAAGAGATTATTGCAGAAAATGATAATAGCTTTTTGAATTTAGGAGATTCTAATTATAATGAGAATTGCATGCAGATTAAGACCGAAAGACGAGATGATGTAGGGAATTCAAAAGAAGAAGACATGAAGAAACTATATGATAAAAAGGCACTTAGTAATATGACTCAAGCAGAAGAAGATAAAGTTAGTAATGAGTGGATAAGTGCTCTTAAAAAGACTAAAAAGTCCAGTGCGGCACAAAATACTAACGATTATCAAAAAGAACAGATTGTATGTCCAAAGTGTGGAAGTTCCTTTGTTTCATCAAAAAAATCTCAAGGATTTTTTGGCACAGGAAAAATAAAATATATCTGCGAAGCATGCAGGTTCAAATTTTAAAGAATTAAATAAACTCTAATTTGTCGAGCTCTAGGGCCTCTGTCATTCTGACAGAGGCCTAATTAATTTTGAGCTTCGCTCAAAATTCGGGTGTTTTTTAGCTCAGCGAAAGTTTTAGACTTTTATGCTAGTTTCAAATTTAAGAGGAATATAATATATTTTTCTCACCGCTTGCGCTCCGTTGCAAAGCGTAACGGTCGTTAAGTTCATACTTCGCATAATTTATGCTCGTATTCACTAAACGCCGAC
>SVEH01000011.1 GCA_015057455.1 Lachnospiraceae bacterium | reverse complement strand
ACATATATATTCGAGCCCCTTTATTATTTGCTGTGTACTAAAGCATATAGATATAATTATTCTTTGTTTTATAAATCTACCCATGAGAGCTAAAATAATAATTATGGTAAGAATATAAATCTAGTAAAAATGAAAATTTTCTACCCATAAGAGCCAAAACAGTAATTATGGTAAGAATATAACCAAAAAAGGAATATCTCATAAAAGCTATAATACTCATAAGCAAAGGTAAAAATTTAAGAGAATATAGTATATTTTTCGGGGTTTGCAAACCGTCGGCGTTTAGTGAATACGAGCATAAATTATGCGAAGTATGAACTTAACGACCGTTACGCTTTGCAACGGAGCGCAAGCAGTGAGAAAAATATATTATATTCTCTTAAATTTGAAACTAGCATAAAAGTCTAAAACTTTTGCGGAGCTAAAAAAACACCCGAATTTTGAGCGAAGCTCAAAATTAATTAGGCCTCTGTCAGAACGACAGGGGCCTAGAGCTCGACAAATTAGAGTTTGTTTGATTCTTATAAATTTTTTTGAAATATGAAGATAATTTATAGGAAAAAATTGACAAATCTAGAATTTATAATAAAATAGATATATTAGAGTATTTGGCTTAATATATTTATGAGGTGAAACTCGAAAGATAGGGAAGGAAAGAAAGAGTATGGTTAAGATTAACAAGAATTATTTAAAGTTACCTGGAAGTTATTTGTTTTCAGATATAGCTAAGAAAGTTAATGCATTTACAAGTAATAATCCAGATAAGAAGATTATACGATTAGGAATAGGAGATGTAACATTACCGTTGGCTCCTGTTGTAATAGACACATTACACAAATCAGTAGATGAGATGGGTAAGCAAGAAACATTTAAAGGATATGCACCTGATTTAGGATATGAGTTTTTAAGAAATGCAATAGTTGAGAACGATTTTAAAGCAAGAGGTGTGAATATTAAAGCTGATGAGGTATTTATTAGTGATGGAGCAAAGAGTGATTCAGGGAATATAGGAGATATATTCGATGTGGATAATGTAATTGCTGTTTGTGATCCAGTATATCCAGTTTATGTTGATACTAATGCAATGGCAGGAAGAACAGGAGATTATGATGCAGCTACAAGTAAGTGGACTAATGTGATTTATATGCCATGTTTAGAAGAGAATGGATTTGCACCTGTAATTCCAGAGAAAACACCAGATATTATATATTTATGTTTTCCTAATAATCCTACGGGAGCAACTATTAGTAAGGATAAATTACAAGAGTGGGTTGATTATGCTAACAAGGTTGGAGCAGTTATTATATACGATGCTGCATATGAAGCATATATTTCAGAGGAAGATGTGGCACATTCAATCTATGAATGTGAAGGTGCAATGACTTGTGCAATAGAGATACGAAGTTTTTCAAAGAATGCAGGATTTACAGGTACAAGACTTGGTTATACGGTAGTGCCAAAGGAACTTAAAGTTGATGGAGTGACATTACATAGTTTATGGGCAAGAAGACATGGAACTAAGTTCAATGGTGCACCTTATATTATACAAGCTGCAGGAGCAAGTATTTATACAGAAGAAGGTAAGAAACAGATTAAAGAAATGGTTGGATATTATATGAATAATGCTAAGATTATTCTTGAAGGCCTTAAAGATGCTGGATACAGTGTGTCTGGTGGTGTTAATGCGCCATATATATGGTTAAAAACTCCAACAGGAATGTCATCATGGCAATTCTTTGATCATTTACTTAATGAGGCTCATGTGGTAGGAACACCTGGTTGTGGATTTGGACCAAGTGGAGAAGGATATTTTAGACTTACAGCATTTGGTAGTCTTGAGAATACAAAAGAAGCTATTGAAAGAATTAAGGCTATGTAAGGTTATTTTTGAGTATTATAATAGGGTTACAAAATATAGAGAAATTATAGTATGAAAAGGGACGAAAGACATGAATGCAATACAGATTTTAGCGGGACCATTAATAGGTGGAGTTATAGGGTATTTTACCAATTTTTTAGCGATAAAGATGCTTTTTAGACCATTAAAGGAAGTAAGAATCGGTAAGTTTAAAGTACCATTTACGCCTGGTATAATACCAAAAGGACAGTCAAGATTAGCTTCAGCTATAGGTTATTCTGTGACTAATGAAGTATTAAAAGAAGATGTTATAAAAGAAAGACTTCTAAAAGAAGATGTTAAGAATAAGATATATTCAAGTTTTATGGGTGTACTTACAACAACAAAGGATAAAGATATTACCGTTAAAGAAGTATCACCACTTATTGGTGAAGCAGTAGCAAAAGAAGTAATAGATGGAATATCAGAAGCGGTTGCAGGTAGTTTTTTTGCAGCGATGTTGAATGCTAATACACTAGCAAGTTTTATAGATCCAATAGCTAATAGAATAAATGATATGTCATTAGGTCATATTGCAGGTAAATTGCAAGAGTCAGAAGATATGTTAAAAGAGACAGTTGACAACAAATACGAAGAATTAATAAACAATAAGTTATCAAGCATTCTAAGTGCGGTTGATTTTCAAGCTATTATAGAAGATAGAATTAATGATATGGATGTATTAGAACTAGAAAAGATGATTTTACTTATTATGAAGAAAGAGTTAAATGCAGTAGTAAATTTAGGTGCATTACTTGGATTTATAATTGGAATAGTTATGATATTTGTGTAAATCAAGCAATTGGGTTTGTAAGAGCTTATATTTTAGATACGTTAATTTGACTTGATAATATACTTTTTATAATATGCCAACAGTCAAATATTTATAGTACAATTAAACTATAAATTAGTGGATTGTTGGCATGTTTTATTTTGTGGGCAACTACAATATAAGCAATAGAAGGGAATGTAGGGATGAATAAAATAACAGATGAAGTAATAGATAGAATATCTGAAATGTCATGTATAGAGTTGACGTCGGATGAAAGAATAAAAATAAAAGCAGATTTATCTGAAATGGTTAATTATATAGATCAATTAAATGAATTAGATATGAATTTAGTGAATGATTGTTGTAGTGAAAGAGAAGATATTAATAGAAAAAAGGCATGTAATGTATTTCGATTAGATGAAAATAAAGAAAATGAAGATATAGATTACAATAATGAAGTGAATAGTAATATGGATAATAAAAAGATAGAACATAACAATGAGATAATGGAATGTGTGCCAAGTATTGAAAATGGATATATAGTTGTTCCAAAAACTACCTAAAATACAATAAAGTGAGAAAATTATGAATATAAAAGATATGACAATAATAGAGTTAGTTAAGAAAATTAAAAATAGAGAATATAGAGTTTATGATATTATTAGTGAAGTATTTAATACAATAGAGGCTAATGAGAGTAAGTATAATCAGTACATTAGTCTATATAAAAAAGAGGCAATGGAAAAAGCTAGGTTACTAGACAAGAAAATTGAGAATAATGAAAAAGTAGGAAGACTAGTAGGAATTCCAATTAGCATAAAAGATAATATTTGTGTAAAGGGAATGAAGTGCACCTGTGGGTCTAGAATATTAGAAAACTTTGTTGCTCCATATAATGCAGATGCTGTTGATGCTTTGTTACAAGAAGATGCAATTATAATTGGTAAAACTAATATGGATGAGTTTGGTATGGGGAGTACAACTGAGACATCTGCATATGGTGAGACACGCAATTTCTATGATACAGATAGGGTTGCAGGAGGTTCTTCAGGAGGAAGTGCAGTTTCTGTGGCAGCAGGAGAATGTATGGTATCTTTAGGAACAGATACAGGTGGGTCTATAAGACAACCGGCAGCATATAATGGATTAGTTGGAATTAAGCCTACTTATGGCGCAGTATCAAGATATGGATTAGTAGCCTATGCCTCATCTTTTGATGTTATAGGACCAATTGCAAATAATGTTATAGATGCCGCATATGTACTAGAAATAATAAATAGACATGATAAAAAAGATAGTACATCTAGAGAAGTGAAATTATTTAAGGATAGTAATAATCAATATAATCAATATAATAATAGTAGTAATAATAGCAATAATAGTAGTAATAATAGTAGTAATAATAGCAATAATAATAATAATAATAATAATAATAATAATAATAATAATAATGGTAATAATGAAATATGGCTAGAACATATTGAAAATATTAGTGATAATAACATAAGTCTTAAAGGGAAGAAAATTGCTATAATAGATACATATATAGAACCATTAAGTGATGATGTGAAGCGCAAAATGGATATGATGTGTAATAAACTAACAGAATTAGGTGCAATAGTAGAAAACATATCTATGGATATAATAAAATACGTAGTTCCGACTTATTATACACTTGCTTGTGCAGAGGCAAGTTCAAATTTATCTAGATATGATGGTGTAAAATACGGACACCGAGCAAGTAAATATAGGGATTTGAATGAAATGTATAAACAGACAAGAACTGAAGGATTTGGAACGGAAGTAAAACGAAGGATAATGTTAGGTAATTATGTTCTTAGTAAGGGGTATTATGAAGAATATTATTTAAAGGCTTTAAAAAGTAAAACAGCAATAGTGAATAAATTTAAAAATGTGTTTGAAACATATGATGCAATATTAAGTCCAGTAACGGCCAATGTTGCACCTAAAGTAGGTGAAAGTTTAGAAAAACCGTTAAGAATGTATATAAGTGATGTATATACAACAGCAGTAAATATTGCAGGATTGCCAGCTATAGCATTTCCGGTGGGAAAGAGTAAAGAAGGAATGCCTATAGGATTACAGTTAATAGGTAATCATTTTTGCGAAAAAGAAATCATTGATATAGCGTGTATATGTGAGCAAAATATGTAATTATAATAGAGAAAAAGATAGCAATAGTAGAGAAAGCATAATGGAGGACCAATATGAGAAAGTACGAAATGGTGATAGGGCTAGAAGTACATGTGGAATTAGCTACGAAGACAAAGATATTTTGCAGTTGTAAATCTCAGTTTGGAAGTAAGGTGAATACTAATGTATGCCCTGTGTGTATGGGAATGCCAGGTACACTTCCAGTTTTAAATAAAAAAGTAGTTGAGTATGCTATTGCCTTGGGATTGGCAACTAATTGTACTATAAATAGAATGAATAAATTCGATAGAAAGAATTATTTTTATCCAGATAATCCGCAGAATTACCAAATATCGCAACTTTATGAACCTATTTGTAAGGATGGGTTTATTACTATAGGTAATAGGAATAGTGAAGATTTTAATGATGAAAATAGTATAGAATATAATGAAAATAATTGTGTACATAATGACAAAAATAATAGTGATTGCAATGGTACAGGAATTTTTAAGGAAGAAAATGTACATAATAAAACGAAACATACCATTGATAATGACAATATAAGAACAATAAAGCGAATAGGAATACATGAGATGCATATGGAAGAAGATGCAGGCAAAATTATTCATGATGAAGAAAGAGGCTTGTCTTTAATAGATTATAATAGAGCGGGGGTACCACTTATTGAAATAGTTACTAAGCCACATATGTCATGTGCAGAAGAAGTATTAGAGTTTTTAGATAAGTTAAGATTAATAATAAAATATCTTAAAATATCTGATTGTAAACTTAATGAAGGTTCTATGAGAGTAGATGTGAATTTGTCAGTAAAAGAAGTTGGAAGTGAGGAATTAGGAGTACGAACAGAAATGAAAAATCTTAATTCTTTTAAGGCAATTTCTAGAGCCATAGACCATGAGTATGCAAGACAGATACAGTTATTAGAAGAAGGGAAAATGGTTATACAAGAAACAAGAAGATGGGATGATAATAAAAACTGCTCATATTCAATGAGAAGTAAAGAAGATGTAAATGATTATAGATATTTTCCTGAACCAGATGTACCAGGTATATATATTGATAAGCAATGGATTGAGGAAATAGCTAGAAAACAGCCAGAATTTAGAGATGAAAAGAGAGCTAGGTATAAAAAAGAATATGCTTTGCCGGATTATGATATAGATGTGCTAACAGAAGAGAAGAATATAGCAGATTTATTTGAGGCTATATTAAACAAGATAAATGAATTACCAGGTACCAATATAGCACCTAAAAAAGTATCCAATTGGATAATGGTGGATATGTTTAAAATTATAAATGATAGAGGATTGGCAGCAGAACATATATCAGTAAATCCAGAAGATGTTTCAACATTGATTACATTAGTCGAAGATAAAAAACTTACCAAGGCAAATGGAATAGAAGTATTAGAAGTAATATTTGATAATAAATTACTAGATATGGACGTTGAAACATACATAAAAGAAAAAGGACTTATGATGGTGGATAACGACGATGAACTTCTTGCGGTTATAGAAGAGGTATTTGCAAATAATCTAAAGTCAATAGAAGATTATCATAATGGAAAAACGAAGGCTATGGGATATTTGGTAGGGCAAACAATGAAGGCAATGAAGGGTAAGGCATCTCCTGATAAAGTTAATTTGTTTATTCGTCAAAAATTAGAGGGCTATTCTTGTTAAGTTGGGACTTCATAGTCCCACTTTTTAATATCTTAAATTTTTACGAATAATCACATGAAATACAACTAAAGCTGCTGGTGCGCCAATAATCATAATTAATGATAAAATAATATTAGGCTTTGCAATAATAGCTACAACAATAAAGAAAATACATACAATAGCAGGAAAAATTAAGCCTACATACTTATTCTTATGAGTTGATAGCTTAAGTTGAATAGCAGGAGAACAAAGAAGAATAATAACCATAATAAAGAATGGTATCAAAAGAGCTTTGTTCTTAGTTGCAATAATCGGTAAAATATTCATATTTAAATTACTAGTTATATTCATAATAAAATCCCCTTTTAAAAATAATTAATCATAAATATATTTGTTATATAATAATGTTTAAAAACAATTAAATAAAAATATATTAATGGATAAAATAACATATTATATTATATAAAAGTCTTATGTATAATATAAAGACTAACTGCAATAATTACTTCAAATTGTAGTAAAGCTTGCAACAAACCTTTATGTCCTCATATCAAAAGTATATCTCTTAATTGATGTAGTAGGAGTATCCTTTTCAAGGAAATCATTAATAGGATTAATATCCTTCTCCTTTAAAGCTACATTGGAATTAAGAATAAAGCCTTTTTCAAGCATAGCATATTCAAGTTGTTCCATGTTCTTGCTAAGAAGGTCCTTAGTGAAGTCATCTGTAACATAGAATCTAGAAGTAACTACATTGCTAGATAAAGTTATATTTACATCGAGTGTTCCTAAATAATTCATATCAAGATGAAGCAGAACACTAATATTGCCTTTGTTCTTCTTTAAATTCTGTTTATTAGTTAAAACATATAAATCACTGTGAATTGTTTTGTCACGCATCTTAAGTGGTAATTGTACATATGAAAACATATTGTTTAATGTATTCATAAAATCCACGTTATTCTTCATACCACTAAATTCCTTAAGAACCTTATCTGCAGTGGCAGAAGTAGTATCAATTGTTGAACGGACTAAATTGTGCAAATCGTTAATTTCATGATACATTCTTTCATAAGTTTCTGAAACTGCATCATTCTTACGAAGCGCATTAGGTGAAATAGTCCAGTTGTTTATAATAGCTTCAGTTACAACAGTTTTATATTCAGAACTTGTAAGAAGCTTTGAAACAGTTTCACTATCTGCAGTAGGTAGTAAACTATTAATCTCTGATAAAATCTCATTAGCAGAGATATTACCTGTCCATATTTTGTCTGCAAGAACATCTGAACCAGGAATATCTCGTAGAGTCGAAGTGAGTTGACCTCTACTAAAGTGAGATAAAAATGTCGAAACCTCTGAGTTATCGCGTTGTAATACTTCATAGTTATTAAGAATATTCTTAATAACAGGATGCTCAAATGCATCTTTGGCCAATAAAAGATTTACATAGTCTGGAGTGTTGGTTTTGTTCATAAGGTCACTAATATTATTTTGTGTTCCGTTCTGTACAGATTGAGCAACTTCAGAAGTACCAAGTTTATCATCCATAAAGGCCATCTCTGTAACACCATTACCATTAAGTCCGCCATATTTTATTGCACTACTAGATTGATTAGAGTAGTAAAAATCAGAAACGCGATATTCATCTATTTCATCAGCCATTTCAAGAGCTTTTTCAATAACTACTGCTACATCTCGTAGAAGAGCAGTGCCGTCTTTTATGCCTTTTGCTATATCTTCAGGAATATCGTAAGGCTCTAAAATTCTTAGTAAATCATCTGCTGAACTTGGTTTTAAGAAGGCAGATGCTACTGTTGGATTCTCCACATTACGTCCTACAGGTGATAATGTAGATAAATCAATTGTAGAACTTGTAGTAGTGGATGGTGTTTCGCTAAATGTGTTAAATGTTATAGGCTTAGAAGAAGTTGAATCTGAAAGTAAAGATTTATCAACTTCGCCTATATTCTCTATAATAATTTGACTAATATCGTCATTAATGTTGCCATAAATTTTATTAACATCTGTAGAAGAAGTTATTGTTGAATCTACGTTAGATGTTATTTTGTTAATTATCTTGCTACTAGATAATAAATCACCTGTTTCATTAATTGATGTAAGATTTTCTGTAGAAATAGGTGTAAATTCATTATTATTCTTAACTATATTGTTAATGTTAGATAAGGCTTTATCTGCATTGGCTGTAACAGTGTCTGCACTTGGTTTAGCTAAAATACGAACTAAATTATCATTAAATTTAAGAACATCATTTGTATTCTTATTGTTAACAACATCATCTATAAGCTGAGGAAATTCAGCTGAAATAGTGTCTATTTCTTTAATAATTCGGTGTTCGTAGTTACGGTATTTATCAATTTCAGTAGCTGTAGAATTATTAATAGGAATATTATGTTTATTCATCAAAATAAGATTCTGCGGAGATACGGCTCTGTTGGTATTGGCCTGTCCTATTATCTTATTAAGAGAACTAGAATCTAGCGACATATTATTGTTTAATAATTCAAGTGCAATAGCTTTATTACGAACTGTTGCAGGTATATTAGCTGCTTCTAAAGCTTTAGTAATGATTGTATCAGCTGTAGTTGTAGCTGTTTTAACTGGTTCTAAAATAGTTACACCTTTATCATCTTGAAGGTGAAAACTAATTCTTTGTCCTATACTTAAAAAAGAATTATCATAAATTTTGGCATGGATAGTCTGCCCATCATCTAATAAAACAGTTATTTCATTAGATTTAAGGTCGATAATTTCACCGCTAAGAGTCTCTTTTTGAGAACCAAACATATGGTTATTAAAAGAGTTAGGATTATCTTTATTCAGTTGGTTTACGGTATTATTAATTCCACTATATGAAGTTATTCCTCTGTTAGGAGAATAGGATGGAATTTTACCAAACTTATCTATTGAATCCATAATTTATCCTCGTTCCCAAATTTAAAATAATGTTTCTTTGTAAATTTTATAATTTTTCTTCTTAACCTACATGGTAAAATATGCCATAAATAGGCGTAAAAGTCAATAAAAATAAAAGAAAATGTCATATTTTGACATTATTTATGACATGTGGTAAAATATGTCGGGCGTATAAATGAGTGGAAGGAGAAATTATGATAAAAAATAGTATTTCAAAAATAAGAATATCTAAGACTATACAACGAATATTATTAGTAACTTTAGTAAGTGTGTCAGTAGTGTCTTTAAGTGGATGCTCATTTGTATTTGGTAAGAAAAAAAGTGATGGTGATTTATCACAAAGAGGAATGCAGTATTATTTTGATAGGGAAGTATATAATACTGTAACAATAGATATATTAGAGAATATAAGAATTAATGCTCCAAGTATGGAGGGGATGATAAAGGATAATCTTCGTATATATAGTGGAGATAATAGTGCACTTGTTTTGTGGTTAGATAAGATGAGAAATAGTAGCCTTTCTATAGATAAGATTATTAATAAATATTCGGAGAATATGGTTGAGAATATTGAAGAGGTTGCAGACATCGATAATGTAGGTGTTGAGTTTAATATGGACTTGTTGGCAAAAGATACAGTTAATAATATAGATCGTAATAAATATGTGGGAACTATTGATGCAATTGGAAGAGATGGAATAGATGTAGAATTAAATACAGTTTTGTATACATTGAAGATAGGGGATAGACCAGGGTACATAATGGGAGTTGTTACTAATAGGTCTCAAGAAAAGGAAGAGTTTGTTGAGATAGAGACTAATGCCCAAATTATGGCCAACACTATAAGGAATAATCAGTAAATGATAAAGTATAGGAAACAACAATTTCGGAATGTACTTTCTTATAAAACAAAAAAGCTTAATGTTTGAAAATAACATTAAGCTTTTTTGTTAACTATGCGATATTTAATATAGTGGAATGTAGTCATATGTGGGAATGGAGGTTGACTATGAAGAAAAATAGGGTTGGAAGTAAAAATACCACTATAGATAAGTCCAATGATCAAGAGATAAATAATATTAGTGATGATTTGCAGAAAAATTATAAGGTAGTAAATAATTTTTCATGGCGTTTGGTTATATTTACAATGGTGGTCTCATTTATAAGTATAATTTTTGTTATAGCATATGATGCATATGTTATAAAAAGTAATCAATTAAAGGTAGAAGCACACAATATTAACAATGCGATAAATGAAGAGTTTAGTGTTGTTGTAAATTCAATAAATATGAATGGTTACTTAACTATATTTGAGCAATATTTGAAGACAACATCAGGAGTAGAAGAAATAACATCAACTGTTTATTATGAAGATGCAGTAAAAACACTTAATACTATGAGTTTGATAAGCGAAGAAATTGAGAATGTTTTTATTGTATCATTTAATAATAAATCTGTTTTATATTCTGGAATAAGTAATGCGTATACAACAGATTTTGTTTATGAAAATCAACCTTGGTATAACTATAACGTAATTAAACAAAATAGAGCATATTTATCAGATGAATATGAGATAGAAGGTTTTGAGGGGAAATTATTTGGAATTGTTAGACCAATATTTGATTCTATGAGCGATGAGCCACTAGGAGTTTTAGTATATAGTTTTAATAAAGAATATCTGGATAATGTATTTTATGAATCAAGTAGAATAAATCAATCAGAATCAGTAATCAGAATTGATGAAGGAAAAATATTGTATTCAACAGTAGATATTACAGAAGATATAGAAGATGAGGCATTTGTAGAAAACTATATAGTGAATAATAAGAATATTCTTTATGGATTAGATAATGAAAATCTTAATTGGAACGTAATAACTTATTGTGGAATAAAGGATATATTACTTAATAGCTTAAATCAATTTATGATAGTAACTGCATTATTTATCCTAATATTATTAAGTTTTAATGCATTTATAAAGAAATTAAAAGTTATGAAAGTAATAAGAAGTAGAAGAGAACTGAAGAAAATTATTGATTTAAATAAAATTCAAGAAGAACCAATTGAAAATGCAATAGAAGATGTGGATGTTGATACATTTGAAGAAATGCCTATAGAAGAAGTGTTAGCAACAAATGAATATGTACATATAAACAATGTTGAAGCAATTAAAGAAATACATGATAATGTATATCATTCTGAAAGTGAAATAGATGATATATATGGTCAAGAAGCTGAAAGTGTGAATAATACATTAAAAAGTAAAAATGATAATGAACAGCTTGAAAGTATAGAAAAGACATCTAGAGATTTTCAAAATGACGAGAATAGACAAGAAGATACAATACAACAAAAAAATTTACTAGATGATAAAATTCAACAGGAAAATTTACTAGACCATAAAATACAACTAGAAGCTGGACTAGATGAAGAGAAGCAAGACATTGTTCAAGATATTGAATTCCAACAAAATGAAATGTCAGAAGAAGAATTGATTGCATCAGTAGATGAGCGAGAGGGAGATGAAATAACAAAGGAAAAACTTGAAGAAACTATATTTAAATTAGAAGGTTTACTTGATAAAAATAATGAGGGTGAAAACACTGAGAATGTTGGTGAAGATATACAAGAATAATTATGGGGACAAGATGATTATAGATTGTTATTATGTGTAAAATAAAAAAATAATAAAGATGAAACAAATTGAGTAAAGATGGCATTATTTTATTGAAAAGGTGTCATCTTTATATTATAATTAAGGTTCAATTGTTAATTAATGTAAAATAGAGTTATTAATTGTAATTTTAGGAGGTAGAGGATTGAATAATAGCGTTTATAATAGTCCTTTGTCACAGCGTTATGCTAGCAAAGAGATGCAGTACATATTTTCAGCAGATAAGAAGTTTAAGACATGGAGAGAGTTATGGATTGCACTTGCAGAAGCTGAACATGAGTTGGGGCTTAATATAACCGAGGAACAGATACAGGAACTTAAGGATAATAAAGATGACATAAATTATGACGTAGCAAGGAAAAGAGAAGCAGAAGTTAGACATGATGTTATGGCCCATGTATATGCATATGGTGTTCAATGTCCTAAAGCGAAAGGAATTATACATTTAGGTGCGACTTCATGTTATGTTGGTGATAATACAGACATTATAGTTATGACAGAAGCATTAAAGCTTGTAAGGGTAAAGCTTCTTAATGTTATTAATGAGTTAGCAAAGTTTGCAAAGGAATATGCAGATATGCCAACTCTAGCATTTACACATTTTCAACCAGCACAACCAACAACAGTTGGAAAAAGAGCAACGTTGTGGATGAATGAATTTCTTATGGACTTGGAAGATATAGAATATGTGATAGACAGTATGAAATTACTTGGTTCAAAAGGAACAACTGGTACGCAAGCATCTTTTCTAGAGTTATTTGATGGTGATTTTGATAAGGTAAAAGAGCTAGACAAGCGTATTGCTAGTAAGATGGGATTTTCTAAGTGTCATTATGTTTCGGGACAGACATATTCAAGAAAAGTTGATTTAAGAGTGCTTAATGTATTGTCTGGAATAGCAGCAACGACTCATAAGTTTTCTAATGATGTTAGATTGCTACAACATTTGAAAGAAATAGAAGAACCATTTGAGAAGAAACAGATTGGTTCATCAGCTATGGCTTATAAGAGAAATCCAATGAGAAGTGAGAGAATTGCATCATTATCAAATTATGTAATGATTAATGCACTTAATCCAGCTATAGTTGCAGCTACTCAATGGTTTGAGAGAACATTAGATGACTCAGCTAATAAGAGAATTAGTGTTCCAGAGAGTTTCTTGGCAATAGATGGAATACTGGATTTGTGTATTAATGTAGCTTCAGGTTTGGTTGTTTATCCAAAAGTTATAGAGAAGAGAATAGCAGCGGAATTACCATTTATGGCGACTGAGAATATAATGATGGATGCTGTTAAAGAAGGTGGGGATAGACAACAGTTACATGAGGAGATAAGACAATTATCTATGGAAGCTGGACGCAATGTAAAAGAGAGAGGAATGGATAATAACTTACTTGATTTAATTGGAGAAAGTGATGCTTTTAATTTATCAAAAGAACAATTAGAGCAATCAATGGACCCATCGAAGTATATAGGATGTGCAAATATGCAGGTTGAAGAGTACTTAGAAAGTATTATTAATCCAATATTAACGGAGAATAAGGATGTTATAGGAGTTGAGGTTAGTATTAATGTATAGTTATATACCCAAGGAATTGGGTATGTAATATTAATGTGTAGCGATATGTCCAAGGAATTGGATATGTACAATTAATGTGTAGTAATATGTTCAAATAGTTGGATGTCTACTATATAAAGAATAATAAAGTAATACATAGTTTAATATATTAAGCATGAATACGATATATGTTGGTAGTTATTAAGGGATGAAGAAACATATTAACATAAATTAGTATTGTGAGGTACCATATGAAGAGAAAGTTAAGAATTATTCTACCGCTAGTAGTATTTATTTTGGCTAGTGTGTGGATTGGATGTAGTGATGGGAATGTAGCATATGCAACTACGGTAAAAGCAGATAAAGAGAAGGCATCAGATGATAAGGAAGAAAAAGAAGAAATTACTGTTGCTAAGCCAGCAAAGCTTGTTCAAAAAGCTTTGGGATATAAATCTGTTAAATTACAGTGGTTAAAGGTAAAGGGTGTAACGGGATATGTAGTTTATAGGTATGATGGATCAACTAAAAAGTATAATAAGGTATGTTTAACTACAAAACAAACTACCGCTACAGTGAAGAATTTGGTGCAAGGCGGAGCATATGCGTTTGCAGTAAAAGCATACAAAACAGTTGATAAGAAAAAGTACTATTCAAAGTATACCAATACAGTGAAGATAGTAACAGTTCCTAATTCTGTTAAGAAGATTACGGTAAGTAATGTTCAAGATAAGACAGTTAAATTATCATGGAGTAAGCCATCAGGAGCTAATTTATACTATGTATATAGCTATAATGTTAAGAAGAATAAGTATACAAGATTATTAAGTACAACTAGTACTTCAACTACAATAACAGGACTTGTTCCAGGAGAAACATATATATTTGTAGTAAAGAGTTGTGCTCAAACTAAAGATGGAGCATATAAAACTAATGGTGCCCTTAGTCCAAAAACATATGTGTATACAGCACCGTCAGTAGCAAAAAGTTTAGTTCAAAGTGGACTTACAGATACAAGTATTACTATTAAGTGGAACAAGGCTAGTGGAGCAGATGGATATAAAGTATACAAATATGATGCCAAGAACAATAAGGGAACTTTATTGAAAAAGGTTTCAGCAAGTACAACAACATATACTCATAAGAGTCTTAAATCAGGGACAGAGTATTGTTATGCTGTAAGAAGTTACGCAAAAACTGCTGGAAAAGAGATTAATGCAACTTCTTTTGAATATAGATATGCTATTACAAGACCGGCTAAGGTTAAGGGATTAAAAGTAACTGATGAGACTGTTGATAGTATGAAGCTAAGTTGGAGTAAGGTTAGTGGAGCAGACGGATATTGTATATATAAGTACAATACTAAGACTGAAAAGTATGATAAGATAAAGACTACAACAAGTACTTCATATAAAGTTACAGGATTATCAGGATTTACTTCATATAAGTATATTGTAAAAGCATATAAAGAATATAGATATAATACAGGTCAATATACAGGCGATGGTGTAAGTGTTTCTGCTAGAACCGATTTAGGAACACCAGCACAAGTAAGAGTAACAGGTAACACAGATAATTCTATTTCTTATGAATGGGATAAAGTACATAATGCAACAGGTTATTATATTACAGTTGTTGATGGTGCGGGTAATGAATTAGATTCAGCTAAAGTTGATAAGAATACAACAACTTATACATATACAAGTGAAACACCAGGTGTAATTAATGCAACTATAACAGTTACACCATTTGCCACTGTTATTTCTGTAAACCAAGTTGATAATAAAGAGTATTTAGGTGGAAAAGCATCTCTAACAGCTTGCAATATGCTTGGTAAAGTAGAAGGATTAGAACAATTTTCATGTGAACTTGACAGTGTAGGAATAGCATGGAAGAAAATTGATTTTGCACAAAGATATGAAGTATATAGATTAAATAGCAGTGATAAGTATACCAAGATAGGCGAAACAAAAGAATGTGAATATATAATAAGTGGTTTAAAACCAGGTACAGCATGCGATGTTAAAATAAGAGCAGTAGCAGAGGTTGATGGACAAGTGCTTAGAGGAGATTTTTCAAGCAATCTAGAAGCAGTATCAACTTATAATGCACCAACTTTAAGTATAGGAGAAGCTTGTCAAAAGTATATAAAACTTACTTGGGATAAGGTAAGCTCTGCGGATGGATATAAATTATACAAGTATAATGCAACTACAAAAGAGTATGATTTATTGAAAACAATTAACGGAGCATCAACAACTAGTTATACAGATACTGCCGTTTCATCAGGAAAGTCCTTTACATATAGAATTGTGGTATTCAAAGATATTGACGGATTAATTAATGAAAGTGAACTTGGAACACCAACAGTAGCTAAGATAGGTGTGTATGGTGTTGACGTTTCTCAATATCAAAACACAATAGATTGGGCGAAGGTTAAAGCAGCTGGAGTTGATTATGCTATAATTAGAGCAACAAGATACAGTTCAAGTGGAAATAATGGAACAAATCTTATAAAAGATAATATGTTTGACACTAATATGAAGAATGCAATTGCAGCAGGAATAAAAGTAGGTGTATATGTATATTCATATGCAGATTCAGTTGCAGAAGCTAGAAAAGAAGCTGAATATGTTATTAGTTTAGTTAAGAATTATAAGATGACATATCCAATATACTTTGATATAGAGGATCCAGCAAGAAAGTCAACATCATATAAAGCAGAAAATACAAATATGTCTATTGCTTTCTGTGAAAAAGTAAAAGAAGCAGGATATAAACCAGGTGTATATTCTGGAGCAAGTTTCTTTGTTAGTTATTTGAATGTAAGTCAATTAAGTAGTTATGATATTTGGGTTGCAAGATATCTATATAGTGATACATCATTTAGCTTCCCAGGAGGAATGACAGCAATAAATAACTGTATTTCAAAGGGCTATACATATGGTAACAAATATACATCAATAAAAGCAGATATGTGGCAATACACATCATCAGGTGTGGTAGCCGGAATACCAGGAAGAGTAGATATGAACTACGGCTATAAGAGTTATTAATTTGAGCTAGCGTTCAAAATTAATGTAGCCTAAAAACCCCAAAATCCAGGCCCCTGTCAGAATGACAGGGGCCAAAATATACAAATTATAGTCTAAATTTTGTTGATAGCCTCAACAAGTTCTTTTATGTCTAGGTGAGTATAAACTTTTTCTGTTAAACTCATAGCACCAGAGTGGCCAACAATAAGTTTAATAAGAGTTTGGTTAACATCAGCTTTTGCTAACATAGATATACATGTATGACGGCAGCAGTGGGGTGTGCCATTAATACGCAACTTAATCATAATAGGAGTAAAATAACTTTTATAATAATTGCGGTAGTTTAGGTGATGACCGTCATTGGTGTGAACTAAGTAGTCGCAGTCAGAGTTAGAGTTATACCATTCTGTGAAGAATGGCAAAGTTTTATCAGCAATAGGGACTTTACGAAGGCCACTTTCAGTTTTACTTTGTTTAATTTCAAAGTATTGTTCTTTAAGATGTACATCTTCTTTTTTTAAGTCAAGTAATTCAGATACACGAACACCGCTATATATAAGCATAAGTATAATCTGGTACTTGGGATCATCAGCGCCTTGCCAAATTCGATTAATTTCTTCTTTTGTAAATTTATTTCGTTTAGTTTGATTCGGATTTTTGTCTTTATATTTGGTTATATCAACATATTCAGAGTAATCTTTAAGGCATAATTCATGTTTCATACCATATTCAAATATTTGATTAAATAATACTTTTAATTTTCTAAGAGAGGGATAATTTTTGCCACAAGTATCAACAATTCTTTGTAAATCGTCTAATCTAAGATCCATAAATATGTAGTTATCAATTGAAGAACAAAGATTATATGCTGCTTTATAACAGGAAATATTGGATTCAGAGATAGTTGGGTATTTCTCTGAAGACCATCTGTTGTAAACATCTTTAAATGTAAGTTTATAGACATTTAAATCAATTGGATTATGATTATAGTCTGCTAAAATACTTAAAGCTTCTTCTTTTGTTTCAGCATAACCTATAATCTGGAATTTTTGCTTTGTTCGTCCATAAGCATCAGTTTCCCATCCTGCTGTTATCCTTGCAGCATAAGGTCTTCGTCTTTTTCCAGATAGTTTAATAACTCCGCCATATCCATTTGGTAGTTTCATAAAAATCATCCTTTCTGTGTTAGATTTATGATAAAGTAGAAGAATCTTAGATATGAGGGAGAGGGAATCTAAGAAACTAAAACATTATCATAAATTAATATTAAAATAATTGGAAATGCGCGCTCAATGAGTCATATTTCCCTTAGGATGTGAATAAATAACTTTCTATTTTTTTATAGCGGATAGCTAATTTTCTAAAGTAAAATAAATGTTAGATTAAATTAGTAGGCGTATATTAGAAGTGGTTGACCCATGGTTATCATAATTGAAATCTATTATCAGATGTGATAGGATATAAAAGTTAATGTTATTAAATAAGGATTGGAGGATAGTATGAAGGACAAAGATAATTTAGTAATAAAAATATCAGTAAGAGACCTAGTTGAATTTGTTATGCGTTCTGGTGACATTGATACATCAAGTAGTGGTGCTAGAGAAATAGATGCAATGCAAAGAGGCACAAAACTTCATAAGAAAATCCAAAAATCTATGGCGAAAAATTATTTACCTGAAGTTACGTTAAAAGAGGAAACAGTAGTAGATAAAGGTGATATAAAGTTTGTAATAGCAATAGAAGGTAGGGCAGATGGAATAATTCTTCCAGATAGTTCAAAAGCGTGTGATAAATCATATGAACCACATTTGAATGAGGATAGAACGCAGGTGATTATTCACGAAATAAAAGGTGTTTTAAGAGATGTTAGTTCTATAATGGAACCTGTAAAGGAGCATAGAGCACAAGCTATGTGCTATGCGTATTTTTCATTAATTAATACAAATAGAGACATATTTGAGAAATATGGTCATGGTGGAGAAGAAAAAAGTATAGGAATAAGAGTTAGTTATTATAATCTTGAAAGTGAAGATGCAAGACATTTTTATGAGAATTTTTCAGCGAGGGAATTAGAACAATGGTTTGAAAAACTTATGGAGGAATATACAAAATGGGGATATTATAAGGCAAAATGGGAAGAAAAACGTGATATATCAATTAAAAAATTGGAATTTCCATTTGAGTATAGAGAAGGACAGAAAAAATTAGTAGCAGATGTATATAGAACAATAATTAGAGATAAAAAGTTGTATTTAGAGGCACCGACGGGGGTTGGAAAAACCATATCAACTGTATTTCCTGCGGTAAAAGCAATGGGTGAAGGACTTCTTGAGAAGATTTTTTATTTAACAGCAAAAACAATTACAAGAACAACGGCAGAAAACACATTTGATATAATTCGTAATAGCAATACAGACTTTAAATATGTAACAATAACAGCAAAAGAAAAGATATGTTGTCAGGATACGGTGGCATGTAACCCAATAGATTGTCCTAGGGCAAAGGGACATTTTGATAGAATAAATGATGCAGTATTTGAATTGATTAATAATGAAAATAATATTACAAGAGAAGTAATAATGGATTATGCACAGGCCTATAATGTGTGTCCTTTTGAAATGTGCCTGGATGTATCGTTGTGGGTAGATGCAGTAATATGCGATTATAATTATGCATTTGACCCTAGCGTATATCTAAGAAGATTTTTTGAAGGAGATGTAAAACATGATTATGTGTTTTTAGTAGATGAGGCGCATAATTTAGTTGAACGTGCTTGTGAAATGTATTCAGCTAGTTTAAAAAAAGAAGATTTTCTTACTGTTAAGAAGCTTATACCTATGTACAGTAAAAAGTTAATAGGCGCATTAGAGACTTGTAATAAAGAGATGCTCAAATATAAGCGAAGTTGTGAAGATGTAGAGATATTTACAGATTTGGGAGATGCAGGTGCTCTTATAATATTTTTAATGAGAGCAATAACATATATAGATGAATTTAATAAAGAACACCCTAAATTTGAATACAAAGAGACATTAATGAACCTTTATTTTGATATGAGACATTTTATAAATATGTATGAAATAATAGATGATGATTATTTGATTTACACTTATTACAATGAAAAAGATGAGTTTATAATTACTCTTAGATGTATGAATCCATCAAGAAATTTATCATATCAGTTGAAGAAAGGTAAAAGTGCAATATTTTTCTCAGCAACATTTTTACCAATAACATATTATATGAATCAATTAGGTGCTAAAGAAGATGATTATGCAGTATATGCACCATCTACATTTGATAAAACTAAAAGAAATATATTAATTGCAACAGATGTAAGCACAAAATATACTAGAAGAACCGATTCAGAATATGCAAGAATAGCAAGGTATATAGATGTATTTACAAGGGAGAAGATAGGAAATTATATTACATTCTTCCCGTCATATAGCTTTATGGAAAAGGTATATGATAAGTTAGATGAGCAGGTGAAAGAACAGGTAATATTGCAAGATAGCGGAATGACAGAAGAAGAGAGAGAAGACTATTTAGCTAATTTTATAGATTCGACTACTGAAACTAAGATAGGCTTTTGCGTTCTTGGAGGAATATTTTCAGAAGGTATAGACTTGAAAAATGATAGATTAATAGGAGCTATTATAGTTGGAACAGGATTACCAATGGTGTGCACAGAAAGAGAAATCTATAG
Organism: Lachnospiraceae bacterium; assembly: GCA_015057455.1. GTDB lineage: Bacteria > Bacillota > Clostridia > Lachnospirales > Lachnospiraceae > SIG301. The sequence goes on along the minus strand of SVEH01000011.1, from coordinate 72,917 downwards.
AGGCTATTATGATAAGATAGATAATAATGGATTTGAATTCGCTTATTTATATAATGGTATGAATAAAGTGCAACAAGCAGCTGGTAGAGTAATACGAACTTACGATGATGTAGGTCAAATATTACTACTAGATGAAAGGTTACTTACAAAACAATATATAAGTTTATTTCCAAGGGAATGGTTCCCATATGAAACAGTGAATATAGGGAATGTTGCTGATAAAACAAGAGAGTTTTGGAAAGGATTTGTTAAATGATATAGGTTAGTTTAAAACGGATTTTGGCTCAAAAAACAAATGATTAAGAAATAATAAAATATAAATAGTATAGGAGAATTAATTATGAAATTTGTAATACAAAGGGTGAGTCACTCATCAGTGACAGTTAATAATGAAGTTATAGGTAATATTAATAAAGGATTTATGGTACTTATAGGTGTAGAAGATGCTGATACAGAGGCAATTGCAGATAAAATGGTCTCAAAATTAGTCAATATGCGTGTGTTTGAAGACGAGAATGGAAAGATGAATTTGGCATTAAAAGATGTAGGTGGGGAATTATTATTAATATCTCAGTTTACACTATATGCAGATTGTAAGAAAGGTAACCGTCCTTCATTTACAGGTGCAGGAAAGCCTGATTATGCTAATAAAATGTATGAATATATAATTGATAAATGTAAACAGGATATAGAGGTTGTAGAAACAGGAGAGTTTGGTGCAGATATGAAAGTGGAGTTACTTAATGATGGACCAGTAACTATTATATTAGATAGTAGGGAAATAATAGGGTAAATAATATTGGATTGTTATTTTTTGTATCTAAGAAAATGGTTTTAGTTAGATTCTAGCGGAAAAAATTAAAGTATAACTTGAATGACTAAAAAAGGGTGTAATTTACAATATTTGTAAAAAGCATCTTTTTTTGCTATAATGATTTGTGGTGAACGCCAAATAGAAATAAATTGAGGATAAAGAGATAATTATGAAAATTAACAGAGTGAATATAACAAATTACAAGTCGATGCTTTCATCAGGAGATATATACATAGATCATGATATATATGCTCTTATAGGTCAGAATAATACAGGTAAGTCTACTCTTTTAGATGCAATTGCATGCGTTTTTCCAGGAGAGCGAAGGAATGTAGAATTTAGAGATTTTCATGACAGAAGTAAGGATGTAGTTATTGAAATAGAATTTGACAGAGTTACAGATAGTTATATAGTAGAGCATATGCTAGAAGAAACATTAGATAAACATGCTAAAGCTATAAGTAAAATGAAAATAGAGAAAAAGTCTAAAAAGGACATAGAGAAAAAGAAAGCTAGTCAAGCTACAAGTCTAAATAAGAAGTTAGATGAGATTAAAGCTAAGTATGAGATAGATGATGATAAGATGATTCTTCGACTTCATGTACCTTCTAATGGTGGTGGAATAGGGAAAAAATCTTTAGAGACAGCAACTAGAGGAAGGATTATATCAGAAGCAGATGTGAAGAAAATATTACCGGCATTAAAGGTGATACCTGCTATTCGTAATCCTCATAATGAAAGTACGGCTGGAAGTAATTCATATATGAAAGACCTTATACAGATGCTTGATGATAGTATTCAGACATCTATTAAAGTAGGAAACAGGAAGATAAATTATAATGAACTTAATAGAATTATAGCTAAGGAAAGTAATAAACGATGTGCTAAGTTATCAAAGGCAATTACGGAAAAATACGCTCAGGCTATAGGCAATGATGATTTTGAGATTAATATTTCATCTGAGGTAAATATAGGTAAAGGAACATCGTACACTACTAAGTTACTTGATAGAGTAACGAATTTAGAAAGTGATATGATGAATTGTGGAACGGGATATCAGAGTATGATTATACTTTCTATACTAGAAACATATGTAGAATTAGGTGGAGCTAAGGATGGGTATATACTTATAATAGAAGAGCCAGAAGTATATTTGCATCCTAATCTTCAACGTAAAATGATAGAGACCTTAATGAAACTATCAAAAAATAATCAAGTACTATTTTCAACCCATTCAGCAGTAACTATATCTAAGCTTAGAAAGGATCAAATAGGTTTAGTTGTAAAAGAGCATGGAAAAGCACACATAGAAGGAATAGATGTTAAGAAAGTAATATTAGAGTTGGGAATTAGACCTGATGATATTCTTATGAAAAAAGGAGTTATACTTGTTGAAGGTCCAGATGACAGAGATATTATAGATATGTTAATAGGTAAGATTGATAAAAAAGCAGCAGAGGATATTAATATTGTATATTCGGGAAGCTGTTCTAATATAAAGTTTTATGCCAATGCAGAAAAGTTACTTAATACAGTGTATGATGTACCACTTTTGATTATAAGAGATGCAGATTCAAAAACAGAAGAAGAGCAACAGAAGGTGCTTTTTGAAGATATAAGTAAGATAATGAATGAAACTAAAACTAGGTCAAGAAAAGAAATAGAGGACAGCATATTTATAGTAGGAAAGCATTCATTAGAATCATTATTTATGCAGAAGAAAATTCTTGCAGATATTACAGATATAGATGAAGATATATGTGCTAGTGTTGTAGAAACATATAATAAAGTATATGATTATATGTGTGATACAAGTATTACAGAGCAGCAGTTTGCGCAGACATATCAGCCTAAATATTTCTTTGAAAAAAACTTAGATAGTTTTGGTTATAGCGATGAAAAAGAAGAAGTGCGACAGAAGTGGGATAATTCATATTATAATAAATGGGATAATGCTATTAAGAAAGTATATAAAGATGATTATGAAGAAAGAATAAATGAGTTTAGGCTAGTGCGTGAAAAAGTAAATAAATACACATGTGATAGAGCTAGAAATAAGAAAAATTATATGATTGAATTATTAAAGGATAAGAAACTAGAGTCTCTAAAGAAAGGCAATTTTAATAAGTTAGTTACGAGACTAGAGAAGTATGTAGAGGAAACTATCCATTAGGTTATACATAAGTATGTAGAGTTTATTCGCTTAAAAGTATATAAGATTATAAGTAAGTAATTCTAAAAGTATATGAGTTATTTTCTTTTTACTTGACATAAATATAGAAAACATTGTAACATAATTAAGTTGGAAGTTAATATTAGAAAGGTAAAGGATAGTGTTTAAATTGAAGATTAATAGAAATGCACCATGCTGGTGCGGAAGTGAAATAAAATATAAAAGTTGTCATATGGCATTTGATGATAAGATAGCTAGATTTAAAAGAGAAGGTGTAATAGTACCAAGTCATGATATTATTAAGACACCTGAACAGATAGAAGGAATAAGAAAAGCTGGTAAGCTTAATACTATGGTTCTTGATAAGGTGGCAGAAGTTATAAAAGAAGGTATGTCTACTCTTGAGATTGATACATTAGTGCATGATTTAATTGTAGAGAACGGTGGAGTTCCTGCTTGTTTAGGGTATCAAGGATTCCCTAAGAGCTGCTGTACATCAATTAATGATGTTATATGTCATGGAATACCTAGTGAAGATGAGATTCTAAAAGATGGAGATATAATAAATGTAGATGTTACAACAATTCTTGATGGTTATTATGCAGATGCATCAAGAATGTTTATGATAGGTAATGTTAAAGAAGAAGATAGAAAACTTGTAGAGGTAACAAAAGAGTGTCTAGAGCTTGGTGTTAAAGCAGTTAAACCATGGGGAAGACTAGGTGATATCGGATATGTTATTGATAAACATGCAACTGAACATGGTTATCAAGTTGTTGCAGATATAGGTGGACATGGAACAGGTGTTGAATTCCATGAAGATCCATATGTATGTCACATAGGAGAAGAAGGTACAGGAATGCTATTAGTTCCTGGTATGGTATTTACAATTGAACCTATGATTAACATGGGTGAAGAAGATTTCTATACTGATGAGGAGAATGGTTGGACTGTTCGTACAGAAGATGGAAAACCATCAGCACAGTGGGAATATACTCTCGTTGTAACAGAAACAGGAATTGAGATTTTAACATATTAATAAATAGAATTTATGTGCAGTATATAAGTTATAGTAATAGAAAAATAATAAAAAAACAGGTGTGATTGTTGAATCACACCTGTTTTTTTATTGGATTATTAATTTTTTCTTGGTTGTTCTTAATCTATTTTCTTAATTTATGTTTCTTTTATTTGTATATAGTTATTGATTAGTTATATCTTCTTTTTCTAGCTGCCATTACGCCAGTTGATACTGCAACTACACCGCATACTCCTAATACTACGAAGATCATTGAGTTGAATTCGTCAGCTGTTTTTGGAGTAGTGTCTACATCTTCTGCATCCTCTTCTACTGTTGGTTGTGAAAGTGGTGCTTCTTCGTCTACAACTGTTTCTGCTAATGAAAGCTTTGGACTTTCTAAGTAAATCTTGCTTGTTGAACCATATGAGAAGATTGCACTCTTTGATGAATCAGCTGATGGATCAATTGTTGTACCATTTGTGTTAATCATTGTGTATTCAGCTGGTACTTGGCTCTTATCTAATACAGTAATTACACTTGCTTCATAAACTTTTTTCTCTAATTTGTTCTCGCCCCAGTTCCAAGTGATTGTCTTCTTATCTTCGCTAAGTGATGCGCATAAATTTGAATCATTTGTTTTGATTGTTCCATCAACGATGTTAAATTGAGCTGGAATTGTATCTACTAATGAGTTACCTACAACATATTTAGTAATTGTTTCTGAAATTTGTTTAAATACGTCACCTAAGTCTGAGATTACAGTTGAAGCTGTAACGTTTGCTGGATAATACATTGGTGCTCCACTTGTATGTTTTGAACAAATTGATTCCATAAATTTTTGATCTCTGTCGCTATCTGGTTCAAATCCGATTGAGATTGTCTTTAATCCTGGATATTGAAGTTCTGCTTCAGCGATATATTTCTTTGATAATTCTTCTGATTGTGAATATGTCCAGATACCACCATCTGATAATACAACGAAGAATTTATTTGTTGCAGTACTTCCGTTTAATAATTGGCGTCCATTTTGGATTCCTAAGTGAAGTGGGTTGTCAGCACCTGAAGTAGCTGTAAGACCGTTTAATGATTGTTTTAAAGCATTTGCATCTGAAGTCATTCCGCATAAGTTATCAGCGCGGTCAAATCTAAAACAAACGATACCTAATCTAACTTTTGTATCTGGGATTGATAACATTGTATCAACGAAATCAGTACAAGTTGATTTTAATTTTGCAACTCTGCCACCATGCATACTTCCTGAATCATCAAGAACTAATACGATATCAGTGTCTCCACCTTTTGAAACTGTGTTTTGGATTTCTGTTGTAGCTTTTGTTGTATCTATTTTGAAATCAATTTTAACATATTTGTTACCACTTGCATCAGTTGACTTGCCGTCTACTGTTGTCCATTGAGCTGTTTTAGTAACAGTAATGTTATCTTGTGTCTTAGAAACTACATTTTGATCTGCGAAGCAAGTAGCCACGCTTGAAAAGATAAGTGTCATAGATGTTAGAACCCCAAATACTAATTTTGATTTTTTAATCATAATTGAAAACCCCCTAAAAAAAATTCCCTCATTTGTTGTTTGTAATATTATTATAACACTTGTTTTACAAAAAGACAACACTTTCTTAATAATTTCTTAATAAAATTTAAAGAAAATTTAAAAAAGCTTTATTTAAAAGGTTTTCAAGGCTTAAAAAATATAAAAAAATATTAAATATATATAAAAACATACAACTTGCCGATATGAAAAATGGATAATTTTGTAAAAAATAGTATTGATTTGTTACCTATACTTAAGAAATATGCTGAAACGTAACTATAATATTAAAGAAATTATTAACATAAATATTAACTGAAAGAGTGATTCTATGAGTCAGATCAAATCAAAAAGTAAAAATAGTTCTATTCAAGCAAGTAAGGTTTTTAGTAAAATGACTATAATATTAGAAAGGTAAAGGATAGTGTTTAAATTGAAGATTAATAGAAATGCACCATGCTGGTGCGGAAGTGAAATAAAATATAAAAGTTGTCATATGGCATTTGATGATAAGATAGCTAGATTTAAAAGAGAAGGTGTAATAGTACCAAGTCATGATATTATTAAGACACCTGAACAGATAGAAGGAATAAGAAAAGCTGGTAAGCTTAATACTATGGTTCTTGATAAGGTGGCAGAAGTTATAAAAGAAGGTATGTCTACTCTTGAGATTGATACATTAGTGCATGATTTAATTGTAGAGAACGGTGGAGTTCCTGCTTGTTTAGGGTATCAAGGATTCCCTAAGAGCTGCTGTACATCAATTAATGATGTTATATGTCATGGAATACCTAGTGAAGATGAGATTCTAAAAGATGGAGATATAATAAATGTAGATGTTACAACAATTCTTGATGGTTATTATGCAGATGCATCAAGAATGTTTATGATAGGTAATGTTAAAGAAGAAGATAGAAAACTTGTAGAGGTAACAAAAGAGTGTCTAGAGCTTGGTGTTAAAGCAGTTAAACCATGGGGAAGACTAGGTGATATCGGATATGTTATTGATAAACATGCAACTGAACATGGTTATCAAGTTGTTGCAGATATAGGTGGACATGGAACAGGTGTTGAATTCCATGAAGATCCATATGTATGTCACATAGGAGAAGAAGGTACAGGAATGCTATTAGTTCCTGGTATGGTATTTACAATTGAACCTATGATTAACATGGGTGAAGAAGATTTCTATACTGATGAGGAGAATGGTTGGACTGTTCGTACAGAAGATGGAAAACCATCAGCACAGTGGGAATATACTCTCGTTGTAACAGAAACAGGAATTGAGATTTTAACATATTAATAAATAGAATTTATGTGCAGTATATAAGTTATAGTAATAGAAAAATAATAAAAAAACAGGTGTGATTGTTGAATCACACCTGTTTTTTTATTGGATTATTAATTTTTTCTTGGTTGTTCTTAATCTATTTTCTTAATTTATGTTTCTTTTATTTGTATATAGTTATTGATTAGTTATATCTTCTTTTTCTAGCTGCCATTACGCCAGTTGATACTGCAACTACACCGCATACTCCTAATACTACGAAGATCATTGAGTTGAATTCGTCAGCTGTTTTTGGAGTAGTGTCTACATCTTCTGCATCCTCTTCTACTGTTGGTTGTGAAAGTGGTGCTTCTTCGTCTACAACTGTTTCTGCTAATGAAAGCTTTGGACTTTCTAAGTAAATCTTGCTTGTTGAACCATATGAGAAGATTGCACTCTTTGATGAATCAGCTGATGGATCAATTGTTGTACCATTTGTGTTAATCATTGTGTATTCAGCTGGTACTTGGCTCTTATCTAATACAGTAATTACACTTGCTTCATAAACTTTTTTCTCTAATTTGTTCTCGCCCCAGTTCCAAGTGATTGTCTTCTTATCTTCGCTAAGTGATGCGCATAAATTTGAATCATTTGTTTTGATTGTTCCATCAACGATGTTAAATTGAGCTGGAATTGTATCTACTAATGAGTTACCTACAACATATTTAGTAATTGTTTCTGAAATTTGTTTAAATACGTCACCTAAGTCTGAGATTACAGTTGAAGCTGTAACGTTTGCTGGATAATACATTGGTGCTCCACTTGTATGTTTTGAACAAATTGATTCCATAAATTTTTGATCTCTGTCGCTATCTGGTTCAAATCCGATTGAGATTGTCTTTAATCCTGGATATTGAAGTTCTGCTTCAGCGATATATTTCTTTGATAATTCTTCTGATTGTGAATATGTCCAGATACCACCATCTGATAATACAACGAAGAATTTATTTGTTGCAGTACTTCCGTTTAATAATTGGCGTCCATTTTGGATTCCTAAGTGAAGTGGGTTGTCAGCACCTGAAGTAGCTGTAAGACCGTTTAATGATTGTTTTAAAGCATTTGCATCTGAAGTCATTCCGCATAAGTTATCAGCGCGGTCAAATCTAAAACAAACGATACCTAATCTAACTTTTGTATCTGGGATTGATAACATTGTATCAACGAAATCAGTACAAGTTGATTTTAATTTTGCAACTCTGCCACCATGCATACTTCCTGAATCATCAAGAACTAATACGATATCAGTGTCTCCACCTTTTGAAACTGTGTTTTGGATTTCTGTTGTAGCTTTTGTTGTATCTATTTTGAAATCAATTTTAACATATTTGTTACCACTTGCATCAGTTGACTTGCCGTCTACTGTTGTCCATTGAGCTGTTTTAGTAACAGTAATGTTATCTTGTGTCTTAGAAACTACATTTTGATCTGCGAAGCAAGTAGCCACGCTTGAAAAGATAAGTGTCATAGATGTTAGAACCCCAAATACTAATTTTGATTTTTTAATCATAATTGAAAACCCCCTAAAAAAAATTCCCTCATTTGTTGTTTGTAATATTATTATAACACTTGTTTTACAAAAAGACAACACTTTCTTAATAATTTCTTAATAAAATTTAAAGAAAATTTAAAAAAGCTTTATTTAAAAGGTTTTCAAGGCTTAAAAAATATAAAAAAATATTAAATATATATAAAAACATACAACTTGCCGATATGAAAAATGGATAATTTTGTAAAAAATAGTATTGATTTGTTACCTATACTTAAGAAATATGCTGAAACGTAACTATAATATTAAAGAAATTATTAACATAAATATTAACTGAAAGAGTGATTCTATGAGTCAGATCAAATCAAAAAGTAAAAATAGTTCTATTCAAGCAAGTAAGGTTTTTAGTAAAATGACTAAACTTGATTATATATGGATTGTTGTTATAACTTTAATATATGCAATTATTGCATTTAGAGATTTGGGTAGCACAAATGCAATGGAAAGTTATGTGAAGATGAAGCAAGGGGATGAAATAGAGGTTTTATTTAATAAAAAAGTGCAACTAGATTCTATCTATTACTATAGTGGATGGGTTGAGCAAGTTGATTTTGATGTTAAATTCAATTTTAATAAAGATGACAGTGGAATAAAAGACGAGGAAGAAAAAAAAGATAATGAATTAAAGAATAATGAAGATAAGATAAATAAATACAGAATAGAAAATGCATTTACCTGGAGTTTATGGAGTGTAGAAGAAAAGACAGATAGTGTATTAATAGAAGCATTAGATAAGGAAAGTAGTATTTATGAATTGGTTTTCTTTGATGAAAACAAAAAAATAATTAAGCCCAAGAGCGTAAGGATAAATGGAAAGAAGATAAATGCATTATCGGATGAGGCCAAGTATTGTCCTACAAAGTTTACATTTAGAGAAAATCCATATTTTGATGAACATATTTATGTTACTGCAGCATATGATTTAATACATGGTAGACCTACAAATGAGTGGACTCATCCACCTTTGGGTAAATGGTTTATTGCACTAGGGATGATGATTTTTGGGATATGCCCATTTGGAATGAGAGCTACGGGAACTCTATTTGGTGTAATAATGCTACCTTGTATCTATGTATTTGCCAAGAAAATATTTGATAAAACTTCATATGCAACGCTTACATGCGGATTGTTTGCACTGGATTTTATGCATTTCGTTCAATCTAGAATAGCAGTAATAGATGTGTATGTAGTTACATTTATTATACTAATGTATTATTTTATGTATCAATATTATAAGACAAGTTTTTATGATACAAAGCTAGGAAAAACATGGATAATGTTATTAGGCGCAGGAATATCCATGGGACTTGGAATTGCGTGCAAATGGACAGGTTGTTATGCAGCAGTTGGATTAGCAGTTATATTTTTCATAATAGTATATAAGCGAAGAAAAGAATATAAATATGCATTACAAGATAGAGAAGGAGAAACAAATGGAATAAAACACAGTTATATAATAGAAGTTTATAAACCATATTTAAGAAAAACAATATTATTTTGCTGCGTAGTATTCATTTTAATTCCATTAATAATATATACCATATCTTATGCGCCGTTTAGATTGCAAGACAATCCAGATGCAGGCATAATAGAGCGAATAGTAGAAAATCAAAAGGATATGTTTAATTTTCATTCAACATTAAAGCTAGAGAATGGACATTCTTCAAAATGGTATAGTTGGCCAGTGATATGGAAACCTATATATTATTCTTCAACTATATTGTCATCAACTCAGAGACAAGGAATAAATGCAATGGGAAATCCATTAATATGGTGGGTTGGAATACCAGCATTTATATATGTAGTAATAAATATATTTAAAAAGAAGGAAAAAAAGGCATTATTTATTGCTATAAGTTATTTGTCACAATATCTGCCTTGGATATTTATATCAAGGATGACATTTATATATCATTATTTTGCAAGTACGCCATTTGTGGTGATAATGATTGTATATATGTTTAAGGACTGGTTAGAGGAAGAAGAAAATAAGAGGAAAAAAGCATATTTAATAGGGTACGTTGTATTGACAGTTATTCTGTTTATTATGTTTTATCCTGTATTATCAGGTCAAACAGTATCGGCAGAGTATGTTAAGAACTGGCTAAGTTGGCTTTCACAGTGGAACTTGGTTGTATAAAATCAACTTGACATAAGAAAAAAGGAATATTAAAATAAAATATGTAAAAAAATGGGAATAATGTACCTAATAGGGAATGTGAGGTAGAAAGATGGAATATAATATTGCAGTTATACCAGGCGATGGTATAGGACCAGAAATTGTAAGAGAAGCAAGAAAAGTATTAGACCGTATAGGGAAAAAATATGGTCATAGTTTTAATTATACAGAAGTTCTTATGGGTGGATGTTCAATCGATGCAACAGGTGAACCTCTTACACAAGAAGCACTTGAGAACGCAAAAGCAAGTGACTCAGTGTTGTTAGGTGCAGTTGGAGGAGATGTTGGAAAGTCTAATTGGTATAAGCTACCACCAGATAAAAGACCTGAGGCAGGTTTATTAGCTATAAGAAAGGGATTAGAGTTATTTGCCAATATTCGTCCAGCACTTTTATTTGATGAATTAAAAGGAGCTTGCCCATTAAAGGAAGAACTTATAGGTGACGGTTTTGATTTTGTAGTAATGAGAGAATTAACTGGTGGATTATATTTTGGAGAAAGAAAAACTGTTGAGAAGAATGGTCTTATGACAGCGATAGATACATTAGAATATAATGAAGAAGAGATAAGAAGAATTGCTAAAAGAGGTTTTGATATAGCAATGAAGAGAAATAAAAGAGTATGTAGTGTTGATAAGGCTAATGTACTTGACTCTTCAAGATTATGGAGAAAGGTTGTTGCAGAAGTAGCAAAGGATTATCCAGAAGTAGAATTATCAGATATGTTAGTTGATAATTGTGCAATGCAATTAGTTAAAGATCCAGGACAATTTGATGTTATTCTTACAGAGAATATGTTTGGAGATATATTATCAGATGAAGCAAGTATGGTTACAGGATCAATTGGTATGTTGCCGTCTGCAAGTTTAGGAGAATCAAAGTTAGGATTATATGAACCAAGTCATGGTTCAGCACCAGATATTGCTGGACAGGATAAGGCTAATCCAATAGCAACTATTTTATCAGCAGCAATGATGTTAAGATATTCATTTGATTTGAATAAAGAGGCTGATGATGTGGAAGAAGCAGTTAAAAATGTTCTTAAGAAAGGCTATAGAACAATAGACATTATGTCAGAAGGTAAAGAATTAGTTGGAACAGTTAAAATGGGTGATTTGATTTCAGATGAGATTCTTGCATAAGATTATAACATTAGAAATGATGTTGGCTTAAAGTTAGAATAAAAAATGTAATATTATTGATATATATGATTCAATAATATGTGAGAAGACAATATAAAGCAAAAAAATATTAAATGAATAATAAGTAATATGAAATAAATAATATGGAGGATACTAGCTATGGGAATGACAATGACTCAGAAAATATTGGCTGCACATACAGGTCTTGAGAAGGTTGAAGCAGGACAATTAATTGAAGCAAATCTTGATTTGGTATTGGGAAATGATGTTACAGCTCCAGTTGCTATTAAGGAAATGGAGAAAATGAACGTAGAAACAGTATTTGATAAAGATAAAGTGGCATTAGTTCCAGATCATTTTACACCAAATAAAGACATAAAATCAGCACAACATTGTGCTTGTGTAAGAAAATTTGCGTGTGAACATGATATAACTAATTATTTTGAAATTGGTGAAATGGGAATAGAACATGCCCTACTTCCGGAGAATGGATTAGTAGTAGCAGGTGATGTAGTAATAGGTGCTGATTCACATACATGTACATATGGAGCACTTGGTGCATTTTCAACAGGTGTTGGAAGTACAGATATGGGAGCAGGTATGGCAACAGGTCAAGCATGGTTTAAAGTACCATCAGCTATAAAGTTCAACTTATTTAATAAACCTAGCAAATGGGTTAGTGGAAAAGATGTTATTCTTCATATTATAGGTATGATAGGTGTAGATGGAGCGTTGTATAAATCAATGGAATTTGTTGGTGAGGGAATACAACATTTATCTATAGATGATAGATTTACAATAGCTAATATGGCTATTGAAGCGGGAGCAAAGAATGGTATATTCCCAGTTGATGATATAACAAAAGAATATATGAACGAACATTCAACTCGAGAGTATATAGTATATGAAGCAGATGAAGATGCTGAGTATGATGAAGTTTATGATATAGATTTATCAAAGATAAAATCAACAGTAGCATTTCCACATTTGCCAGAGAATACAAAAACAATCGATGAAATCGATGAAATAAAGATAGACCAAGTTGTAATTGGGTCTTGTACAAATGGAAGAATTAGTGATTTAAGAGTGGCTGCAAAGATTATGAAAGATAAGAAAGTTGCTAAAGGAATGAGATGTATTATATTCCCTGCAACACAAGCAATATATCTTCAAGCAATAGAAGAAGGTCTTATAGAAACATTTATAAAGGCTGGAGCAGTTGTTTCAACACCTACTTGTGGACCATGTCTAGGTGGGCATATGGGAATTCTTGCAGAGGGTGAGAGAGCAGTTGCAACAACAAATCGTAACTTTGTTGGAAGAATGGGACATACATCATCAGAAATATATTTAGCATCGCCTGCAGTAGCTGCAGCAAGTGCATTAACAGGATATATATCTGCGCCAGCAGAGTGATGATGGTTATATAACATATGGAATAAAGTATGCGCAATATAATAACTGAATTAATAATAGATTAGTTAATTAACAAATATATGTGTAATATAACAAACAGAATAAATAACAATAAAGTTACAGAGAAAACAGAAAGGAGAGTATGGAATACACCATACAGCGTGGAATATGAAAGCAAAAGGTTTAGTACATAAATACGGTGATAACGTAGATACAGATGTTATAATTCCAGCAAGATATTTGAATTCATCAGACCCTAAGGAATTAGCTAGCAAATGTATGATAGATATAGATGAAGAATTTGTGAATAGAGTAAAAGAAGGCGACATAATGGTTGCTAATAAAAACTTTGGTTGCGGTTCATCAAGAGAGCATGCACCAATTGCAATAAAGGCAGCAGGAATTAGCTGTGTTATAGCAGAAACATTTGCAAGAATCTTCTATCGTAATGCAATAAACATAGGTCTTCCTATTATAGAGTGTGTTGAAGCTGCACAAGATATTGAAGCAGGTGACGAAGTAGAGATAGATTTCGATAGTGGAATAATTCATAATATAACAAAAGGTAAGGAATATAAAGGTCAAGCATTTCCACCTTTTATGCAAGAAATAATCAACAAAGAAGGTTTGGTTAATTATATAAATTCTAAGTAATATAAGAAAAGGTGGTTGAGTAATGAAAAGTGATGCAGTAAAAACAGGTATAAAACAAGCTCCACATAGGTCTTTGTTTAACGCTTTGGGATTAACAAAGGAAGAGTTAAAGAAGCCCCTTGTAGGAATTGTAAGTTCATATAATGAAATAGTGCCAGGACATATGAACCTAGATAAAATTGTAGAGGCAGTAAAACTAGGAGTAGCATATGCAGGAGGTACACCAGTAGTATTCCCAGCAATAGCAGTATGCGATGGAATTGCAATGGGACATATAGGAATGAAATATTCTCTAGTAACAAGAGATTTAATAGCAGATTCAACAGAGTGTATGGCACTTGCTCATCAATTTGATGCATTAGTAATGGTACCAAACTGTGATAAGAATGTACCAGGACTTTTAATGGCAGCAGCAAGGGTAAATGTTCCAACAATATTTGTTAGTGGTGGACCAATGCTTGCAGGACATGTTGATGGTAAGAAGAGAAGTTTATCAAGTATGTTTGAAGCTGTTGGAGCACATGCAGCAGGAACTATGACAGACGCTCAAGTAGAAGAATATGAGAATAAGGTATGTCCAACATGTGGTTCATGTTCAGGAATGTATACAGCCAACTCCATGAACTGTTTAACAGAAGCACTTGGTATGGGACTTCGTGGAAATGGAACTATTCCAGCAGTATATTCAGAGAGAATTCGTCTTGCAAAAGAAGCAGGAATGCAAGTAATGGAATTATATCGTAAGAATATTAGACCAAGTGATATTATGACAGAGGAAGCATTTAAAAATGCACTAACTGTTGATATGGCATTAGGATGTAGTACAAATAGTATGTTACATCTTCCGGCTATAGCACATGCGGCAGGAGTTAATCTAGATTTAGAAATGGCTAATGAATTATCAGCTAAAACTCCAAATTTATGTCATCTAGCACCTGCAGGTCCTACTTATATGGAAGACCTTAATGAAGCTGGCGGCGTACATGCAGTTATGAATGAATTAAATAAAAAAGGACTTCTTAATACAGAACTTATGACAGTTACAGGAAAAACTGTTGGAGAGAATATTAAAGATTGTACGAATAAGAATCCACAAGTTATTAGAACTATAGATAATCCATATAGTGAGATAGGTGGAATTGCAGTGCTTCGTGGTAACTTAGCACCTGATACAGGTATTGTAAAACGTTCAGCTGTAGCACCTTCAATGTTAAAACATGAAGGACCAGCAAGAGTATTTGACTGTGAAGATGATGCAATAGAAGCAATACTTGGAGGAAAAATAGTAGCAGGAGATGTTGTTGTTATAAGATATGAAGGACCTAAAGGTGGTCCAGGTATGAGAGAAATGCTTAACCCAACTTCAGCTATTGCAGGAATGGGACTTGGAGAATCAGTAGCACTTATAACAGACGGTAGATTCTCTGGTGCATCAAGAGGTGCCTCTATAGGACATGTATCTCCAGAAGCAGCTGTAGGTGGTAATATTGCTTTAGTTGAAGAAGGCGATATTATTGAGATAGATATAGATAATAATTCACTAAACTTTAGAGTTAGTGATGAAGAATTAGAGCAAAGAAGAGCAAAATGGCAACCTAGAGAACCAAAAGTTACAACAGGTTATTTGGCAAGATATTCAAAAATGGTAACATCAGCTAATAGAGGTGCTATTTTAGAGATTAAGTAACAATTTTATTTGCCATTAGATAGTAGATAAAAAAATAGACAAAATATTTGAAAGATAAAATTAAGGAGACATGTATATGTTATTATCAGGTTCAGAGATTTTAATAGAATGTTTAAAAGAACAAGGCGTTGACACAGTATTTGGGTATCCAGGAGGACAAGTACTTAATATATATGATGAATTATATAAACATTCACATGAAATAAATCATATACTTACATCACATGAGCAAGGTGCTGCTCATGCGGCAGATGGTTATGCAAGAGCAACAGGAAAAGTAGGTGTATGTATAGCAACGAGTGGTCCAGGAGCAACAAATCTTGTTACAGGAATTGCAACAGCATACATGGATTCAGTTCCTATGGTTGCAATAACAGGTAATGTGCCAGTACATTTGCTAGGAAAAGATAGTTTCCAAGAGGTAGATATAGCTGGTGTAACAATGCCAATAACAAAGCATAATTTCATTGTAAAAGATATAAATGATTTAGCTAAAACAATGAGAAGAGCATTTAGAATAGCAGCATCAGGAAGACCAGGTCCAGTTTTAGTTGATATTACAAAGGATGTAACAGATCCAAAGAATAAAATTGACTATAAACCAGTTAAGCCAGATGAAATAGAAAGAGTTAAAGTTTCAGCAACAGATGAAGAAATCGACAATGTAATAAAAACATTAAAGCATGCTAAAAAGCCAGTTGTGTTTGTTGGTGGTGGAGCAGTTATTGCTGAAGCACATAAAGAACTTAAAGAGTTTGTAGAAAAATTAGATGCTCCTGTATGTGATACGCTTATGGGAAAAGGTGCATTTGATGGAAGTGATGAAAGATACACAGGAATGCTTGGAATGCATGGAACAAAAACATCTAATTTATCAGTAACACAATGTGATTTACTTGTTGTTGTTGGCTCAAGATTTAGTGATAGAATAGTTGGTAATCCAAAGAGATTTGCCAAGAATGCTAAGATAATACATTTAGACATTGATGCAGCAGAAATTAATAAGAATATTATGGCATATAAGAGCATAAAAGGTGATATAAAAGAGATACTTAAAATAATAAACAGCAAACTTGAGCAATGCCATAATGAAGAGTGGATGGAACAAATTATGGATATGAAAGAGAGATTTCCACTTACATATCATAAGGAACAATTAACAGGTCCATACATAGTAGAAAAAGTTTACGAAATGACAAAAGGTGATGCAATAATCACAACAGAAGTTGGCCAACATCAAATGTGGGCAGCTCAATTCTTCAAATATTCAAAACCACACCAACTACTTACATCAGGTGGTTTGGGAACAATGGGTTATGGATTAGGTGCATCAATAGGAGCTAAAATTGCTTGTCCAGATAAAACTGTTATAAATATGGCAGGAGACGGTTGCTTTAGAATGAATATGAATGAAATAGCAACAGCAACTAGATATAACGTTCCAATTATACAGATAGTATTTAATAATCATGTACTTGGAATGGTTAGACAATGGCAAGATTTGTTCTATGGAAAGAGATATTCAAGCACAATATTAGAAGATAAAGTTGATTTTGTTAAATTAGCAGAAGCAATGGGTGCAAAGGCATATAGAGTGACAACAAAAGAGGAATTTGATAAAGTATTTAAAGAAGTTCTTGCATTAAAAGAACCAGTAGTACTAGATTGTCAAATATGTTGTGATGATAAAGTGTTCCCAATGGTTGCACCAGGAGCAGCAATATCAGACATAATCGTAGAGGAAGATTTAGAGAATTAGTTTAATAAAGAAAACACACTCGAAAAAATGAAAGAATAATTGGAAAAATTAGGATATGTGTGATATAATGTGATACAAATTAAATCTAAGGACTAGTTTGTATCACATAAGTATATTATAAATAGTAAAGGTATTTAGAAAATTACATATATAGTTATATAATTATGTAATAAATAAAGATGATATCATATTTATGTATAATGTGATATGCAGATTTAATAAGTTAAATATAACGATGTATATCGTTTTTTTATAGAAGAAGGAGGAATACATATGGCAAGAGTATATAATTTTTCAGCTGGACCAGCAGTTTTGCCTGAAGAAGTATTAAAAGAAGCCGCAGATGAAATGTTAGATTACAAAGGAAGCGGCATGAGTGTAATGGAGATGAGTCATAGATCGAAAGTCTATGAAACAATAATAAATGAGGCTGAGCAAGATTTAAGAGATTTAATGAATATTCCTGATAATTATAAGGTACTATTCTTACAAGGTGGAGCATCACAACAATTTGCGATGATACCTATGAACCTTATGAAGAATAAAGTTGCAGATTACATTGTAACAGGACAATGGGCTAAAAAAGCGGCTTCAGAAGCAGCAAAATACGGTAAAGTTAATGTAATTGCTTCATCAGCAGATGAAACATTCTCATATATCCCAGATTGTTCAGATTTAGATATTAGTGAAGATGCAGATTATGTGTATATTTGCGAGAATAACACTATCTATGGTACAAAATTTAAGGAACTTCCTAATACAAAAGGAAAAGAACTTATTGCAGATGTATCATCATGCTTTTTATCAGAACCAGTAGATGTAACAAAATATGGTATTATATATGGCGGTGTTCAAAAGAATATTGGACCAGCAGGTGTTGTAATAGTAATTATTAGAGAAGACCTTATTACAGAGGATGTATTAGAGGGAACTCCTACAATGTTACAATACAAAACACATGCAGATGCTAAATCATTATATAATACTCCACCTGCATATGGAATATATATGTGTGGTAAGGTATTTAAGTGGCTAAAGAAACAAGGTGGATTAGCTGCTATGAAAGAATATAATGAGAAGAAAGCTAAGATTTTATATGATTTCTTAGATGAAAGTAAATTATTCAAGGGAACTGTAAGAAAAGAGGACAGATCTTTAATGAATGTACCTTTTGTTACAGGTAACGATGAATTAGATGCTAAATTTGTTAAGGAAGCTAAGGAAGCTGGCTTTGAAAACTTAAAGGGTCACAGATCAGTAGGCGGTATGCGTGCAAGTATCTACAATGCTATGCCTATTGCAGGTGTTGAAGCTCTTGTTAAGTTTATGCGTGACTTTGAGCAAGCTAATTTATAGATTTTGTAGCTATTCTAGTCAAGTCAAAAAGCCCGTAAAGTTATATAAAGAAAATAAGAATAGAAGGAAGAGATAACATGATTAAATATAATTGCTTAAATAAGATTGCTAGTTGTGGACTAGATAAATTTGATGATAAATATGAAGCAACTGAGAATATGAATGAAGCAGATGTTGTACTTGTAAGAAGTGCAGCAATGCATGATATGGAATTCTCTGATAATTTAGAGGCAATAGCTAGAGCTGGTGCAGGTGTTAATAATATACCAGTTGAAGAATGTGCTAAAAAAGGTATTGTTGTATTTAATACACCAGGAGCTAATGCTAACGCTGTTAAAGAATTAGTAATGGCAGGAATGTTACTTGCATCAAGAGATGTTGTTGGCGGAATCAACTGGGTTCAAGAAAATAAAGATGATGAAGGAATTGCTAAATCAGTTGAGAAAAATAAATCTAAGTTTGCAGGATGCGAAATAGAAGGAAAGAAACTTGGTGTTATAGGTTTAGGAGCAATAGGTGTAAAAGTTGCTAATATGGCCAATAGACTTGGAATGACTGTATATGGTAATGATCCATTTATTTCAGTTAATGCAGCTTGGAATTTATCAAGAGATATCATTAATGTAGCTGACAGAAATGATATATTTAGAGAGTGTGATTACATAACAATTCATGCACCACTATTAGATGAAACTAAATATATGATTAATAAAGAAACAATAGATATGATGAAAGATGGCGTTGTAATTCTTAACTTTGCAAGAGATTTACTTGTAAATGATGATGATATGGAAGCTGCGCTTAAATCAGGAAAGGTTAAAAAGTATGTAACTGATTTCCCTAATGCTAAGACAGCTAATATGGAAGGTGTAATAGCTATTCCACATTTAGGTGCATCAACAGAAGAGTCTGAAGATAATTGTGCAGTAATGGCTGTAAATCAATTAAAAGATTATGTTGAGAATGGTAATATTACTAATTCAGTAAATTATCCGTCAGTAGATGCAGGTATCTGTACATCAACAGCAAGAATTGCTATTAATCATAGAAATGTTCCAAAGATGATTAGCCAATTTACATCAATTCTTTCAGATGAGGGAATTAACATTGAAAACATGACTAATAAGTCAAAGAAAGAATATGCATATACAGTTATTGATATTTCAAATGAAGCAACAGAAGAAGTGGTTAATAAGTTGAATGCAATAGCAGATGTATTAAAAGTTAGAGTATTATAAAGAGATATGAGTTAAAAAGCAAATATCCACAGTGGCGATATTTGCTTTTTTTGTAGGCCAAAGTGGCCTGTTTTAACAGCGAAGCTTCTTAAAATAAATTTTCAATCAGATAAAGTATAAAAAATTCTAAGATATGATAGGTGTATGTTTGTTAGTTTTATTAATAGATATAACAAATGAAGTTATATATAAATGCTAGAGTAGTTTGTATATGCAAAATAAAATAATAGGGGTAATGTTCTTACAAAAACCATTAAAATATCAAATTTAATGATTTTGGAAAATATTAACATTGACTTTTGCGAAAAATCAAAATATACTAACAATGTGTTAATACAATATAAAAATTATAAACAAGTAATAAAACAAAGAGGAGAAAATAATTTAATGAAAAAAGAGGCAATATTTAAAAAAGGAAATTTTAAAGGGATTGCTATGGTTTTAGTAATAGCAATTATAATTGGAGTAGTAATAAATAAAAATATGTTTAGAGTAAAAGCGTCTGAATCAAATAGGATTGATTTTGGTTCAGTATATTCTGAAAAAATAGTGGATGGTGTTAGGTATGTTATAAGTAACAAAACAGAAAATGGTGATAATTGTGTATATATAAGAAAAAGTGATACAAAGGATTTTACAAAGTTATATATAGATAACAATACTATATCAAAAGAAGTATATACATATAATGCTGGAGATATTGATAATATAACTAGCTATCAATGTGAAAGAGAAAAGTACAATACAGATGTATATGATGATGTTAATACTGATATAGTTGAAAATAATGAGGAAAATGATACTGTTGATTCTAAAAAAATTGTTTGGAACAAAGCAGTTAAAACAAGAGGAGCAATAGGAATACAATATTGGTATAAAAAAGGAAATGAGGGAAAAAAGGTATATAAATAAAAGTTAGAGGAGTATGATTATGAATAGTAAAATTAAGAAAATAGTTCTAATTATGGGGATGTTGGTAACAATATCAATAATTATGAGAATTTTATTATATAAAGAAATTATATTGGGAACGGTATATCTGTGGATTAGTGTAGGGATGTTAATTGTTTCATTTATACTAGCTATTGTTGCAGCGTTAATGAATATAAAAATTCGTTTAGAAAAAGATAAATAAGAAGTAAGAACTAAAAGAGAGTGTCGATTTATAAGCTTTTTGAAAAAATAACTTATAGAGAGATACTCTTTTTGATGACAAAGAAATAAGGGGAGTTTAAAAAATTGTAGGTTAAAGAAATATACGTTGGTATATAATTATGTTGTAAAAAAAATGGTGTATCAGAGGTAAGTGAATACAGATTATCAAGTCTATATCAGAAGCATGAAGTAGAGCCTGAGTTAGAACTTGTAGTAAAAGTGTTGAATATTAATGCCGAAATGAATTATACTATAAAGGAACATTGCAAGAAATTAAAAGATTATTGCACATATGTAGAAAAAATCAGAGAGTATAAAAGGGATATGTCCATTGGGGAAGCAGTAGAGAATGCAATAGACTATTGTATATCCAATGATATATTGAAAGACTTTCTGAGGGATCAAAGAGCGGAGGTTACATATATGTCTATATTTGAATTTAATGAAGAAGAAGAGATGGAGAAGTATAAAAGGGCAGAGAGAGAAGTAGGACGTGAAGAAGAAAGAGCATTAATAATAAAAAATCTACTGAAAAAGGAATACGCAATAGAGGAAATATCAGATATAGTAGGAATCTCGCAGGATGAGATTAAGGAATATGTAGACTTAGAAATAATAGGTGAGTAGAATTATTTCATTTGATATTAAATGGAAGTATTAAAGAAAGAAGCCAATAGTATGGATATATGCCAGATTATTGGCTTTTTTTAGGGAAAAGTACACTTTGAGATGGTTATTCTTATAAAAACTCTTCTAGCGGGGATATAATTTTATTATCGTTGTTCTGACATTAGAAGTTATTGGTGATGGGGAACTATATTGTTAATTAAACAATAGGTATAACTGGTAGTATAACGGATAAATTAAAATAGTCGATAAGTATAGATAGGGAATATTGTATAAAAATATAGGAAGGTGTAGAAAATGGATAAATTAAAAGAAATTCAAAATGAAGTTAATAAAGTTATAAAAGGAAAAGATGATGTTGTTACTAAGGTACTTGCTGCGATTTTAGCAGGAGGGCATATTTTAATGGAAGATATACCTGGCGTTGGTAAAACTACTCTTGCAACAACATTTGCCCAAACCTTATCGATGGACTACAAGAGGGTTCAGTTTACACCAGATGTCTTACCTAGTGATATATTAGGTTTCTCTATGTTTAACAGCCAAAGCAAAGAGTTTGAGTTTAGAAAAGGACCGATTTTCTGTAATTTCTTCCTTGCAGATGAGATTAACAGAACATCTCCAAAGACACAATCTGCATTGCTTGAGGTTATGGAAGAAGGCCATGTTAGTGCCGAAGGAGAGACATGGGAATTACCTAGTCCCTTTGTAGTTATTGCAACAGAGAATCCATATGGTTCATCAGGAACACAGCTTTTGCCAGAGTCTCAGCTAGATAGATTTATGGTTTGTTTATCTATGGGATATCCAGAACATAGTGATGCAGTTGAGATATTAAAAGGAAAACATGGTAATAAAGCTGCGCAGGTTGCCAAGGTTCTAACATTAAAAGAATTAGAGGAGTTAAGAGAAAAAGTGTCACAAGTATTTGTTCATGATGACATATATGAGTATATTACAAATCTAGCAGAGAGAACTCGTGACCATGAATTATTTTCAATGGGAGTAAGTCCAAGAGGCGCAATATCATTGTTAAAAATATCTCAGGCTTATGCAGTTATGGAAAATAGAGATTTTGTAAATGCCCTAGATGTACAAAGCGTATGTAAAGATGTATTTGGTCATAGAGTAAAACTATCTACAAAGGCAAGAACAGAAGGATATACAATAGATGAGGCTATTAAAGAATTAATAAAAAGTGTGGAGGTTCCGAGGAATTAGAGTTATTACGATTCAAAACCATATAAATATGCATATATATAATAAGATGTAAAAAATTCAAGTGATTATACAGAAAAATTGTAAAAATACTATATGTAAGATATATAGAAAATTTAACAATAAAGGCAGGGATAAGATGAAGAGCTATTCATTTAATTCAAGAAAAGGTGAAAGAAAGATAAAAGTAAATATTAATATTGCAGTAGTATATGCACTTATTATTATGGCATGTATATGGGGAGTTATATATGTAAATGGTTACATGTTTATTTATCTGACAGCTACTTTGATTGTACTGCCTATTTATTCTATAGTTGTAGGGATTTATATGGAAAAGAATCTAAAGTTTACAATGGCTATTTCTGATAAAGAAGTTACAAGGAACTCCAATGTAGGTATAGGTTTGATTATGAATAATCCAACTATTATAGCAGCGCCATTTTGCAAGATAAATATGGAACTAGGTAATGATTTGTATGAGTCAAATAAAGTATTAGAATACAAAGTACCAGTTGGTCCAAAGGGTAAAACTAGACACGAATTACCTCTAATGTTTAATAAATGTGGAAGAGCATTTGTAAAAATAAGTTCAATAGAAGTAAGAGATATAATGTCATTGATAACATTTGTACACAATATTAATATAGAAGAAAATATTTATGTTATGCCACAAAAAGAGGAAATATCAGATTCTCAAAAAGGTAGTTATACAGAAGGTTTAACTCAAAATGAAGAAAATAATCTGAAGGGAAATGATTTTTCAGATGTAAGTAATATAAGAGAGTATGTACCAGGAGATAGAATAAAAGATATTCATTGGAAAGTGTCGGCCAAAAAAGATGAGTTAATGGTTAAAGAAAGAGTACGTTTATCAGAAAATCAATTGACACTTTTAGTTGATACATCAGGTGAAAGAGGATATTTGGATAGTGTAATTGCACTTTCTTATAATATGATACGACATTCATTAAATGAAGGAATTCCAGTTAAGTTGTTATGGTGGAATGATAAACTTAGTGAACTTGGTGAATGTGAAATAATGAATAAACAAGAGATAGGTAAGGCTTTTAGGGAAATGTATGACGCAGGAATAAGTAAAAATATTGCATTTGCCCTAGATTATATTAGAAATACAAAGATAAAAGTGAAAAATTATGTGTTAGTAAAACTAGAAGGGCAAGAGGCTTGTGTGAAGGTTATAGAGAATTGATAAATATATATAAGGTAATATAAGATTTATATGAAGAGATATTAGATAAACAGTACATTAGAAAACGATAGAGAAAAAATATTAAATGTAAAGAAAAGATGTAAAGCATTATATGAGAAGAGAGAATAACAATGTGAAAGGGTGGAAACATTGATATTTAAAAAGAAGAAACCCACTAAAGAGGACAAGTTACAGTTGTGTGACGGAATAAAAGTACATCAACATCTGTATGATATAAAGGAAAATCGTCTGTGGACACTTATATTCAAGGGAATTATAGTGTACTTAATGTCGGCGGGAACAGTGCTAGGATATGTATCGGCAACAGGAATAAAATATAATGGTGTAGTATTAAATCTAGTTTTGTTTCTCTGTGCAATATATTTATCTTGCATCTATTATAATAAGAAGACAGAGAATTTTGGGAATATATTAATATTATTGGTAATATTAGCAGTAGGAATGGGTGGCAGTTTATACATTAACAGTGGATTTTACTCAGTATTAAATGATTTAAATGTATTTGCCAAGGAGTTTTTTGAATTTTCAGGTATACGAACATATACAGAACCTATAAATGATAGATATATGGCTGTAAATGTATCTATGGGATTTATAGGTGTGGTGTTAACCCTACTATATAATATGTGGGTTTTGAAGAAAATGATGTATATTGATGCCTTGATATTAGGTGTGACATTTTGTATGATTCCGGTATATGTACAAAGAGAGCCAGATATTATATATCTAGTTATGTTGATTACAGGATGTATGCTAGGATTTATATTTAAAAAGGCTGGATTTGCATACAAAATCGATAGCGATAGTGTATATATAATGGAAGAACCTAAAATAAAAAAAGGCATTATATTTAGAGGGAAAAAAGATTCTAATGATAAAAAAATAAGTGGAATATATAGTATAAAGACATTTGTAACAATTGGTGTGCATATATTTGCTGTAACAATGCTAGTTGCAATATTTATGCAAGTAATTGTACCAAAGAAAACATATTATCAACATGATGAAGATAATAAAAAAGATGAGTTAAGAATAAGCAGCATCAAAAAAGAAAATATGGACCAGGTGGGGAATTTCTGGCAGTCAGGTTTAATGGGAATTATGAATAGATATTCTCATGTAGGAGGTATGAATTCAGGTGCTTTAGGTGGAATATCAAATGTAAATCTTGACTATAATACAGATTTTATTTTGACAATGGCACCATATTCATATGATACTTTGTATCTAAAAGAGCGTCACTATGGTAATTATATTCCTTATAGAAATTATTGGGAAGGTGCTGAAATAAGTATAGGGCAAGACGCTGATAAACAATATGCCGAAGGACAGAGTGATAATGAAGAGATTATAGAAAAACAAGATGACGAAGAAGAAAATGATAATGAAAACGATAATAAAGACAATAAGGTGAATAGATTAATATATGGAAACGTTCTAAAAGAAGCCTATGACGAAGGGTATAAATATTCTTCAAAGGCGAAGCTAGATATAGAAAATGTTGCAATAGGAATGTTAGATTTCACTCCATACTATACAGAAGAGAATATGGGTAAAATCACGAGAATACGAGAAAAAACTACATTTGAATATTATCCAAAACTAAAGAAAAATAATAAAAAAATAGAAGGATCCATTGATAAAAATAAATGGCTAACATATTCTCTAGCTAATAGTAAAACATTAAAGAAGTTTTGTGATAATGTAGGCTTAAAACAAGGTATGGAAGCAGATGTAATGGTAGGAAAAATATCCGAATATTTTCAAGCAAATTATCCATATACATTGAATCCAGGTGGTTTGGAAAGAGGAAAAGATTTTATTACAGACTTCTTAGAGAATAAGAAAAAAGGATATTGTGTTCATTTTGCTACAACCGCTACATTGGCACTAAGATATATGGGGGTACCGGCAAGATATGTTGAGGGATACGCGGTGTCCTATGAAAATATGTTAAATAACAGTTTAATGGACATAACAAAAAAATTCCAGGAATACTATGATGGTTATTCAGAACTTGAGCAAACAGCTGTAATTGATGTTAAAGTATCAGATGCTAGTGCTCACGCATGGGTTGAAATATATGATGATGATTATGGTTGGAAAGTGATAGAAGTAACGCCATCAGCCCAAGAGGAAGAAAGAAGTGCATTCTGGAGTAGATTTATGAATATTTTCAGGGAAGATAATGGAGAAGATGGCCAAGAAACGACAGATTTAACTATAGGACAGAGAGAGACGGAAGATTTTATTACATCTGACTTTGTAAAAGGACTAATATATATATTACTTACAATATTGATAATATTTGCTATTATTAAGTTAAAACAACTAATTGCCTATAAGCTAAAGTATTATAAAGCAGGCATAAATGATAAGCTAATAATGGAATATTCAAAATATCTAAAGAAGAAAAGAAGAAAATACGCAGAATTAAGGACCAAAATGAATTATAAAGAGCAGATAGAGTGGCTTGTGGAGAATCAAATATTGATATTTGATGGCGTTGAGACAAATGTGGTTATAGATATTTTGGATAGAGCAGGATTTGGAAAAAATGAAATTGCACAAGATGAATATGTAAAGGTTCGTAGCCTGCTCCATTAGTTATAGCTTGTTTATTTATAGTATGCTATTATAAGTTGATAAAGGTGAATGATTAGTAATGATAATAAATAAAACGCCATAGTAATGTTGCACAGATATAACAAAAATGTTACAATATTATTACAGGACAAGTAAAGGGTATGGAGTTGTTATGAAATAAAGGGGTTTTATTATGAAAAAATTAGTAAGTAAAAGAGATGCAGTTATTGGTTTTATTGGAATTCTTGTTTTAGTAGCGGGTATGATTCAAATTAATGTGGCAGCTAGTGAAGATACTACAAAAGAAACACAAAATGTTAAACCAATCGAAAAAACTGAGAAATCTATAAATATTCAATCAAATATATCATCAAATACTGGGAGCATTTTGCAAGATAAAGGTATTGTTGCAACAGCAGATACAGAGATGGCTAAGGCTGAAGAAGTAGAAGAAAGCGTATTGCAAGTAGAAATAGAAGATGATAAAATTCCTACATCTTCAGGAGCAACTAAAGCCGAAGTAAAAATTGTTGGAGCTGTTGATACTACTGTAGAAGAGAATGTTCAAACTGAGGAAAAAGCGGCAGATACTACAATGACTCAGATAGGAAAAATTAAGCCTATGTTACCATAAGGAAAGAATTAGAATGATTAATTTATAACAATAATATAAGATATATGATTGATATAGAAGATACAATGAATATGTAATGTATATATACTATGATTTAATGAAGGTTTTCGTTAAATTATAGTATATTTTTTTGATATGTCTAAGAGTTTTTTGGGATATATTTATATATGTTAGATTATATTGGAATTATGGAAAATTTAAAAGATTATTTGAAAATATATTGAGATATGGGTGGCAATGCCGTATAATATATAATATAATTGTTGATAATGTTTTTAGATATACATAAAGGAGATGAGTATTATGGAGATTCGAGAACTTCGTTTGCATTCGGGTTTAAGTCAGAGAAAATTTGCAGAAATGTTTAATATACCAATTGCAACATTAAAGGATTGGGAGCAAGGAAGAAGAAAACCACCAGTTTATGTTATAGGTATGATACAGACTATACTTGAGAATAAAGGAATGTTAATATCTGAAGAGTACTTGAAGGGGTGTGAGGAACGAAGGAAAAGTGTAGAAAGGGCGTTGGCTATTGTGTTAAGTGCAACTAATGGTCCAGATGAGACATTTTTGGGTGTATTAGATGATTATATTGATGGGAAAATATCATTAGAAGAAATAGAAAGAAGAGTAAATGGGTTAGAATATATTCAATGAGTGATTTATGGAAGAATTAGATTGTTGCAATGAACTGAATGAATAATGAGTGTATTATATATAGTGACTTTATATAGGAGGACGAGAATATGACAGGTGGAAAACATTGTTATCCAGGAACTGATGTATTGATTAACAGATATGGAATTAAAGATAAAGATAAGCTTGAAAAACTTGAGATACAGAAAATTGTGACTAAGCTATTAGGTTTAGATACTAGATGGACAAGAATAAAATGCACATATGATTTAGAACATCTTATTAGTATTCATAAGTACTTGTTTGGGGATATATATGACTTTGCAGGAACATTTAGAAAAGAAAACTTATTTAAAAGTGAGCGTGTTTTATCAGGTGGTTCAGCAGATTATTGTGATTACAAATATATAAAAGATGAGTTGAAGATATTGTTTAAAAAGTATAATTCATATGAATGGGAGAAAAACGATGATAATGAAAGAGTGGTTACAGAGTTTTTATTAGATTTATGGAGCATACATCCATTTAGAGAGGGAAATACAAGAACATGTATTACATTTTTGTGGCATTACTTGAAAGGAAAGAAGATAAATTTAAAAGTTGAACTACTTAGAAATAATCCTATGTATGTAAGAGATGCTTTAGTTATGGCTAATTATGAGGAGAAATCATATCTGCAGAAAATTATATCAGATGCATTAAAAGAAAAAGATATTGATGTTAAATATGTTACTTGTGATGATAATTTGAAGGAACAATATCACATTGCAAAAGGAGATTATGAAGCATTTAAAAATAAGTATTCTATAAAAAAAGAGAAGTAGAGAAGACATGAAGTTTAGCTAAAAATATATTGGGTTAAACAATAAAAAAACCTTGTATTATAAAGGAATTTATTATAAAATGGAATATATTGTAAAGGTGAGAAAGTGTGTTGCTTGCTTGAGATTTATTTGAAGATATACAGAGCGAAGTGATAGCATAAAACAAATAACAACATGTATATTAAAGGAGGAAATTATTGTGGCACATATTAAACCATTCAAATGTATTAGACCAGCGGAGGATAAAGCAAGTAAGATAGCAGCACTTCCTTATGATGTTTATAGCAGTGAGGAAGCTAAAGCTAAGGTTCATGGAGATGCCTATACTTTTTTAAGAATTGATAGAGCAGAGACTCAATTTGAAGAGAAGATAGCAGTAGATGATCCAAGAGTATATGATAAGGCAAGACAGATATTAGATAATATGATAGAGAACGGTGATTTTATATCTGATGGAGAAGACAAATATTACATATATGAGTTGACTATGAACGGAAGAACGCAGACAGGTATAGTTGCATGTGCTTCTATTGATGATTATTGTAATAATGTAATTAAAAAACATGAGAATACTCGTGAAGATAAAGAACTTGATAGAATAAGACACGTTGATGTATGTAATGCACAAACTGGACCAATATTCTTGGCATACAGAAGCAAGGCAGAGATTAACGAAGTTGTTAATAAGACAAAGAACAATAAGGCTGTTTATGATTTTGTATCAGATGATGGAATTAGACATAGAGTTTGGGATATTGCATTAGCAGAAGACATACAAACTATAAGAGATGGATTTGAAGCAATTGAGAATATATATATTGCAGACGGACATCATAGAGCAGCTTCAGCTGTTAAGGTTGGACTTAAGAGACGTAAAGAACAACCAGAGTTTATGGAATTGACAGGAGAAGAGGAATTTAATTTCTTTTTATCAGTATTATTCCCAGATGAAGAGCTTATGATTATGGATTATAATCGTGTAGTAAAAGACCTTAATGGATATAGTTTGGAACAATTTATGGATAAGGTAAAAGAGAACTTTGATGTTGAGTGTGAAGGTGAAAGCCAAGTTGTTCCAAGTAAAAAAGGTGAGATGGGAATGTTTGTTGATGGTAAGTGGTATAGAATTAATGCCAAGACAGACAGTATGATTCTTGATGATCCTGTTAAGAAGCTAGATGTAGCTATATTACAAGATTATTTGTTAGGACCTGTACTTGGAATAGAAGATCCAAGAACAGATAATAGAATAGCATTTATAGGTGGAATTAGGGGCTTAGGAGAACTTGAGAGAAGAGTTAATAGTGATATGAAGGTTGCGTTTGCAATGTATCCAACATCAATTGGAGAATTGTTCGATGTTGCAGATAAGAATATGCTTATGCCACCTAAGTCAACTTGGTTCGAACCAAAGCTAAGAAGTGGGCTATTTATCCATAGTCTATAATAGACAAGCGATTATATTTAAGGTGATTTTTGCACTAATTACTATTTATATAATATATGTATTATGTGAATTATATGTATTATGTGTAGGTTTGAACTATGTATCAAATAGCATATATATAGTATACGCATTATATATGGTATAGGTGTAAAAAGTATACAGCAGAGATAATAGGATATTTTATTTGGTACAAATGATTGCAATATAGGAGTAATATTTTACTATAAGATAATCGAATAATAGAGAAAGTGAGATATGTATGGACGAAGTATTGTACGATTTATGTGATTGGGGAGCTATAGAAGGTATCGTATACGCTGATTATAGGGATGTGCATGGAATATTAGGACCTCATATAACAGAAGAAGGTATATTAGTTAATGCATATTATCCTAATGCCAAATCAGTTACAGTTAAGCTTAATGCGACTGGCAGAGAATATGATATGGAATTGGTAGATGAGTTGGGATTTTTCTCAGTTATACTTCCAGGTAAGAAGATTCTTAAGTACACATTTGTTGTGCTTGATAAAGAAGGTAATATTACAAAAGAAGTTGATAAATATGCGGTTCCATCTAATTTCTCACAAGAGGATTTGACTAGATTTGAACATGGAATACACTATGAAGTGTATAATAAGATGGGGGCCCATTACACAAAGGTTGGCAAGGTAGAAGGGACATATTTTGCAGTGTGGGCACCTAATGCATTTCGCGTTAGTGTTGTGGGTAGTTGGAACAACTGGGATGGCAGAATTGATCAAATGGGTGAGATAGGTGACACAGGAATATTTGAAATATTTATTCCAGGAGTTAAACCAGGTGATTTGTACAAATATGAACTTAAAATCAAGGGTGGAATTGTTCAAAAAGCAGATCCATATGGTTATAAGTCAGAGGTTATGCCATCAGATGCATCAGTAGTATGGGATGTAGAGAATTTTTCTTGGACAGATGATGCTTGGATAGAGGCTCGTAAGAATGCAGGGAAAGCATATGTTGCAGTAGATGTAGAGAATGAGAGATTATCTAATAATCAGAAGTTAAAATCTAAAAAAGGCGTAGATAGTAAGAAATCTAACGGAACAGCTAGGGCCAATGAGTCATTAGAATATACAGAGGAACGTTATAATAACGTTAAAGTAAGAGATAGACAGGCTGTAAGTGTCTATGAACTTCATTTAGGAAGTTTTGATAAAGATATAGTAGATGTTAATTATAGAGACATAGCGCCAAGAATAGCAGATTATGTTTCAGATATGGGATATACACATATAGAACTAATGCCTATTATGGAATATAAAGACGAGTCTCTTGATGGATATAAGGTAACTGGTTATTATGCACCAACATCAAGATATGGTACACCAGATGACTTTATGTATTTCATCAATTACATGCATGATAAGGGAATTGGAGTAATTGTGGATTGGGTGCCAGCGTACTTTGCAGCAGATGAAGTTGGACTAGCTTATTTTGATGGAAGTTGTTTGTATGAACATCTAGACCCAAGACAAGGAATACATCCACAACTAGGAACCCATTTATTTAATTATGCTAGACCACAGGTTACAAATTTCCTTATAGCTAACGCATTTTTCTGGTTTGATGTATACCATTTGGATGGATTGCGTGTAAATGATGGCGCAGCTATGCTATATCTTGATTTTGGAAGGGAACCAGGTAATTGGATTCCTAATATGTATGGAGAGAATGAGAATTTAGATGCAGTTGAGTTTTTCAAACATCTTAACAGTATACATAGTAAGAAAAATGACGGAACTATGATAATTGCCCAAGAAACAACTTCATGGATGAGTCTTACAGAGCCAGTTGACGAAGATGGAATGGGATTTGATTACAAATGGAATACAGATTGGACCAACGATACATTGGAATATATGCATCTAGATCCAATATATAGAAAAGGTAAACATGACCAAATAACTCTTAGTATGTTGTATAACTACAGTAATAAATATATGTTGCAGTTATCACATGATGTTGTTAATCGTTATGAAGGTAGTATAATGACATCATTTAAGGATGAATTTACACAAAATCATGCAACTATGAAGATGGTACTTGCATATATGATGACACATCCAGGTAAGAAGCTAACATTTATGGGACAAGATTTTGGTTATACAAAGAAATGGAACACCAATACACCAATTGATTGGAATCTTCTTAAGAAAGAGAATTATAAGCAGATAAATGACTTAATGAGAGACTTAAATGTTTTATATAAAGAACAGAAAGCCTTGCATTTATATGATTTTGATACTAAGGGCTTCCAATGGATAAATGAAATGGATGCAGAGAGAAGTATAATTTCATTTATAAGAAATGGTGAAGAACAAGGAGAAACACTTATAGTTGTGTGCAACTTTACACCAGTGGCTTATGAGAATTATGAGATAGGTGTGCCATATAAAGGTAGATATAAAGAGATTTTCTCAACAGAGGATGAAAAATACGGCGGAATGGGCTTAGCTAATCCACGATTAAAGAATGCTAGACCAGGAAGCGTAGATGGAAGAGAGTATTACATTACAATAACAGTTGAACCATTAAGTGTTTCAGTATATAATTTTACCCCACTTGTTTCAAGTAAGAAAGCTAATGAAAAGGCTAATGAAAAAGAAGCTAATGATAATAACTTGCTTGGAGAAAATGGCTCTTTATCAAAGGGCAAAAAAGCAGCAGATAAGAATGGAACTTTATTAAAAGAAGGTGATACAGAAAAGAAAGTAAATGTTATTGCAAAAAAAGCCGGAGAAGTAGGCAAAACAATTACAACTAAGGCGAATGATGCATCTAAAACAATTACTTCAAAAGCAACTGGTGCAACAAAGATAATATCAGCCAAAGCTAGTGATGTTCAAAAAGCAGTGACAAGTAAAGCATCTGAGGTTTTGAAAAAGGCAGAGGAAGCTAAAGATTATGTTGCTGAAACAGTTACAGTAGCAGCAGATGATGTTAAGAAAGCATCTAAGAAGAGTAATGTGAAGAAGACTTCGGTTAAGAATAGTAAGAAGTAGAACCATTAGAAAATTATTAAGTTAAATATATAATAAACCATATAAAAAATGTGGGAAATATATTTATATACAAAGGGTGGAATACAAAACATACGAGACAGGAAGGTAGTTAATATGATTTATTTATCAAACAATTTGTTAAAAGCGGGAGACCAGGTTGAAAAGGGGATGGAATCAGCAACTAAGGACATTGTAAAAGAAGTAAAGGAATTTTTAGACTTCTTTGATGGCAATATGCTAGGTGAAATAATTACAAAGATTTTATTTGCAATAATTGTATATTTTATCGGTAGAAAATTAGTAAAAGTGGTTAAGAAAATCGTTGACAGATCACTTAAGAAAAGTAATTTTGAGCAAAGTGTATCAAAGTTTCTACTTAATTTAACATCAATAGGATTAAATGCAATATTAATAGTAATAATAGTGGGAATATTAGGTGTTCCAACATCATCATTTGTTGCGATAATCGGTTCTGCAGGTTTAGCAATTGGTTTGTCACTTCAAGGAAGTTTGGCTAACTTTGCAGGTGGTGTATTAATACTTATTCTTAAGCCATTTAGAGTAAATGATTATATCGTTTCAAGTGGAATAGAGGGAAAAGTAACTGAGATTGATATTTTCTATACAAAATTAATAACACCAGATAATCAAAAAGTAGTTATTCCTAACGGAATCTTGGCTAACTCATCAATAAAGAATGTGCCAGATGAAGACTATAGAAGACTAGATTTAATAATACCAGTAGATTATTCAAGCGATATTAAAAGTGTTAGAAGTGCATTAAATGTTTTAGCTAACAGTGATAACCGTATAATTAAGGAAAACGGAAAGAATGTTGATATTCTTGTAGAGTCTTTTGGAGAGAGTGCAATTAATATTGCTTTCAGAGTTTGGGTGGAAACAGCAGATTTCTTTGCAGTGAAATTTGATATTCAAGAAAAGATAATTGAGAAATTTAGAAAAGAGGGAATTAATATTCCATACAATAAGATTGATATTAATATTTCGAAATAAATTTTAAAAGGATTACAAATATAAGGAATTTTAGATGATTCTTTATATTTGTAATCCTATAATTTTATTTTTAAATATCAGAAAGAGCTAAATTAATTATATAAAATTACTTTCGTTGCATTAATACTATACCTGCACATGTTAGAAGGAGTGATATTCCTACCCATATGTTTAAGATATTTTCCCTTAGGATTAGTCCTGATAACAATACACCAAAGATTGGTGTTAAAAATTTAAACACAGATACTTTACTAGCATTATTATATTTCAGCAATGTTGACCATAGTGTGATTGCTATTGCTGATAGTATTGATAGGTATATCAATACTAGTACGGCTTTTACACCACTAAAGTTTAATGAGCCGCCTGTTAGTAAACCTATTATTGTTAAGCATAATCCACCAAATGCTAATTGAAATCCTGTTAGTGTTATTGGATTATAGGTTTGGGTATAGTTTTTATTAAAGATTGTTCCAACAGCAGCTGACAGTGAAGCAAAAAATAGTAAGCCTTCTCCTTGCATTGTAAAGATTTCAAGACCAGCATTTCTTCCTAAGTCTGAAAGTGAATGTACGGCATTTAAATCAACGGTTCTAAAATTAATAGCTAATATTCCTATAAAACTAAGTAAACAACCTAGAAGTTTTATTAAAGTTGGTTTGTCTGATTTATAGACGATAAAAGCTAGTATTACAGTAAATATTGTACCACTTGAATTTATTATTGAGCCGTTTACACCAGATGCATTG
This sequence comes from Lachnospiraceae bacterium, assembly GCA_015057455.1. GTDB lineage: Bacteria > Bacillota > Clostridia > Lachnospirales > Lachnospiraceae > SIG301. Next base: position 37,890 of record SVEH01000011.1, on the reverse strand, counting down.
GATAATCCAATATAAAAGCATGTATATTGGAGTGAGGTCATAAATAAAGACAATATAATACAAGAAGTAATAAACTTTTTATTTCCATAAGAGGAGAAAAAAGCTTTTGTGGTTATTATATTTTTATCTAGTTTAAAAAGTCTACATATAATAAGTGTTATAATTCCAGCAGTTAAAAATCTTACACCAGCAAATAGAATGGTTGAAGATATATCTCCTGATTCGATAGACATTAATTTATAACCTGTTTTAACAAATGGGAAAGCGCTTCCCCATAAAAAAGTACATATTACAGCAAATAAGACTATAAATTTTGGCTTCTTAAAAATAGTGGCTGTATTCACATAATCATCTCCTAGTAATTAATAGGGTGTTGTATATAATTATTTGCTAAGTTCCTCAACTTTATTCTCAACAATATGAAGTCTTAACTTGATAGATTCTTGCTCATTCATTTTATCAAGAAATTTATCTAATTTGTTGTTTAAGTTAATATGATTTTCAGAAAGTATAGCCAACTGATGAGAAATAGTATTCTCTTGATTTAGTTCCACAGAAGTAAGACGCTTATCCATAGCGTCAACTTTACTTTCCACAGAAGTAAGTCTGTTCTCCACAGAAGTAAGACGTTTATCCATAGCGTCAACTTTACTTTCTACAGAAGTAAGTCTGTTTTCCACAGAAGTAAGACGTTTATCCATAGCGTCAACTTTATTTTCTAGGGAAGTAAGGCGCTTGTCTATAGCATCAACTTTATTTTCTAGGGAAGTAAGTCTGTTCTCCACAGAAGTAAGACGTTTATCCATAGCGTCAACTTTATTTTCTAAAGAAGTAAGTCTGTTATCTATAGATTCAATCTTATTGGCTATAAATTTCAATAATTGTTTCTCTTCGTTATCCATTTTATCATCTCCCTTTTATTATTGCGTTCCCCCTAATATATACGTAGTAATTCTATGTATCTATTTTATCTTTTGTAACTTTTTATAATTTTTTGTGTAACTAATTTACGAATGTAAATTGTTAATGAATATATAGGCTTTTGTGTGATTTACCTAACTGTTTACCCTAACCCTACAACCCTTAAGTATATATAATAATTAATTTGCCAGTAAAGGTCAAGGAAAAGAAGAAGAGTTCACAGAAAATTAAAAATTTCATTTGTAAAAATATGGGTATTTAGTACTAGAAAGTAGGCATTTTACATTATAAAAGGTGTAAAAATGTAAAAAAATTACATTTTTTGGGAAAAAAGTATTAATGTCGTGGTGCTTTAGTACGATATTGAGGATAGGAAAAGAGAACTATAAATATAAATTACAATAAGTAATTGTGCCTATATGACTTGTTAGGGGGCGGATTGATACATGGTTGTACAAAATGAAATAATGAATGCTGCAAGTAAACAATATAGTATGAGCTTTGTTACAAAAGCAGATATTGCACAAAAATATGCAGAACAAAATAATGAAGATGCTACTACAGATGTAGCTGCAAGTATGTCTTTATCAAATGGGGCGGGAAATGAAATACCTGCTTATACTGGCGTGATTGATAGAGCGCAAGAAGATATTACAAAGAATCAAGTTGCAGATATGTCACTTGCAGAAATGAATAAAAAACTATATAGAATAACACAGCTTTCAATTCAAGCTGGATATGACGGCAAGTCATACAATGACAAAAGAGAGATCCAAGAAGAAATCCGTCAATTAAGACTTGAAATACAAAATATAGGATATGAAGCTGATTTTAATGGAGAGAAGATATTTGCACCATATAACCCATATGTAGGTAATGTAAATACAAGCAATGTAAATACAAATATTATAAATGATGTAAGTATGCAAAATGCAGCAGGTGTATATACTTCAAATAACCAAGTGCCTAAAATTAGTATAGATTATCATGAAGTTTTAAATACAATAGATGAAATAGATGTAACTAAAGAAAATGGAAGTAAAGAAGCGTTAGTACACACAAATAAAGCAATGGATTATATAGATGATGCTCGCAAATATATTTCAACAGAGAAAAATAGGTTAGAACAGATAATTCAAGGTGCTGTAGGTGCAGTAATATAAAAAATACATGTAATAGTTAAGGAGTCTATATGTTAGTAGTACATCACAATATGCAGGCTTTGAATGCCAATAGACAATATAAAAGAAGTGTAATAGCTTCGTCAAAGTCAGCAGAGAAATTATCATCTGGCTATAGAATAAATAGAGCAGCAGATGATGCGGCAGGCTTAGAAATATCTAGCAAACTAAATAAGCAGATAAAAGGTATAGACCAAGGACTAATGAATGCTCAAGAGGGAATTTCTTTATGCCAAGTGGCAGATGGAGAATTAAATGAAGCAAGTAATATGCTACAAAGAATGAACGAGTTGGCTCTACAAGCAGCCAATGGAACAAATTCAGATAGTGATAGACAAGCAATACAAAGTGAAATAGACCAGTTGAAGTCAGAGATAAATAGAATTGGTGAGACAACAACATTTAATGAGCAGAAAGTGTTTAAGAATCCTGATGCAGAGGCAAAAGGGTTTATGAGTGTGGGAAGTCTAGTTAATTCTCCATCTGTAAAAGCAGGACTTATGGTAGAAGCTTTTCATTATACAAATACAGCTAAACCAGGTTTAATTGGATATTATCCTGCTGGAACACTAGATTTTAGTAATGTAGATGTATCTAATGTTCAGTATTTATATGATAAATCCTTTTCATTTCATTGTAGTGTAGGGTGTAAAGAGGCATTTAAATTCACAATGATAGATGGAGATGGTACACAGAGTAGCGTTAAAAATTTTGGAAGATATGATACTCATGAATATACAATAGATATACATGGTCTTACAAATGGTAAAGAAGTAGTAGATAAGATATATAAATATATAGAAGAAAACCCTATATATAATCGTCCAGGTGGACAAACAATGGATAAAAAATTTCCTGACGGTATATTAGTTAGTCATTCCAATACTATATTTAAAACTGGAGATGGAATATTAACAATATCTTCACATACAAGGAAGAATAATAATGAAAATGGAAAAACAGAAGCAGAAGAACATTTTCCAAATTCAACTAGTAGACCACATAATATGGGTGAAATAGAGTGCACAATAATGGGAGCTAAAGGTGAAGTGGCTCGAGGAGAGAATACATATAACATTCAGGCGGGGGCTGACGGTGATAATAAAGTAGAAGTTAGCATAGATTATATGAATACTTCAACACTAGAAATAGATGATGTGAATGTGGGCAGTGAGGCATTTGCAACATATTCTTTAAATTTAATAGAAAAAGCTCTTAATAAAATAATGGTTACGCGTTCAAGAATTGGAGCGCAACAAAATAGATTAGAGCATGCAGTTAGAACATTAGGGAATACATCAGAGAACACAACAGCATCTTATTCTCAGATAAAAGATACAGATATGGCAAGTGAAATGGTTAAATACTCAAATTCAAATATACTTAATCAAGCTGGCGAGTCGGTACTTGCACAAGCAAATCAATTTAACCAAGGTGTTCTGGCATTGTTAGAATAATAGATTGAATAGTAATAAAAATAGCAATTAGAACAGTAATTAATTAAAAATACTTATAAAAAATATAAGTTTGGGTAATAAGTACTATTACAACCCTAGGCAATAAGTTCGATATTACTTAGGAAAGAAGAACTAAGTTTTAAAATTGCAATAAGCAATATATACTAAGGCATATTTCAAATGTGACCTATATGGTAGCAGTATAGAGTTATATTTGATTTGTATAAAAATCCTTTAAAAGGATTCAATCATCAAAGATGCTTTCAATCATCTTTAAAGATTTCAGTGATTAAAAAATCATTTATAAATTTAAATGATTTAAGTGATTAAAAAAGACATGATGAAGAGACACGAAATGCATTGTAAATCGGGGAACGTATGAGGATACTGTTATGAATAACTAGAAGGGAAAGGAATCAATAATATTTAATTAGATTCTTGCATGGACGCAAGGAAATTATACGGAGGTCGAATAATATGGTAGTACAACACAATTTACAAGCAATGAATGCTAACAGAATGTTAAATATCACAACAAGCGGATTATCAAAAACAACTGAAAAGCTAGCTTCTGGTTATAGAATTAACAGAGCAGCAGATGATGCAGCAGGACTAGCAATTTCAGAAAAGATGAGAAAACAAATTAGAGGTATCGAACAAGCATCAGCAAATGCACAAGATGGTATATCATGTGTGCAAACAGCAGAAGGCGCAATGGCAGAAGTGGAGGATATGCTTCAAAGGATGAACCAATTAACAGTACAAGCTGCCAACGGTACAAATAGTGTTTCAGATAGACAAGCAATTCAAGATGAAATAGATCAATTAGTAGATGAAATAGATAGAATAGCAGAAACATCAAAGTTCAATGAGACATATTTGCTTAAGGGAGCAACAGATGGCGGGACTCAGATGTTAGAGCAATATGCATATAAAGAATACATAGCGACTACATTTGGTAGCGAGTTTGAAGGAGGAGCAACATATTATTCAGTAAATGCGGATGGTTCTGATCCATTAGCGGATGGAACTGATATTTATGATTATGTAGGTATTGATGAAAATGGTGAATTGGCATTTAAAAAACCATTATATAAATATAGTGATGATGATCAAATGTGGCATGAAGTTACAGATCTAAAATATGTAGCACAGGCAATAACGTATAGCGATGAATTAGGCAATGAGGTACCAGCTGATGATCTCCCATTGACAGGACTAAAACTTGCAGAATTCGCGGAAAATAAATTTTTTATAGAAGAAGACGATGGAACAAGAAAGTATATTACTAATGCTAATATTGAAGAATATTTGGAGGTGGATACAACAGATCCAGCTAATCCAACATTAGCATTTAAAAATGAAAATGAAGTTAAAGTGGTAGAGGATGGAACAGTTATAGATGCTGCAGATGCTACTGAAGTAGGTGCATTTGAATTAGGTAATCCAGAGTTATATGATGTGGATGGAAATAGAATTTCGTCAAATGGGTTGGCTAAAATATTGGTAAAGGATACGGCAATATATGAATTATATATAGGTACAGGACAATCTTTGGCAGATATTGGGGTAAAGGATGATGGTAAAGTAGCATATATTAATTCATCACAACATGCATATCCAGATAAGTTAGAAATATTACTTCAAGTAGGTTCTGATGGAACTTATGAGAATAAACTTCCAGTTGAGATAGAATCTATGGGAGCTGTAAACTTAGGAGTAGATATTCTTAAGAGCGATAAAAATGGTATAGTTGATGAGGATGGTATGTTAGCAACAGATGCAATTGATGTAATTGCAGCAGCTATTAACAAAGTATCAGCTCAGCGTGCTTCACTTGGTGCCATCCAAAACAGATTAGAGCATACAATCAATAATTTAGATAACGTAGCAGAGAATACAACAGCAGCTGAATCACAGATTCGTGATACAGATATGGCAAGTGAAATGGTTAAGTATTCTAATACTAATATCCTTTCACAAGCAGGACAATCAATGTTGGCACAAGCAAATCAAGCAAATCAAGGTGTGTTATCATTGTTACAAGGATAATGAAATAGATTTAAAGTCAAAGGAGCTTCGAGAGAAGCTCCTTTAGTATGTAATTTTATAAATAATATATAAAAGTTATTTACAATTGTTTAATAATACTGTATGATGATAAAGAAAGGGTACTACCGATAGACGGTTAGCCCTCGCTTAAAAACAACTACTTTAGCATTTTTAAACGTGTTGGGCTAAGGTAGTTATTTTTTTTGTGAATTTATAAAACTTCCCACTCCAAAACCAGCAGAAAATATAGTAATGGTATAGCACATTATTGCCATAAAATCTGACATAGTCATAGAGCATCCCCTCCTTATCACAAAATATATTAGACAACATCTAATACTTGTTAAGATAGGGAAACGGTTTATGTATAAAAACACCGTCCCTTATAACAAGGGACTAACCACCTATCGTGCTTGGTAGCACCCAGTAGACCTATTCTAGCAAAAAAATATTATTTTTCATAGTAATTGGGAATAAATGGATATATGTACTGTTTCATAACAGAGATATTGTACATAATCTTTACAATATAGCCGCCGATAATATATTTGTTGTGATATAACTGTAAGAAAGAATAACACAACAAATATATTTTTTATGGAGGGAAATATGATTAAAACAAATCTAATGAAGAAAACATTGTTATTTGCCACAACACTTGTTGTAGCATTAGGAACATTAGGTGTAGGAACAGCATATGCTCTTGATTATGACAAGGTAGATATGGAAGTAACAGGAGCAAACAAAATGAAGTTAAAGAATGAAGGAACGATACCATATACAATAGACATTAAAGACGGAGATATATGGATAGGTGATTTCTTAGAGGGCACAATAGGTAAAACAGTTACAGCTTCAAAGCTTAAAGAAATCCTATTAGATGAGGATGAAAAAGGCAGAATAATGGAGGCTAGAGTAACTAATACAACAGAGTTGTCTGTTTTTGATATTCTTGGCGGAGATGAGGATTCAGAAAAAAATTATGACCTAAAGTTTGAATTAAAGAATGCTGAAGGAATTATTCATGAGATTGGTAACATAAAGATGGCAGGAGATGTGGCATCTATTCAGAATATAGAATTTGATGTAAATGACAGAATAGTACTAAAAGCTCCAACCATAGATGAAACAAGGTCAAACAAATATTATTGGTTTAAGTTAGATACATCTATGAAGATGTATAGCAGATATGATGATAAGGGTGAAGAAAGTCTATTCTTAACATATCATGTTGTAAATGAACTAGATGCTAGCGGTGATTCTATATATACAATTAATAGAGATGATTTTGTAAGACCAGATAATGATACAACTTTGAATGGAATATACGGATGTGCAACTGTTGTAGATGGAAAAGTACAGCAATTGGTATCATTGTATAATGTAGTTGTAAAGTCCGACTTAAAAGTAGATGAAAAACAAGAAGTAAAAGTTGCCCTAGGACAAAAAGGTGAAATAAAGCTAAATGCAACAACAGATTACAAAGGTAAAATATTATATTCATGGACTAAAGACTATGAAGAGGTGAATTGTACATCTGATACATATACAATTGATACGGTAACAGGGGAAGATTTAGGTGAGTATATGGTAATGGTATATGATGGTGTAAAAATAAAGTTTGTTACTATAAATGTAGTGGCAGATGAAACAAAATTACCAACAGTAGGATATGCAACGGGAATAAAGACCGCTGCAAGAGGAGTATATTCAGTAAAACTTGCATGGAATAAAGCTCAGAACGCAACAGGTTATGTGGTATATAAAGCTGTATCTGGCAAATGGAAGAGAATTGGTGTAACTGCAGGAACATCTTATTTGGTAACAGGATTGGCAGCAGCGGACAAGGAAGCATTTGCAATAAAACCATATAGAAACCATTTTGGGAAAATAGTATATGCTAAGAAACATACATCATATGCAACGTTTACAAAACCTGCTAATGTAAGAACATTTATAACGCCAGTTAGAGCATATACTGCAGTAAAAGCTAATTGGACTAAATCTACAAGAGCAACAGGATATGTAGTATATAGAAAAGTAGGTACTAAGTGGGTAAGACTTGGAACAACAAAAACTAATAGTTATGTATTTAAGAATCTAAAAAGAAATACATCATATAATATTGCAGTAAGACCATATGTAATAGTTGATGGACAAGTAGCATATTCACCAGCTAATATATTTGGGACAATAAGAACATTAAAATAGAAAACTATTTATATCAAAAATAAATATAAATATAAAGAATAAAGAGTTTTGCACCCTTTAGGGTATAAAAATATAAAAAACATTTGATATTATACCCTAAAGGGTGTAATATATATTTATGAACACTATAGGAAAATATATTAAAGCAGAAAGAAAAAGAGCAGGATTGACACAGGAAGAATTTGCTTGGCGCGCAGGTTTAGGATTAAGATTTGTCAGGGAGTTGGAGCAGGGAAAGGAGACTGTTCGACTTGATAAAGTAAACCAAGCCCTTGCAATGTTTGGAATGGAGGCTGTTCCTGGAAAAAAGGAGAGAGAGTAGATGATACAAGATTAACTATTGTTGATTATCCAACAGGCTATATTTTAAAACCTCAAACAGAAGAGTTTGATTCATTGCCTGAATTTGAAGATTTAGCTATGGGTTTAGCAGATATGGTAGGGATAAAAACAGTTCCACATGCATTGATCAAAGTTAATGGTAAATTCGGATATATAACTAAACGTATAGATAGAAATATAAAAGGAAATTCTGTTGATTTATATGCAATGGAAGATTTTTGTCAGTTGTCCAATAGATTAACACAAGATAAATATAAAGGATCATATGAAAAATGTAGTAGAATTATTAAGCAATATTCATATAGACCCGGTTTAGATTTGGCAGAATTATATATTAGAGTGTTGTTTTCGTATATTATTGGTAACTCAGATATGCATATGAAGAACTTTTCATTAAAAGAAACAAAACCAGGTAATAGAGAATTTTATTTGGCGGAGGCATATGATATGTTATTTGTAAATGTTGTTATGCCAGAAGATAAAGAACAATTAGCATTAACTCTAAATGGGAAAAAGAAAAATATAAGACGAAAAGAATTTATACTATTTGCAGAACAATGTGGTATGAATAAAGTTGTAGCAGATAAAACCATAAAAAGACTATGTTCGATGAAAGATAAATTTTATGAAAAGGTAAACCAGTCATATCTAAGAGAAGAATTAAAAGATGAGGTTAAGATGCTTATAGAGGAAAGAATAGGTAATATAAGTGGATAAGACGATTAAGAAAAATAATAAAGAATATATAAAATGATATGAAATATATTTACATTTGACTTGTAATGTTATATTCTAATAAAGAAGGGCACTACCGATAGACGGTTAGCCCATGTTTATAAAAACAACTACTTTAGCTGTCGGCAAACATAAGGCTAAGGTAGTTATTTTTTTGTGCTAATATAACTTCCTACTCTCATCCCTGTAGAAAATATAGTAATGGTATAACCCATTATAGCTATAAAATCTATCGTTGGTATACAAATAAAAGTTTTAAAAATATAAAGAAATCTTGACATAATTGGGAAAAATTGGTTATAGTTATCTTGAAATACACAAAAGGAAGTAGCGTAATGATGAATATTTAATGTTGTGTTATAAGCATATTTAGTTGATATAGCATTACAGATATGAAATAATGCATAATTAATATATACATCATGAGACAACAATGATTAAAAGAAAACTAGCAAAAAAACTACTAACTTACGCATGGGTAGGTGTACTAGCATTAGGTACAGTTACATTTAGCCCAATATGCGTGGACCAAGTAATGGCAGAGGAGTCAGATGAATACCAAACAATTGACGTGAAGTTAACAGATGGTACTAGCATGAAGAAAGAGGAAGCTGGTAAGATATCATTAGACATTAAAGATAATGATATATGGCTTGGAGAATTCTATGAGAGTCCAGGAAGTACAGTTACATCAGCAGAAATATTAGACTTAATAAGTGAAGATGATGTAACTCGTATAATGGATACAAGATTAACTGATTCTGCATGTATAATGGGATTTGAAGAGTATGAAGAAGACGGAGCAAAAGGGGATAAGCCAATTGATTTAAGCAAATATAACGTTAAGTTAGAACTTGAAGATGGAACAGGAATAATTCATGAGAATAGCAATGTAACTTTAGATAATAATAAAGCTATTCTTGAGAATAAGTTAATAAAGCCAACAGATGAACTTAAACTTACAGTACCTAATCAAGATAAGGTAACAAGTGAAGAAGGATATTTTTGGTTTAAATTAAATACATCTATGCTTGTTGATTATACATACGATGAAGTGACAGATGTAGAAAAAATGTATGGCTTTGTATATCATATGGTAGATGTATTAGATGCAGCAGGTAAAGCAGAATACACAATTGATAAGTCAAAATATTTAACAGATGAAGCATATGGTAACCTAGAAGGTGTATATGCATGTGCCACATTAGTAGATGGTAAACCTTCACAAATAGTAGGAATGTACAATGTAGTATTTGAATCAGACCTTAAGATAGAAGGAGAAGAGACAATCTATGCAACATTAGGAAAGCCAGCACAAATCGCATTTGACGTCACATCATCAGATATGAAAAATATCTCATATTCATGGATAAAAGATGGTGAAGACATAAGTACAGAAAAATCAATTAATATTGATTCAGTTAGGTTTAGTGATTTAGGTAAATATACACTATATGCATATGATGGAATAGATTATGTAATAAAGACAGTAACATTGAAAGAAGATCCAGCAGCAACACATCCAACACTTGGCAAAACAACAGGATTAAAACTATTAGCAAGAGGAACATATGCATTAAAAATATCATGGAACAAAGTAAAAGATGCAAAAGGATATATAATATACATAGCTGAAGGTGGCAAATGGGTAAGAGTAGGTAAAACAACAAAAACAGCCTTCTTACTTCAAGACTTAGATGGTGGTTCAGTAAATAAAATAGCAGTAAAAGCATACGGTGACTACTATGGAGCAACAACATATGGAACACATTCAAGTATGACAGAATTTACAAAACCATTGGCACCAGGGAAAATGCTTGTATCAAAGAAGGGTAAAACATTTGTTACAACAAAGTGGTCTAAAATAAATGGAGCATCAGGTTACTATGTATATAAAGCAGTTGGTGGCAAATGGGTTCGTGTAGCAAAGGTAAAAACAACAACATATACATTCAAAAACCTAAAGAGAAACACAAGTAATAAGTTTGCAGTACGACCATATAAGACATATGGTGGAAAAACAGTCTTGGCAGATAAAGTAGCGAAGGTAACTGTAAGAACTGCAAAGTAAAACACTTTAAATATAGGGTATAAGTAGAAATAATAAAAGAGTTATATATAGCTTATAAAGAGACAATATATAAGCGAAACTAATAGAATATATAAGTGTAATAAGCCTAGCTTATTGTGACTTATTAGAACAAATAAGGAGTAATAGTCCCTAAAGACTATTGCTCTTTTTTTTATTGGGATAAAGGTCTCAAAGTGCTAAATTAAAAGCTAACTCAATCGATATAGTTGATAACAAAATTAATCACAGAAAATTACTTGAGCATCATGAGGATGCAAAATTAGTAAAAATTAATTCAAATAAAATTTAATACCTAGAGCTGTTTGAAATAAGTTAAGGTGAATTAATAAAAATAAAAATTGACAGTAAATCGGGTATAAAAAAATTAATTCAAATGAATGTGATTAAATTCAAATTAAAAATTAATAACATTAAAATTAATAACATTAATTAAAAACAAATCATTGGCAAGAAGCCAATAAGTAACAATGAGTAACCAGTTGTAAGGATGCAACGTACTTAAGTGATAAGGATGTCACGTTATAAAGTTATTCGAAAAAGCAAGAGGGAATATAAATAATATTAAATAATTAAATATCAAAAAAGAAAATTCTCAAAAGCAAATCTAAATAACTGAATGAAAATTAAGTAATACGTTGTGTACTACAGCTAAATAAAAATAATGTCTTCACAAGGATGTGAAGAGTCAATTAAACGGAGGTAGATTTTTATGGTAGTACAACACAATTTACAAGCAATGAATTCTAACAGAATGTTAAACTTGACAAATAATTCAGTATCTAAGTCAACTGAAAAGTTGTCATCAGGTTACAGAATCAACAGAGCAGCAGATGACGCTGCAGGTCTTGCGATTTCAGAAAAAATGAGAAAACAAATAAAAGGTCTTACTCAGGCTTCAAGTAATGCTCAAGATGGTATCTCTTGCGTGCAAACAGCAGAAGGTGCGTTAGCTGAAGTTGAGGATATGTTACAAAGAATGAACCAATTAGCAGTACAAGCAGCAAATGGTACAAACAGTATGTCAGATAGACAAAATATCCAAGATGAGATAGACCAATTAGTTACAGAGATAGATAGAGTTGCAGAAACAACAAAATTCAATGAAACATATTTATTAAAAGGTTCAACAGACGGAGGAACACAAGCACTTGGACAATATACATACAAAGAATTCCAAGTAGCAGATAGTGGCAATAATTGGAACGCTACTAATGCAGCATCATATTTTACATCAACAGATGGAACAACATCTGCAACTAGTGTATCACTTTCAGAATATGTAGAGTTACAAGACGATGGAACAGCAATATTAAAAAGAGATTTATTTATACAAGCTATAGATGCAGCGGGAGATACATATTATACAAAAGTAGAAGCTGGTTCAGTAGTAGATGAACTAGTAAATGTTGTATATGAAAGAACAGATGGAACAACATTTGCTGAAACAGATGCGCCAACAGTAGGAATAAATCTTTCAGCAACAGCAGTACAACAATATTTTATACAAAATGATGATGGAAGTAGAAAGTATATAACAGATGGAAATATTGAAGATTATATGGAGTTTGCATCAGATGGTTCAGTAACATTTAAGAGTGATGTTGATATTATGACTGAAGTTAATGGAAGTGTAACAGTAGCTACAGTAGCAGCTTCTATAGGTGTAGTAGCAAAAGGAGCACCTATGCTATATGATGCAGATGGAAACAGAATCTCAGAAAATGGATTAGCAGAGATAATGAAGAGTGATAGTGCTAGATCAAAATTATATTTAAAGACAGGTCAATCACTTGAAGAGATTGGTATAGATGACCAAGACTTAAGAAGTTATATCCATGTTGCACAAGCAGAATATGCAGATGAACTTAATTTAACATTCCATGTAGGTTCAGAAGGAATGCATGACAATAAGATATCTATAGGAATAGATTCTATGAGTTCAGTACAATTAGGAGTTGATATCTTAAAGAGCACAAAGAATGGAATAGTAGACGAAGACGGACAGTCAGCAACAGACGCTATAAAAGCAATCGCAGATGCAATCAATAAGGTATCAGCACAACGTTCAGAACTAGGTGCCATTCAAAATAGATTAGAACATACAATTAACAACTTAGATAATGTAGTTGAGAATACAACAGCAGCTGAATCACAGATTCGTGATACAGATATGGCAAGTGAAATGGTAGCATATTCTAATCAGAATATTCTAGCACAAGCAGGACAATCTATGTTAGCACAAGCTAACCAAGCTAACCAAGGTGTATTATCATTATTAGGATAAGTTGATTTAAGTAAAGTTATATAAAAGAGTGTATAGATAATATATATGATCATAAAGGAGTAATATGTAGGTGTATTACTCCTTTTTATAAATATACAAAATATAGTATAATATTTCGGTGAGAGTAATGCTTAAATAGAAAAATGTTATTAGTGTAAGGCTAAAAAATAGATGCTATTATAAGTCTCGGTAATAAGTGAGATTAGTATAAACAGTAGTTCAGAGCCTAATTTACCATATTATTAACTCGATATAAATAGTAATAAAATATATAATTGTTTGTTAAAAAACAAAATTAATATTTATAATCAATATTAGTTGCTATGTAACAAAGTGTAACAAGTAAATAAATATTTTAATCTATTATAAAAATATTATTTACTAAAAATAAATTAAATTTTGCAAGGATGCAAAAACAAATTAAATGGAGGTAGATTTTTATGGTAGTACAACACAATTTACAAGCAATGAACTCTAACAGAATGTTAAACATCACACAATCAAGTTTATCTAAGTCAACTGAAAAGTTGTCATCAGGTTACAGAATTAACAGAGCAGCAGATGATGCTGCAGGTCTAGCAATCTCAGAAAAAATGAGAAAACAAATTAAAGGTCTTACTCAAGCTTCAAGCAATGCCCAAGATGGTATATCTTGTGTGCAAACAGCAGAAGGTGCGCTAGCTGAAGTTGAGGATATGTTACAAAGAATGAACCAATTAGCAGTACAAGCAGCAAACGGTACAAACAGTCAAACAGATAGACAGAATATTCAAGATGAAATTGATCAGTTAGTAACTGAGATTGACCGTGTAGCAGAAACAACAAAATTCAATGAAACATATTTATTAAAAGGCTCAACAGATGGAGGAACACAAGCACTTGGACAGTATACATACAAAGAATTCCAAGTAGCAGATAGTGGTAATGATTGGAATACTACTAATGCAGCATCATATTATACATCGGAAGATGGAACTACTTTGGCATCATCTGTTTCACTTTCAGATTATGTTGAATTGAAAGATGACGGAACAGCAGTATTAAAAAGAGATTTGTTTATACAAGCTATAGATGCAGCTGGAGATACATACTATACAAAAGTAGAAGCTGGTTCGGTAGTTGATGAATTAGTAGATGTTGTATATGAAAGATCAGATGGAACAACATTTGCTGAAACAGCAGCTCCAACAACTGGAATAAATCTTTCAGCAACAGCAGTACAACAATATTTTATACAAAATGATGATGGAAGTAGAAAGTATATAACAGATGGAAACATTGAAGATTATATGGAGTTTGCAGCAGATGGGTCAGTAACATTCAAGAGTGATGTTGATATTATGACAGAAGTTAATGGAAGTGTAACACTAGCTACTGTAGCAGCATCTATAGGTGTAGTAGCAAAAGGAGCACCTATGTTATATGATGCAGATGGAAACAGAATCTCAGAAAATGGATTAGCAGAGATAATGAAGAGTGATAGTGCTAGATCAAAGTTATATTTAAAGACAGGTCAATCACTAGAAGAGATAGGTATTGATGATCAAGAATTAAGAAGTTATATCCATGTTGCACAAGCAGAATATGCAGATGAGCTTAATTTAACATTCCATGTGGGTTCAGAAGGTGCACAAGATAATAAGATACAAATAGGAATAGATTCCATGAATTCAGTACAATTAGGAGTTGATATATTAAGTAGTGGAAAAAATGGAATAGTAGATGATGATGGACAAGCAGCAACAGATGCTATAAAAGTAATTGCAGATGCAATCAATAAAGTATCAGCACAACGTTCCGAATTAGGTGCTATACAAAATAGATTAGAGCATACAATTAATAACTTAGATAATGTTGTTGAAAATACTACATCAGCTGAATCAGCTATTCGTGATACAGATATGGCTAGTGAGATGGTAGCATATTCTAACCAGAATATTCTAGCACAGGCAGGCCAATCAATGTTAGCACAAGCAAATCAAGCAAACCAAGGTGTATTATCATTATTAGGATAGTATACAGTAGATGATGTTAAATTAAAAGGAGCACTAAGAAGGTGCTCCTTTTTTCGATGAAATATTCAGGATTATAGAGTAGTGTACGATATTTACATAGAGTATTTTCTAATATGATTAAAGGAGAGAGTAACATGAAAAAAGAAAGAGAAGTAGTATTATCAATATCTATACTTATGAGTGGAAGAAAAGAAACAAGAATGTGTTTAGAATCATTAGTTCCATTGATGGAAAGTATACCATGTGAACTCATATTAGTAGATACAGGTTGTGATGAAGATACAAGATCTATTCTAGAGGAATTTACAGATATAATTATTCCATTTGAATGGTGTAATGATTTCGCTAAAGCTAGAAACGTTGGATTGGAGAGAGCAACAGGAAAATGGTTTATGTTTCTAGATGATGATGAATGTTTTGAAGATTTAAGTGAGATTATAGAATTTTTTCAAAGTGGAGAGTATAAGAAGTATAGATCAGCACTTTATAAAGTAAGAAATTTTAAAAGTTATGATGGTACTACATATACGGAGGCGTCTGTAAGTAGAATGACACAACTATATCCAAATACAAAGTTTGTGAATTCTATACATGAGGCATTGAATCCATTATATGGTCCTGTAAAGTTATTTGAAACATATGTAAAACATTATGGATATATATATAATTCACAAGAAGAATTATATAGTGATTGTAAGAGAAACTTAAGTTTATTAAAAGAAGAAACAAAGAATAATCCTTATGATTTAAGGATGGCGGGGCTATTATTACAAGAGTATAAGAGGTTACAAGAATATGATTTAGGTACAGAGATAGCAAAGAGTTATCTTGAGAAGTCAAATGAACCTAGATTTGAAGGACAGAAAATAGATGACAAAATAGGATCTTTTCATGCATTTATACTGGAGACTCATATAAGAAAATACGAGTATAAAGAGTGCCTAGAGTATGGAAAAGTTGCGTTAAAAGATAAAAGGATAAATGATGTAACTCGTGCATTTATATATAGAACTGAAGTGGTATCAAGTTATAATCTAAAAGATTATGATAGTGTATTAAAGTCATTTAATGAATATATTAAGTTATATGATAGAATGGCAAATAATAATGAGGCATTATATGGTCAAACTTTTGTTTTGACATCTGAAGTTTTCGAAGACTTTATGTATAGACAAGTTGTTAGTTATGCTATGATAGCTGAATTTGAATTGGGTAAAGAAGATATATTAAGATCTCATTTTAAGAAATTTAGCTGGGATAATGAAGAATGTTTTATGGCAGTGAGATTTCCAGATGCCTTGATGACATATATCTTGGGACAAGAAAATAGTGAAGACTATAGTGAATATATAGAAGAAATAATAAAGAGAAAAGGTTATCTAGGTAGGGTTGTTAGATATGTAGAGGACTTAGAAAAGAAATTGGATGAAGAAAGTGCCGGAGAAGAGTCTGATGATAAGGAAGATTTAGAGATAAAATTTAACAGAGCAGTTAGAGTGTTAGCCGAAGTAGAGAATACACACTGGTACTTTATCTATATGAGTGTTCTTAATTATAAAAATAATAGGGATAAAGAGGTATGTATTAAGAATATAAAAAAGTTATTTGCATGTGTGGTTGATATATTTAATCTAAATAATAAAGTATGGGATATATTGGCAGAGGTAGAGGTGCCTTTTGAGGTAGTAGTTAGTAATTTTGACTTTGCCAAATGGAAGCTAGGTATAGAAAGATGGATTGAACATACTACTGCTGAGGATGTAGAGTATAAAGTAAAACTTACTAGTAAGTGGAGAGATAATGGAGACCTTAGATACAAATATTTTGATTTTAAGGTAAAAGAAGCAGCTGTAAGATATGCTGATAAAGAAGATATTTATTTTGAGGACTATGAAAGAAAAGTATTTGATTTTGCAAATGCTGTGAATGAATATTGTGTGAAAGTTTATAATGAAGAAGTATTTGCTACTCATAGGGAAGTTCTTCCACAAGAAGAAATACTATCACTAAAATTATTAGAACTTAAGAACTTAAGATTAAATAATAGTAATGAAGAAGTATTAAAGAATATAAAAGATTGTGTAGGGATTTACGAACCATTTAATGAAGTTATAAAAGTGTATGTTCAGAAATTAGGTGACTACATAGTAGAAAACGATAAAGCATATCAAGAACAACTAAGTATAAAAGAAGAATTGACTCAGATAACAGATGCTTTAAAACTTAAAGTAAGAGAGTACATAGAGAATGGTCAGTTAGTAGAGGCAAGAGTAGTACTTAATCAAATAATTCAATGTGTACCAACTGATCAAGAAGCTAAAGAGATATTGAGCATGATAGAATAATAAAAAAACTTTTATCTTATAATTTCATAAGATAAAAGTTTTTTTATTGCGAATGTTATCTAAATGTGTTATCATTATTAAATGTAAAAAACTGACAATTATTGTATAATTATAGGAAGTTTTGAGGTGTATATATGAAAGTCGTAATTTTAGCAGGTGGAAGAGGAACTAGAATAAGTGAGGAATCTATAATGAAGCCTAAGCCTATGGTAGAGATAGGAGAGCATCCTATACTATGGCATATTATGAAGATTTATTCTTATTATGGTTTTAATGATTTTATTATATGCTGTGGTTATAAAGGCCATATGATAAAAGAGTACTTTATGGATTATTATATACATCAAGCAGATGTTACTTTTGATTTACAGAATAATGATATGCAGATACATAATAGTGAGTCTGAGCCATGGAAGGTGACATTGGTGAATACAGGATTAGATACTACGACAGCAGGTCGTGTTCTAAAAGCGAGAAAATATATTGGAGATGAACCATTTATGCTTACATATGGAGATGGAGTGTCCAATGTTAATATAAATAAGATGCTTAAATTTCATGAAAAAAGTGGAAAGATTGCAACTATATCAGCATCAAAGCCAGTAGGTAGATTTGGTGTGATTAATATAAATGAAGAAGCAGAAGTGGAAAGTTTTAGAGAAAAATCAGATGATGATGAGTCATGGGTAAATATCGGTTTTGCTGCTTTCCAACCAGAGGTGTTTGAATACCTAGGTGATGGAAGTATGATGTTAGAGACAGAACCTTTTGAAAACTTAGCTAAAGATGGTCAAATGAGTGCGTATAAGCATAACGGATTTTGGTATCCTATGGACACAGTAAGAGATAAGATGGCATTAGAGGAACTTTGGCAAAAGAAAAAAGCTCCATGGAGGGTATGGAAAGATGTATAATACAGAGTTTTGGAGTGGTAAAAGTGTTCTTATAACAGGTCATACAGGATTTAAAGGGTCATGGCTAGTTATGTGGCTTGATAGTATGGGAGCTAAGATTGTAGGGTATGCATTAGACCCATATACAGATAAAGATAACTTTGTTATATCTAGATTATCAGATAGATTGGTAGATATTCGTGGGGATATATGTGATTATAGTAAGTTAAAAGACGTATTTGATACATATAAGCCAGAGATAGTATTTCATTTGGCAGCGCAGCCACTTGTTAGAAAGTCATATGAAGAGCCAGTAGAGACATATAGTGTGAATGTAATGGGAACTATGCATGTTCTAGAATGTATAAGACATACTGACAGTGTAAAAGAAGCGATTATTATAACAACAGATAAGTGTTATGCCAATAAAGAACAGATATGGGGATATAGAGAATGTGACGAGTTGGGAGGATATGACCCATATAGTTCAAGTAAAGCATGTGCAGAGATATTAGTTGATTCATATAGGAATTCATACTTTAACATAGAAAAGTATGATGAACATAAAAAAGCAATTGCAACAGTAAGGGCAGGTAATGTAATAGGTGGTGGAGATTGGTCCACAGATAGATTGATACCTGACTGTATAAAAGCATTTTTTACTGATAAGACAGTAGAGATAAGAGCACCAAAGTCTATTAGACCATGGCAGCATGTACTAGATGCACTAAGTGGCTATATCTTACTAGCAGAAAAGCTGTGGTTTGAACCTGTTAAGTATAGAGGCGGTTGGAACTTTGGACCAGATATGACATCGTTTAAAGATGTATGGACTGTTGTAAATAAAGTTATAAAAGAGATAGAGATGGGACGTGCTGTAGATTGTTCAGATAAGGAACATGTACATGAAGCAGAATTATTATTTTTAGATACGACAAAAGCAAGGCTACAGTTGGGCTGGAGTCCTGTATGGGATATAGATGAAACCGTAAAACAGACAGTGGATTGGTATAAAACACTGTATAACGAAAGCGATAGTGCAAATATGTATGAGTACGGGATGAATCAGATATATGAATATGTAAAAGCAATGAAGGAAAAGAAGTAAAGTTGTAGTTAGGAGGATATGACTATGTCAAGATGGAAAGATGAGTCAGAAGCTAGACAAGAGATAAAGGAAATGGTTAAAGAATACTACGCTGAATATAAGAGAGAAAACAAAGAGTTTAAGCCAGGTGATAGGATAAATTATTCAGGACGAGTATTTGATGAAAAAGAGATGTGTAGCTTAACAGATTCAGTTCTTGACTTTTGGTTAACTACGGGTAAGTATGCAGATAGATTTGAAAAAATGTTTGCAGAATATATGGGTGTAAAGTATGCACATTTAGTTAATAGTGGCTCGTCAGCTAATCTACTTGCGTTTGCAACTTTGACAGCGTCAGAACTAGGAGATAGACAGATAAAAAAAGGTGATGAAGTTATCACTGTAGCGTGTGCATTCCCGACTACTATAGCTCCAATTATTCAGTATGGTGCAGTACCGGTATTCGTAGATGTAACTATTCCAGAGTATAACATAGATGTAACTATGCTGGAGAAAGCATTGTCGGATAAAACAAAAGCGGTAATGGTAGCACATACTTTAGGAAATCCATTTAATATAAAAGCTATAAAAGAGTTTTGTGAAAAGAATAATCTTTGGTTAATAGAAGATAATTGTGATTCCCTAGGAAGTGAATACACTATAGAAGGAGAGACAAGATATACAGGAACATGGGGAGATATAGGAACTAGTAGTTTCTATCCACCACATCATATAACTATGGGTGAGGGAGGATGTGTATATACAGATAACAAGTTACTAAGTAAGCTTATACTTTCTTATAGAGACTGGGGAAGAGATTGTATATGTCCATCTGGACAAGATAACTATTGTAAGCATAGGTTTGATGGTCAGTTCGGTTTATTACCTAAAGGCTATGATCATAAATATGTATATAGTCACTGGGGATATAACCTTAAAGTTACAGATATGCAGGCGGCTATAGGTGTAGAACAGTTGAAGAAACTACCTGGATTCACAGAGCAGAGAAGACAAAATTGGAATAAATTATATAGTTTATTAGAAAAGATGACAGATAAAATAATACTTCCTAAAAGGGAAGAAAGTAGTAATCCCTCTTGGTTTGGTTTTCTTATAACGCTAAAAGAAAATGTTGGGATAGATAGAGAAAAGGTTATAAGAGAACTAGAGGCAAGTGGAGTACAAACTCGTCTACTATTTAGTGGGAATATACTTAAGCATCCTTGCTTTATAAATAGCAAAGATGATATTCACTATAGAGTTGTAGGAGATTTGGATAATACAGAGTATATAATGAATAATTCGTTTTGGATAGGAGTATATCCTGGACTTATAGATGAGAAGATAGAATATATGGCTCAGGTAATTAAAGAAGCGTTACAAAAATAAAAGCTATAATTATGGTGATAAGGAGAAAAGTGTATGGATATTAAAAAATACAATGAAATGCTTGATAATTTACTAATAGAAGTAGAGAATAATGAAATAAATGAAGATGTATTAAAGAAAATTGATTATCTATTTGACTTTAAGCCTATATCAGTTAAGTGGCATTTGATTAATTGTAAAGCATTGATGAAACAGGAAAAATACAGTGAAGTTATAGGAAGATATGGAGATATAATCAGTAAAGAATATAATTATGAGAATAACGCAGAGATATGGAATGAACTTATAGAAGCATATGCTAAAACAGGTCAGGAAAATGAAAGTAAAAGACAAGCTTATATGAGAAGTAAGCTTATACAGGATGAATTGTATAGTGAACTAGATAATAAATTAAATGAAATAAGACAAAAGTTTATGGATGGAGATGAATCAAAAGAGAGTATAGTTGCTTTAGAGGACGCATACTTTCAAACAAGTAATTTAATGATGGCTTTTGTTATATATCTATATGGGAAAAGTAAATATCCAGAGCTTATAAGTGTAGATAAAGATGAACACTACTTGAACATGGATAATATGGCATATTTCTATGAGTATTTAGAAGATAAAAAAGAAATCGTTATAATAATGGATAAAGGGAACTCGCAAGATTATGATATCATGACATATATATTACATTCATTAGATATACCAGTATATATGATAAGTGACATCATTCAAGAAGAGGGACAATATCAGTTACAAGATACAGTATCTATAAGTATGGAGAATATAGTTGAATGTGAGGATTGTAAACTAATTACAGCTATAGAAAAAACTATAGATGGTGAATCACAAGGTAACAATATATCATACATAATAGACTATATATGTAAGAACAATACAAAAGATGATTTTGCAATAGTTATTGGAACAGGTAATGATATAGAAAAACTTGTATCTGAACCATATATATCTAAGCGTTTTTCAAGATTAAATCAGTACGAAGCAGTATATCTTGAAGAAAAAGTAGGATTTGCATGGAGCGGAGACTATTATACATACATATCTAGGATATATAACACAGATGCAAGAGAATTAGTAGAGAAAGAGCCTGAAGTGGATTTCTCAATAGTTATACCGGTAAGAAATGCAACTGAGACACTATATTATACGTTGAAAACTTGTTTAGACCAAGATTATCAAGGGACATATGAAGTGTTAGTTAGTGATAATTCAACAGAAGGTAACACAGTAGCTCGAGAAATATGTGAGAGACTTAATGATGATAAAATAAGGTATATTACAACACCTAGAGATTTAACTCTGACAAAAAGTTTTGAATACGCTTATCTTCAGACTAGAGGTGAGTTTATAATACCTATAGGAGCTGATGATGGAATACTTCAATGGGGACTATCGACTTTGAAAATGATCTTAAATGAAGAGAAATTTAAGAATCATAAGTTAATTCAGTGGATTAGGGGATTTTATGCTTGGCCAGGATTTAATGGGGGACAAGAAAATCAATTTGTTATTCCGTTATATTCAGAGAAGAACAAGATAAAAATAATAGATCAAAACGCAGAAACGTTAATTAGAAGGTGTATAGATAGAAGTGGTGAAATGTATGTATTGCCTAATATGTATATTAACTCTGGTTTCACGAGAAGTTATCTAACAGATCTTTATGAAAAAACAGGTGAGTTGTTAAATGGAAGTGCGCAAGATATATATATGGGTGTTACTAATTGTGCAATAAATAAGAGTGTATTAACAATAGAATATCCAATTACTGTAGCAGGTATGTCAAGTGCATCAGTTGGAAGCATATGTAATGGAGTATCAGGTAAGTATGATAAAAGTATAGAAGTAAAGTTTGCTACACTAGTGGGAGGTAAGGGGATTTCTATGCCAGTACAAGGAAGAATTAGTAAAAAAATATTTGCACATATTAGGGCTGATGTAGGGGGACTGTATAAAGGAATGGATAAGCTGACAAGAAGAAATGTTTTGAAAATAGATTTAAATGAGTTGACAGATGTAAAGAAGATGCAAAGTCAATGTATAAAGGTTATGGACAGCTTGGGTGATAAGTATATGGTCAATTTTTTGATTGGTTACGAGATTGTTAAAAGCATTAGTGATGATTATAAAAAATGGTATCAAAATAATATAATGAATATGTTAAATAATATTTCTTATATGCCAGAGGAATATATCATGGCAAGAAAGAAAGAAAAGATGTTTAGTGAGGGATATACAATCGGTGGTGGGATAACATTAGATGCTTCAAGGTATGATGTGGAAAATATATATGATGCAGTTAATTTGTATAAGAAATTTATTAGATTTTAGCAATATATAGGAGGAAAAAACATGAAGTTTGCAAGAATAGATATTGAGTCAGTTGGTTTTGTAAAGCGAGAAGATAAATCATTGGTTAATTTTGGGGATCCTTTGCAAAATATAATGATAAAAGATTTATATAAAAAAATGGGAATTAATGATAGTGAAATATATGTACTTAATAATTATGAATTAACAACATATGACGGAGAATATTTGATATTACCGATTAATCATGTTTATAATAAAAATTTAAATAGGTACATTTCACCCAAAATAATTCCTGTGTTTATTGGTTTAAATAGAGATGTTTTTGCAATTACAGAAGAAGAAATAAAGTATTTGCAACGTCATTCACCAGTAGGGTGTCGTGATGAGGTGACATTTAACTATATGAGAGATAGGGGGGTTAAATGTTATTTGAATGGATGTTTAACAATAACATTAGATAAAAGAAATAAAGAACCTCAAGAGGAAAAGGTTTTTGTTATTGATGCACCAGAATTTATAGATAAGGTTATGCCGAATGATATAAAAGCAAAGGCGGTGTATATGCAAAATGCTTGTTTTGGTACCTATTATGAAATTACAAAAGGTAGTACATTAGAAGAAATTACACGAAAAAGATATAACCAGTTAAAGGAAGAAGCAACCTTGGTAATCACATCTAGATTACATATAGCTTCACCATGTATTGCAATGGGAATTCCTGTAATTCTTGCTAGGGATGAAGTGGATTATCGTTATTCATGGATAGATAAATATATACCTATCTATACGGAAAAGGATATAAATATGATTAATTGGAAACCTATTGCTATTAAAGAAATAGACTATATAAAAGATAAAATATATGTTAATGCAGTAAATCAAATAAAAGAAAAATGGAACGAGTATCAACAGATTTGTCAAATAAGTGATTATTATGAATGTAGAAAAAAAACTCAATATACTATATTGAACTATAGTCAAAAGGTAATTGAGTTTATAAAAAAGAAATGGAATGAGGACAGTACTTGGGAATATGCTATATGGGGAGAAAATGATGCTTCAGAGCGTATATATAGTTTCCTGACAAAAAATTATCCTAATGCCAGGTATGTTGCATTTTATGATTCGTATAAAAAGATGAGTTATCATGGAATAATGTCACAGCATCCGTCAGAAGTAGATCCAGATAGTGAGGTGTTTATTTTTGTTGCAGGGTATACTGCTACTAAAGCTGCGAAGGAATTGTTTGATAGTATAGGACTACAAGAAGATAGATATTTTTTGTTTGATGTAGAGAATAGAATAAGATAAATAAAAAATATATATAGGAGAAAACTGGATGAAGATACTTATTACAGGTGCTAGTGGATTTGTAGGAAGAAATGTAAAAGAGCATTTAGAACATAACAATGAATACGAGATATTTGCACCATCGAGCACTGAACTTGATTGTATAGATGAAAATGCTGTAGAAGAATACTTAAAGAAGAATAGATTTGACTATGTATTGCATTTTGCTGTGTATTCAAATGGGATAGACAAAACAAAAGATGGTTCAAAGATGTTAGAATATAATCTTAGGATGTTTATGAATTTTGCTAAGAATTATATGTATTATGGAAAAATGTATTATTCAGGTTCAGGTGCGGAGTATGACAAAAGATATGATATATGTGATGTAAGAGAAGAAGAGTTAGGAAAAACTATTCCTATTGATCAATATGGACTTATGAAATATACGATACAACAATATATAGAAAAAAGTGATAATATTGTAAATATGAGACTATTTGGTGTATTTGGTAAATATGAGTATTATCCTTTAAAATATATATCATTGGGGTGTTGTAAAGCAATAAAAGGTATACCGTTATCTATGAGACAAAATGTATATTTTGATTATTTATGGATAGATGATTTTTGTAGAATGCTTGAGTGGTTTTTGCATAATGAGCCTAGATATAAATCATATAATATGGTGTCAGGTAAGAAGATTAGCCTATTTGAGATATGTACTATTATTAATAGGATAAGTAATAAAGATTTGCCTATATACATATGTAAGGAAGGGTTAGCTAATGAATATACAGCATCTAATAAAAGATTTTTAGAAGAATGCCCAAATTTTAAGTACACGTCTATGGAAATAGCGATAGAGGAATTATATAAATGGTATGAGACACAGTGTGATATAGATTTATACAAATTATTATATTAGGATGATATGTTATGAAAATAGAAGATATGTTGATGACAGAAAGTCATACAGTACAAGATGTTATTGAGCGTTTAGAGAGTGTCAGATGTAAAGTTGTTTATGTTGTGAATAATAAAAAACTACTTGCTTCTGTTACAGATGGAGATATAAGAAGATTCTTACTTAAAGCAGGAGATATGAGCCAGAATATATCTAAAGTTGCAAACTATGAGCCAGTTTCTTTTAAAGAGTACGAAAAAGCTAACTGGAGAAGGTTATTTAAGAGAACAGAGATGTATTCGGCACCAATAGTTAATTTTAATGATGAAATTGTAGGGATAGTTTATAGAAATGGTACAGTAATTAGAGGATATGAGAAGTTAGAGGTACCTGTTGTGATGATGGCAGGAGGAAAAGGAACAAGATTATATCCATATACGAAGATTTTGCCTAAAGCTTTAGTGCCGATAGGAGAGATTCCTATTGCTGAGCATATTATTAATCGTTTTTATCAAAGAGGTTGTAAAGAATTTTTTATGATAGTTAATCATAAAAAAGGGATGATACAGTCATATTTTGATAATATTGATAGAGAGTATGTTATTGAGTATAAAGAAGAACAACTACCATTAGGTACAGGTGGCGGATTAAGTTTGCTAAAGGATGTTGTAGAACAAGATTTTATATTGACTAATTGTGATATTATAATAGATGCTGATTATGCGGCTATATATAATCAGCATAAAGAAAAAGGAAATTTTATTACTATAGTATTATCAGAGTATAAGCATATTATACCTTATGGTGTTGTGGATATTGATGAAGATAATAACTATAATGGAATGATTGAAAAGTCGAATTATACATGCTTAGTTAATACTGGACTATATATAGTTAACTCTAGGGTAATAAATGAATTGTCCGAGAATATGGTGATAGGTTTTCCAGACATTATAGAGAAATACAGAAACGCAGGTGAAAAGATAGGATGTTATGTAGTAAATGAGCTTGCTTATATGGATATGGGACAATTGGAGGTATTAGAAAAAACAAGAGAAAGATTAAGATTATAAAACATTATAGCTAATTAAGGTATGAAATTGACGAGGAATAATTTTTTCGATAGAACAAGTAAGAATATGTTAACCATGATATTTGGTTGAAGAAAGAAGGAAAAGATGAATAGTATTAGATTATCAGCAGATTTTTTAAATTCAAATAAAATAGTTTTTCATTATGGGAAATTGTTAGAGGATATATATAAAGAAGGTAAAAAGGACTTTAACCCAATTGCAATAGAAGTCCATCCTACGGCAATGTGTAATCATAGATGTATACACTGTTCCTATAAAGAACGTAATGAAAGTAGAAATTCGTTATCAAAAGAAGTAATGGATAAATTGATGGATTCAATTATTAATATGAAAATTAAAGCAGTATATTTTTCTGGAGGTGGAGAACCTACATTATATCCTAATTTAAAAGAATATATTAATAAATTATATAGTAATAATGTGGAATGTTCCATAATTACAAATGGTTCATATTTCGAGGAATCGGGTATCGTAAATATTGCGAATAAATTGAATTATATTGCAGTATCAGTGCCAGCTGTTACAGAAGATACTTTTAAGTTAATAACAGGTACAGATAATATGAAGAAAGTGTTAGGGTTACCAAAAAGAATTAAAGATATTCATGGAGATAATAGCCCTGTTATTGGATCGCGTATAGTAATTACGAATAAAAATTATAAAGATGTTGGAGAATTTCTTAGGATTATAAAGGAGAGTTGCTTTGATTATGCTCTGTTTAAAATTGTAAGAGATTATGAAGATAATGGTCAAGGATTAAGTAAAGATGAAGAATTGTATTTAAAAGAACAAATTTCTAAGTATAAGAATTTTGATGAAGATTTTACAAATATAAAATCTATTTTTAATTATCGTAAACCGATAGAGTTTAAAAATAAATGTTGGGTAAATTATTATAGTATGATTGCTAATGTAGGAACAGATGGAAAGGTTTATCCTAATATAGTTGAAATTGATAAACCAGAGTTTTGTATTGGAGATTTAAATACTTCTGCGTTAGAAGAAATGTGGAATTCAGATGTACATAATAAAGTTAAAGAAGCATCAAATCAAAAGTGGTTAGAAGGCAAGTGCAAGAATTGTCGTGCGATGTCATATAATAATATAATTAACAATATGGTTGAATCTATACCATCACAATTTGATCCATTTATATAAAAAATAATAATATGGAAATGTCAAATAAGATATTAGAATTTAATGAAATAAATAATTTAATTGATATATTTGAAACGAGATAATACAAAGAATTAGAATAATAAAAGAATGATAAAGATTATAAGTATAGAAAGAAGAACGATGTATGAAAAAAAGAGTTGCAGATATAATAATGGACACTTTAGTTGAATATGGAATAATAGATTGTTTTGCTGTAGTTGGTGGAGGAGCAATGCATTTAGATAATGCATTGCTCGTATGTGAGACTATGAATAAGTATTTTAATCATCATGAGCAAGCGTGCGCTATGGCTGCAGAAGCATATGCAAGATATAGTGGAAAAATGGCAGCAGTTTGTGTGACTTCGGGTCCAGGAGCAACGAATACATTGACAGGTGTAATGGGAGCGTGGCAAGATAGTTTGCCAATGATTGTTTTATCAGGACAAGTAAGATATGAAACATCGATAGCTAAGTCAGGGTTGAATTTAAGATATAGGGGAATTCAGGAATTTCAGATAATACCTACGGTAAAGAATATGACTAAATATGCGCATATGTTAATAGAACCTAAAGCAGTTAAGAGAGAAATTGTAAAGGCTATTAATATTGCAATGGATGGTAGGAGAGGTCCGGTATGGTTAGATATTCCACAAGATATACAAAATGTAATTGTTAATGAGGAGGAACTATATCCTGTAGAAGAATTTGTGAGCTGTGTACCAAAACCAAATCTAAAAGAAATAGAAGACGTATTAAAAACAATTCAAATGTCTAAGAGACCGTGTATTCTTGCGGGTTCAGGAATTATTAGTAGTTCATCAAGGGATGAGTTTGTAGAGTTTGTTGAGAAAATGCAGATACCAGTAGTTGGCGGAGCTTGGGTAGCAGATAACCTTTATAGAGATAACGAATATTATTACGGCCCGTCTGGAAATGTTGGTCCAAGGACAGGAAATTTTATATTACAAAATGCAGAAGTTATACTTGTATTAGGAAATAGTCTAGGATACAGGCAAACAGGGTTCAATCAAGAAGGGTTTGCATTAAATGCAGACATTTATATGGTAGATGTTGATGAAAATGAAGCAAAAAAACCGGGATTATATATAAAAAAGCATATACATACAGGATTAAAGGATTTTTTTCAAGTAGTAAGTAGGTTGAAAATTGATGTATCCGACCATAGTGAGTGGTTTGAATATTGTAATAAATTGAAAAAAAGATTTTCACCGTATGAAGCGATAGAAGGCAAAATAATAGGAGATGATCGAGTTAGTGCATATAATTTTTGGAAAGTTTTTGGAGAGTACGAGCCAAAAGATAGTATATTAGCTCTAGGAAATAATTCTGCTAATACGGCAAAGTTGCAAATTGGTACAAACAAAAGGGAACAAAGGGTTATGACGAATTACACGTGTGGGTCTATGGGCTATGATTTGCCAGCAGCAATTGGGACTGCAGTAGCAAGTAAGAAAAAAGTGTATTGTGTTACAGGTGATGGTAGTATAATGATGAATATACAGGAAATCCAAACTATAGTTCAGTATAATTTACCAATAGACATTATTATTTTTTCCAATGGTGGATATGGTGCTATAAGACAAACCTGTAGCAATTTTTTTGGAGGGAAATATATAGGGTGTACACCAGATACCGGTGTTAGTTTTCCAAATTTTGAAAAGTTGGCAGATATGTTTGGATATAGATATAGATGTTGTGAAAATAATAAAGAATTAGGGGAATGCATAAGAGATTTGATGGAAAGTAAAGAAAGAGTATTGCTTGAAATTTTACAGGTATATGATGACCCAGTTGTTCCTAAATTAATGTCAAGGATTGATGAAAATGGGAAAATGTTATCACCTGTATTACATGATATGTACCCTTTTTTAGGTGATGAATTAGAAAGTTGGATGTTAAAATAGAGGTGAAAAATGGAAGATATAATATTAATTGGTTTAGGAGGACATGCAAAAAGTATTGTAGATACAATTGAAACTAGTGGTAGTTATAATATTGTTGGGTTTATTGATGTTGATACAGAAAAGTCATATAGAGATTATAATGTTATAGGAAATGATGATGATATAAAAGAGATATATGATAGTGGAATAAAAAATGCATTTGTAAGTATAGGATATATGGGGAATTCTAATTTGAGGAATCAGTTATATTATAAGTTAAAAGAAATTGGTTTTGTTTTACCAAGTATAATTGATAAAACAGCAATAATTGCTAAAGATGTAGATATAGGAGAGGGGACATTTATTGGTAAAAATGCAATTGTAAATGCTGATTCGAAAATAGGTAAGATGTGTATTATTAATACAGGAGTAATTTTGGAACATGATTGTGAAGTAGGTGATTTTACTCACATAGCAGTAGGAACCTCTATTTGTGGAGGGTGTAAAATTGAAGAAAATGTTTTTATAGGAGCAAAAACAATAATTATACAGGGAATAATTATAAGTAGTGATTCACGAATAGGAGCAGGTGCAACTATTCTTAAGAATATTAATGATAATAGTCTTGTAGTCGGTGTATGGAAATAGATATTGGAAATCAAGATCTAGGTAAAATTAAAATATCCATATAAAAACATAATATATTGTTATTATAAATATATGCTACTTTGGATTTTGGAGATGAGATTTATGAGTAACAGGAGCGAATTTATACCATTGTCTATACCTAATTTATCAGGTAATGAATTGCAATATGTTACAGAAGCAATAACAACAGGGTGGGTATCAACTGCGGGGAAGTATGTGAATGAATTCGAAAAGAAATTAAGTGAGTATGTTGGTATTGAAGGTGCTGTTTCATGTCAAAATGGAACAGCGGGTCTTCATATAGCGTTGATGCTCTGTGATATAAAACAAGGAGATGAAGTGATAGTTCCAACATTGACATTTATAGCGGCTGTAAATCCAGTGAAGTATATTGGTGCCGAACCAGTATTTATGGATTGTGATGATTCATTATGCATAGATTGGAAAAAGATTAAAAATTTTTGTGAGAATGAGTGTATATTTGAAAACAATGTACTAATTAATAAAAAGTCTAAGAGAACTATAAAAGCCATTGTTGTAGTGCACGTATTTGGTAATATGGCCGATATGAGTAAAATTATGATAATTGCACGGAAATATAATCTTAAAGTTGTAGAAGATGCTACAGAAGCATTGGGAACATATTACTTAGAGGGTGAATTTAAGGGGAGGTATGCAGGGACTATAGGTACTGTGGGTGTTTATTCATTCAATGGAAATAAAATAATAACTACAGGTGGTGGGGGAATGATTGTTTCTAATGAAAAAAATCTTTTAGAAAAGGCAAAACATTTAACCACTCAAGCCAAATCTGATGAGATAAATTATTTACATGATGAAGTTGGGTATAATTATCGTATGACAAACATACAGGCTGCTATAGGATTAGCACAACTAGAAAAACTAGAAGAATTTATTAAGATTAAAAACGATAATTATAATTATTATAAGGAGAATTTTAGCGCGTTATCAGATGTAGAACTTTTAGATGTTAGAGGTGATATTAGAAGTAATAGATGGTTTTATGCTTTAAAAATAAATGATTTTGAAAAAAAAACTAGAGATCATGTAATAAAGTATTTAGCTGAAAAAAAAATACAGACAAGGCCAATATGGGGATTGATATCAGAACAAAAACCATATTTAAATTGTCAAACATTTGATATAAAAAAAGCAAAGTATTATAGAGAAAAGGTAATTAATATACCGTGTAGTACAAATTTATTAGAAGATGATAAGACTTATGTTGTAGATTCTATAAGGAAGTGTATGGAAATGAAAAAAGCTAATGATATTTAGAGTTTGATGTCGGAATTATAAGAAAAAGAGATATAGTGTAGCTGTTGAATTAAATGGTAAGTGGTATACATTTAATAAATAATCAAGTTAAAAATATTTATAATGAGATAATATAGTGATATTAATTTCAGGAGGAAGTAATGAGAAAAGTTCGCATAATAGCTGAAGCAGGAGTGAATCATAATGGAAGTTTAGAAATAGCAAAAAAACTTGCTTATGAGGCAAAAAATGCAGGTGTAGATATAGTTAAGTATCAGACTTTTAATGTTGATGCAATTACTTCAAGGTATGCAGAATTGGCAAAGTATCAAATAGAGAATATTGGGAAAGTAAAAAGTCAAAAAGAAATGTTGTCTGAACTTACATTAAAAGAAGATGATTATATTGAATTGAATAGGTATTGTGAAGGTATAGGGATTCAGTTTTTATCAACTCCGTTTGATATACCAAGTGTAAATTTTCTATCTAAGTTCAAAGGGTGGAGTGTATGGAAGATTCCATCAGGCGAAATTACAAATTATCCTTATCTAGTAGAAATAGCAAAAACAAATAAGGAGATTATTTTGTCTACTGGTATGAGTACAATAGATGAAGTGGAGAATGCAGTAAATGTTTTAAAAGATAATGGAGCGGATAAGATTTCTTTAATGCATTGTACAACTCAATACCCGACACATTTTGATGATGTTAATTTACGTGCTATGGTTACACTTAATGAAAAATTTGGATTGGATGTAGGGTATTCTGACCATACAAAAGGAATAGAGGTTTCAATTGCTGCAGTAGCAATGGGGGCAACAATTATAGAAAAGCATTTTACATTGGATAGAACAATGGAAGGACCAGATCACAAGGCAAGTTTAGAACCATGTGAATTAAAAAACATGGTAAATTCTATTCGTCATATTGAAAAAGCTATGGGTAATGGAATAAAAAGTCCTACGCTGAGCGAAATGGAAAATATAAAAATTGCAAGAAAGAGTATAGTTGCATTACGATCTATTAAGAAGGGAGAATTATATTCAGCTGATAATATTACAACTAAAAGACCAGGAAATGGTGTTAGTCCAATGTTATGGGAACAAATTATAGGAACACCAGCGACAAGGGACTTTGATGAAGATGAATTGATAGAGATGTAAAAAAATTATATATATTATTATGTTGAATTGATGAGAAAGACACATGAATAAAAGGAGATAAAATGAAAAAAAAGATAGGGATATTAACCGCAACAAGAGCTGAGTTTGGACTTTTAAGACCTTTGATTATTAGGATGATAGAAGATAATTATTTTAAAATAAAAGTATTAGTTACAGGGGCACATCTATGTCCAGAATTTGGAAATACTTATAAAGAAATAGAAGCTGCTGGTATAAATATAGATAAAAAGATAGAATGTGTAACAAAGGGAGATGAGCCGTTTGATATATCAAAAAATATGGCATTGGCTATAGAACGTTTTGGAGAATATTTTAAATATAATAAGTTAGATTTACTTATAGTATTAGGAGATCGATACGAAACATTAGCAGTATGTATTGCGGCAATGAACGAAGAGATACCTATTGCACATATTCATGGTGGAGAGTCTACACAAGGAGCTATAGATGAAGCTATTAGACATTCAATTACAAAAATGAGTCATATACATTTTGCTACTACAGAAAAATATCGTAATCGAATTATTCAGTTAGGGGAACAACCGTGCTATGTATTTAATGTAGGAGCTTTAGGGGTAGAAAATGCAAAAAATATAAATTTAATGAAAAAAGTAGAATTAGAGGAAAACTTAGGAATTAAACTTAAAAGTAAATTTGCAGTAGTAACATTTCATCCCGTAACGTTAGAAGAAGATTGTGGAATAAATCAGTTTGAAGAACTATTAGGGGCATTACAAGAGTTGAAGAATATGTCCTTTATTATAACAAAATCAAATGCAGATGCTGGTGGGAGAAAGATTAATAAGTATATAGATGATTTTGCTCAAAAGAATAATAATGTAGTTGCTGTAACTTCACTAGGAACAGAGAGATATCTTAGTGCAATTAATGAATGTGATGTAGTTATTGGCAATTCATCAAGTGGAATTATAGAGGCACCAGTTTTCCACACACCAACTGTAAATATTGGCAATCGACAAAGAGGGCGATTGATGCCGAAAACGGTGTTAAGTTGTCAACCTTATAAGGAAGAGATTGTTGCTACAATAAAAAAAGCAATTAGTGATGAGTTTCAAAATGAATGTAAGTATATAGATAATCCGTTTGGGGAAGGAAACACATCAGAGAATATTATTAGGATTTTAAAAGATATTTTTAATAAGCAAGGACAGATTAATATTGATAAGGTGTTTTATGATTTAAAAACTAAAAGTTAACTATAGGAGTGTAGTGGTCAACAATTTTTTATTAAAAATTTGTTTTTAATAGAAAAATATATAGTCTAATAAAGAGACCTAAGCTATTATTAAAAAATCTATGGATAGAAATATAAGGAGAAGATATGTTGATAAATATAAAAAACAATATTGATGTAATATAAAATCAAGCATTTGAATTTGTTCATAATTTATTTAAGGAAAAAGATGTAATTCTTTTTGGAAATGGAAGAGGGGGATGTTGGTATATTCGATTTTTGAAAAGATTTGATATAGTGCCTATATGTATAGTGGACAATAATTGTAAAAATATGCATATGAATCATAATATTATGGTATGTGATATAAAAAAGGCAATTGAATTGTCGAATGATTATGTTGTTGTAATTTCTGCACCTAAGTATAGGACTGAAATAAGACAACAGTTAAAAGAATACGTTGATGAAGAAAAAAATTTCGATTTTGAAGCAGAAATTTATTGTAGCTTTATTTCAGATATAGAGGTATATAAAAAATATCTAAAGAGTAATTGGGATAGAATAGAAAAAATTTATAATTGTTTAAGTGATGAAAAATCAAAAGACGTATTAGAAGCTTTTATTATGGGGAGATTAACAGGGAATCAGGATTATTTTAATAAGGTTATGATTGATAATCAGTATTATACAGATGAATTGTTGAAATTTTCAAATCAAGAAGTTATGGTAGAAATAGGATCAAATAATGGAGAAACATTATTGAAGCTTTTAGATATAGTGAATAGAAAATTCAAAAGTGTATATTGTTTTGAACCAGATAAAGAGTGCATACGAGCTTTAAGAAAAGTTATTGAAGAAGAGAATGGTAATATTGTATTAATAGAAAAAGGTGCGTGGGATAAAGCAACAAAACTTTCGTTTGAAAGTGATTCAACAAATGGAGCATCACAAATTGTGGAGGGAATTAAGAATAATTCATATGATATTGAAACAGATACAGTTGATAATTGTGTTAGCGAAATGGTTTCATTTATTAAAATGGATATAGAAGGTGCAGAGAAAAAAGCTTTATTAGGGTGTGAAAATACTATAAAAAAATATAAACCTCGTTTAGCAATATGTATATATCACAATAAGGAGGATTTATTAGATATAGCAGAGTATGTAAAATGTATTGTGCAGAGTATAAAATATACTTACGTCATCACAATTATGGTGCTATAGAAACTGTACTTTACGCGATTGTAGAGTAATAGTATATATTACCGTCCCAAGTGTTGCAAATTCATTATACCACTACAGTAAGTAGAATATTATGGACTGTGTGAAAAATTGTAAATTAAGTAAAGTATGTTGAGTAAATGTTTAAGGTGGTATGTATTAATGGTTAAAGGGAGGTTTAGTTTTTTGTTTAAAAATAGATAGTGTAAAGTAATCTATGAAAACTTAGAACAAAGAAAAAAGTTCAAAATGAACCTTGAAAATTGCAAATATATAGAATTTCAGCAAGTGACGCCACCCTTGATAGTACACAAAATAAATGCTCTGAGAGTCTTACCGACGGCGAAGAACTCAAGAACAGTTAGGAGTTTTACCGTCTGAATCGCAGCATTGTAGCATTTGTTTTGTGTACTATCAAGGGCATAGTCAGAAGCAAAGCTTCTGATGGCTGATATCCCTCGGGCTCGGAATCTAAGAACAGTTAGAGTTATCTGCAGTCTTTAGATTCTTGATTGTTTGTTGACCAAGGAATATAAGAAGTTGCCATTTGCCAAGCATATTATCAGCACCCTCAAGCATATCAATCTTGTTTAACACATTGTATCTATTATGTTTGTGTGGTCTAAGGAAGTTATAATAAGCAACCCATAAAGCAACATTGTAGTTGGCACCTTCGTAGTTATCATAACCACAACTAACACGATACGAAGATTTGAAGGTTCGATTGAGACGTTCAATCATCTGTTTGTAAGGACGGAATTCTTTTGAAACTTCATCATCATTGGTAAGTCCGATTACTTGAGTGATATCAAACTTGAATTTATCACCAAATTCACGGAAGAATTGTTGAGCCGCTAGTGGATAGGCACTGTAACCATCAGCTATAAAGTGAAAGTTTTTAGGTAGCTCTTTAAAGTGCTTGAAGGCCATACGCATAGCTAAAATACAAGGACCAACAC
Source organism: Lachnospiraceae bacterium (assembly GCA_015057455.1). GTDB lineage: Bacteria > Bacillota > Clostridia > Lachnospirales > Lachnospiraceae > SIG301. The sequence continues at coordinate 1,727 of SVEH01000011.1, read as the reverse complement.
TTCTATTGTTAGATACACGATAACCTATGATAGAGCGAGATGCAGCATCCATTATAAACCATATAAAACCTTTAACACCACGAACTTTAATATATGTTTCATCAGCTGTAAAGATATTAGAAGGTTTATAATCGTAATTATCAATGAAAGGTTTTATAACTAAAGCTGCAGTCCTAGCATAGTTAGCAACTTATAAAGAAAAAATGGTAGTTTTTTGACACTACCAAAAGTATTAGGAGGAATAGTTAATGAATAATATTAAACCAGAAGTACATAGACAACGTCATAGATTAGTTGATGTAGTGCCACTTAGGACACCATATGTCATTTTTATAGATCCGAGTAGCGTTTGTAATTTTAAATGTAAGTTTTGCCCTTCAAATAATGCTAATGGTGTAGAACATGAAATTATGAAGGATGAGACTTTTAAAAGTGTTTTGAAAGGTTTGTCATCCTTTCCAGAAAAGGTTAAGGTTATAGAATTTTATTGTATTGGAGAACCTTTAATTAATAAAAATGTTACATCCTGGATAAAGACATTAAAAAATGGTTATTGTGAAAAAGTAAGGTTAACAACTAATGGATCATTATTGACGCATGCATTGAGTCAGGAATTAGTGGACTCAGAGTTGGATTATATAAAAATATCGATAGAGGCACTTAATACTCAGGGATATGAAAATATATGTGGAGTAAAAATTGATTATGATAAATTGGTAAATGAAATACAATATTTGTATTCAATCAGCAGAAATAGAAATTTAGAATTAGCGATAAAAATATTAGATGTAGGTTTGGAAACAGAAGAAGATAAGCAAAAGTTTTTAGACATATTTGCTCCTATTTCTGATTATGCGTTTATAGAAATAATAAAAGATAATTGGGCTGAATATGATGCAATTCCAAAGGAAAGTTCTATAGATGTTTCTAATATAGATTATTATACGAAACATGCAACTGAGTATAGTATTTGTGCATATCCATTAACTCATATGTTAGTACATTCTAATGGGGATATTGGGGTGTGCTGTCATGATTGGAAACATGGAACATGTTATGGGAATGTAAAGGATACACTTCTTATCGATGCATGGAATTCAAAACATTTAAAAGAATTTAGGATTAAGCATTTAGAAGGTAAAAGAGATGAAATTCCATTTTGCAAGAGTTGTAGTAGAGTATCATTTGATAATGTAGATAGTGATGCTAAAAATATAATTTTAAAACTTAGAAACTAGCAAAAAGTATATATTAGTATATTTCATTTGCTTTATAATTCTTTATAGCATTTAGTACTCTAATTATTATAAAAATGTTACAATGATTATATGAAGAATTAATATATAACTAATTCTTCATATAATCATTTTGGTAGTGAGCCAAGCATAGTACTAGTCTAGTTGGTGAAAGTCCAACTATGGGTATTAATATATATTCATATTTTTATAATGCATTATTAAGAATATCTATAAGAATCGTTCGATTCAACAATTTCAGAATTAAGAAAGAAAAGTTTATATTGTATGTTTAAATAAGCGTATGATATAATGACAGGAGATAATTTGACAAATAAAGTAATAAGCAAAAGATATGAAGAATTAACGTAAGCGTCAAATCAAGCACGCATTTAATACCTTCAGTTAAAGAGCTATAATCTTTGACATGGAGGTGTTATCTATAATGAGAACTAAAGAAGAAAAATTAAAATTAATCGAGGAATATAAAGC